>NZ_JBDSWZ010000087.1:0-58334 GCF_039926425.1 Dokdonella sp.
CGTCGTCGCCGACCCGGACACTCACCTCGATCGGTCGGCAGCAGACAGCGCAGTCCTCGATGTAGCGGGATGATCCTTCCGACAGATCGGCCTGCGTTTCGAACGACTCGCCGCAATACGGGCAGTGAAGAACGATGGGAGTGATCATGATCGGAAGCGGGTGCGCGGCGGATAGGCCCGTCACGATACCCGATGGTTCGTGGCCGGGCACTCACACGTCGTCAGCCCGATCAATGCGGTTTTCAAGCCTTCCCCGGACGATCCGGCAGAAACAGGCCGATCACGTCGTTGAGAAACCGCCGACCGAGTTCGGTCGCGACGATGCGCTCGGGGTCGTCGCTGATCCAGCCGCGTTTACGCGCCGATCGCAGTGCATCGGCGATGGCGCTTGAATCCATTCCGCATCGCTCGACGAACAGACGGAGATCGACCCCGGCGTTCAGCCGCAGCGCATTCATCATGAATTCGAACGGGCGCTCGGCCGCGTCGACCGGATTCAATGTGCCGGCCGGTTCGTCCCGTGCGGCGCGCTCGAGATAACTGCGCGGCAGTTTGACTTTGGCGGTGCGCACGATGGTTCCGCGATCCACGTCTGTCAGCTTGCCGTGGGCGCCGGCACCGATGCCGAGGTAATCCCCGAACTGCCAGTAGTTGAGGTTGTGGAGGCTGTGCCGGCTGTCTTTGGCATACGCCGACACCTCGTACTGCGCAAAGCCGGCGACCGACATGCGCTCCTGACAGGCGTCCTGCATGTCCCATGCGCTGTCTTCGTCGGGCAGAGGAGGTGGCCGCGATGCGAACAGCGTGTTCGGTTCGAGGGTCAGCTGATAGTGGGAGAGGTGCGTCGGCTCGAGCGAGATCGCGCGCTCGACATCGTCCAGTGCCTGAGCCAGTGTCTGTTCCGGCAGCGCGTACATCAGGTCCAGATTGATGTTCGAGTAGCCAGCATCCTGTGCGTCGCGGATCGCGCGTTCGGCGTCGCTGGCCGAGTGGATGCGCCCGAGTCGTGCGAGCTTGGAATCGTCGAAGCTCTGCACGCCGAAGCTGAGGCGCGACACGCCGGCGCGAAGGTACTGGTCGAATCGCCCGTGTTCGACGGTGCCCGGATTGGTCTCAAGCGTCACTTCGATACCGTCGGGAAGCGCGAGTCGCAATCCGACACCATCGAGAATGCGCGCGATCGCATCGGGCGCGAACAAGCTCGGCGTGCCGCCCCCGAAAAAGATGCTGTGCAGCGGTCGGCCGGCGACTGCACCCGCGAAGGATTCGATGTCGCGATCAAGATCGGCCAGCAGGGCGTCGACGTAGGCCTGCACCGGCAGCTCGCCATTCTGCGCGTGCGAATTGAAATCGCAGTACGGACACTTCTTCACGCACCATGGAATGTGAATGTAGAGGGACAGCGGCGGGGCAATGATGGACATGCCGGTATTGTAGGTGCGGCGTGCCAGCGCGTCGGGGCTACCCGCCGATCCGCTCGCGCAGGCCAGCCAGCGCCTGGCCGCGATGGCTCACCCGGTTCTTTGTCGACGCGTCGAGTTCGCCAGCACCGAGGTTCGTTGCCGGATCGAAGAAGATCGGGTCATAACCGAACCCTCCATGCCCCCGCACGGCGTGCAGGATGCGACCGGCCCAACGACCTTCTGCAATCAGCGGCGCGGGATCCGCAGCGGAAGCCAGCAAGACGATCGAGCAATGGAAATGCGCCGTACGGCGATCTTCGTCGACGCCGTGGAGTGCGGAAAGCAGCTTTGCGATGTTCGCGGCCGCGTCGCCATGCGCGCCGGCGTAACGGGCGGAATAGAGCCCGGGCGCGCCACCCAACACGTCCACGCAGAGGCCGGAATCATCCCCGAGTGCGGGAAGGCCGGAATTCGCCGACGCGTGACGCGCCTTCAGCACTGCGTTTTCGACGAACGTCGTTCCGGTTTCCTCGGCGTCGCAGATACCGAGGTCCGACTGCGCAATCAGCTCGACGTCGAGGCCGGCCAGGATCGCGCGCATCTCGGTCAGTTTGCCGGCGTTGCTGCTGGCGAGAACGATTCGGCGCATGGTCGCGGTCGTCGAATGCCGGAACTGGAAAAGCGCGACAGCGCGGTCACGCGCCGGCCAACGCCTCGCGCTGTTTCACGCACAATTCCGCAATGCCCTTGCTGGCGAGCGCGAGCAGCGCGTCGAGTTCATCGCGGCGAAATGCATGACCCTCAGCGGTGCCCTGCAATTCGATGAACCCGCCGCCATCGTTCATCACCACGTTCATGTCGGTGTCGCACGCCGAGTCCTCTGCGTAGTCGAGGTCGAGCACCGGCATTCCCTTGTGGATGCCGACGGACACCGCCGCAACCGAGCCGAAGATCGGATCACGCTTGATCTGGTTGCGCGACTTGAGCCAGCTGATTGCATCGACGAGCGCGACATACGCGCCGGTGATCGCGGCCGTGCGCGTGCCGCCGTCGGCCTGCAACACGTCGCAGTCGAGCGTGATCGTGCGTTCGCCGAGCGCGTGGCGATCGATGCATGCGCGCAAGCTGCGTCCGATCAGGCGCTGGATTTCCATCGTCCGTCCGCCCTGGCCACCTCGCGCAGCTTCGCGCTGGGTCCGGCTCCCGGTCGCGCGCGGCAACATGCCGTACTCCGCGGTCACCCAGCCCTCACCCTTGCCGCGCAGGAATGGCGGCACCTTTTCCTCGACACTCGCGGTGCACAGCACTTGCGTATCGCCGAAGCAGACCAGCACCGAGCCTTCGGCGTGGCGGGTGAAGCGACGCTGGATGCTCACGCAGCGCAATTCGTCGGGCGCGCGTCCGGAAGGTCGGGCGTTCGCGTTCGTGGTGGAAGTCGGAGAGGCCGAAGTCATGCAGAGAAACCCGTCATGCGAGGATTTGCTTTGGCAAATGGGCCGTGGAGCTTACCATTGCGCCCCCTTGGCCTTCGTGGAACTTGTCGATGCTGCGTAGCATGACCGCCTTTGCCAGCGCCGAAGCCGATACCGGGCACGGCACTCTCGCGATCGAGTTGCGCTCGGTCAATCATCGCTACCTCGAGTTCGGCCTGCGCCTGCCCGAGGAATTGCGAAGCCTGGAAGCCGTGGTGCGCGAGCGCGTCGCCGCCAGGCTGTCGCGAGGCAAGGTCGATCTCGGAATGCGGTTCAAGGCAGCGGTTGCCGATGCGTCGGCCATCAAGGTGGACGAGGCGCTGGTGACACGGCTTGCCGACACGGCGCAGTCGCTTGCGGCACGGTTCCCTCAGCTCAACGTGGATTTCACCTCGTTGCTGGGCTGGCCCGGCGTTTTGCTCGATCGCGACACCGACCAGGAGTTTCTGCGCGACGCGGCACTCAAGCTGCTCGACGACGCGCTGGACGACATGGTTGCGACGCGCGCGCGCGAAGGCGAGCGACTCGGAGGCTTCATGCGCGAACGGCTCGACGGCATGGAACGCATCGTTGCCGACGTGCGCACGTTTCTGCCCGAAATCCGCGCCGCGCTGCGGGCGCGATTCGATGCGAAGCTGGCGGAACTCAAGATGCCACTCGAGCCCGGTCGGATCGAGCAGGAAGTGGTGCTGCAGGTGCAGCGCATCGACGTGGACGAGGAGCTGGATCGACTCACGGCGCACATCGCCGAGGCGCGGCGCATCTTCGGTCTGAAGGAAGCAGTCGGTCGCCGCCTCGATTTCCTCATGCAGGAATTCAATCGCGAAGCGAACACCCTCGGCTCCAAGTCCGCCGATTCGCGCACCACCAACGCTGCGGTCGAGCTCAAGGTGCTGATCGAGCAGATGCGCGAGCAGGTCCAGAACCTCGAATGAGCGGAACGCTTTTCATCGTTGCGGCGCCGTCCGGCGCCGGCAAGACGAGTCTCGTGCACGCGCTGTTGGAACGGGAGCCGGGCATCAGCCTCTCGGTGTCGTACACCTCGCGCATGCCGCGTCCTGGCGAAGTCGATGGCCGGCATTACCACTTCGTGTCGCGCGAGGTATTCGAGCACATGGCCGGCGCCGATGCGTTCTACGAATACGCAAGCGTGCACGGCGACCTGAAGGGCACTGCGCGCAGTGCTGTTGAACCGATCCTTTCGCAGGGCCGCGATGTGCTGCTGGAGATCGACTGGCAGGGGGCCAGGCAGATCCGCGCGAAGCTGTCGCAGGGTCCCGTGTCGGGTCGGCCGGATTTCGTCAGCGTCTTCATCCTCCCCCCTTCCCGTGCCGAGCTTGAAAGGCGACTGCGCACGCGCGCGTCCGATCACGCCGACGCGATCGCGCGGCGACTGGTCGACTCGCGCCTGGAGATCGCCCATGCCGCGGATTTCGATTTTCTCGTGATCAACGACGATTTCGCCGATGCGCTGACCGATCTGCGATCAATAGTGTGTTGCCAGCGCTTGCGCCGAAGCGCGCAGCTTGCGCGGCACGCAGCGCTGATCGACGATCTGCTGAAGGCCGATTGAATGCGCATGGCGCCCGTGTGCAGCCGCCGCCCACCTTCGGCTAAGGTAGCTCGCCGCTCCCTGGAGCGAACCGGCACGCGGCACCGTCGAACCCGAACCACGAGCCTAGCCCAGTGACCGATATCCATCCGCCAGCATCGACGACCGAAGCCGCCCTCGTGCAGGTGCGCGGCTTGCAGACCGTGCTCGGCGGAAAGACGATCTTCGATGGCCTCGATCTCGATATTCCGCGCGGCAGGATCGTTGCGATCATGGGCCCGAGCGGGACCGGCAAGACCACCCTGCTGCGCCACATCACGGGTCAATTGATGCCGGATGCGGGAACAATCCGTGTCGATGGCCAGAACGTACCGTCGCTTTCGCGCAATGCTCTGTTCGAGCTGCGCGAGAAGATCGGTTTCCTGTTCCAGAACTCGGCTTTGCTGACCGATTTCAGCGTGTTCGAGAATGTCGCGTTTCCGCTGCGCCAGCATCTGAAACTGCCGGAGGAACTCGTTCTCAACATCGTGCTGACCAAGCTGCAGGCCGTGGGCCTGCGCGGCGCAGCGGACCTGATGCCGAGCGAACTGTCCGGCGGCATGGCACGCCGGGTTGCGCTGGCGCGGGCGATGATCCGTGATCCGATGCTGATTCTCTACGACGAGCCTTTCGTCGGGCTCGATCCGATCGCGCTCAACCAGGTGCTTCGCCTCATTCGCACCTTGAATGAGACACTCGGCATCACCAGCATCCTGGTCGCGCACGAACTCGCCGCGGTTGCACGCGCTGCCGACCTCGTCTATCTGATCGCTGCGGGCAAGGTCGTCGCCCGCGGCACCCCTGCGGAACTCGCCCGCGGCGAGTCGGCGTGGACGAAACAGTTCTTCGGCGGCGAATCGGATGGCCCCGTACCCTTCCAGTATCCGGCACTCGACTACGCGACAGAGCTGGGTTTTCCTGCGACAACGAACGTGCGGGGTGCCGCATGAACGCCGTGCGCAAGGATCCTCCCGAACAGTCTTCGATGATTGGCAATGCACTCGCGCAGATCGGCGCCTGCGGCTTGTTCCTGCTGCAGATTCTGGCAGCGATTCCAAAAAGCCTTCGTCATGTCCGCGAGACGATTCGGCAGATCTGGTTCGTCGGTGCAATGAGTCTCGTCATCATCATGACGTGCGGATTGTTCGTCGGCATGGTGCTCGGTTTGCAGCTGTATTACGTGCTCTCGATCTTCGGCGGCACCGCCGCGCTCGGCACGGTCGTGTCGCTGTCGCTGTATCGCGAGTTGGGTCCGGTCGTCACCGCGTTGTTGTTCGCAGGACGTGCAGGCACCTCGATCACGGCCGAGATCGGCCTGATGCGTGCAACCGACCAGCTGTCGGCGATGGAGATGATGGCGGTCGATCCGCTCGCCTATGTCGCCGCGCCGCGCTTTCTCGCGTGCATCGTCGCAATGCCGCTGCTCGCCTGCGTGTTCAACGCCATGGGCATCCTCGGCGCGCACTTGATCGGCGTCACCTGGCTCGGACTCGATAACGGCACCTTCTGGTCGAACATGACCTCCAGCGTGGATGTCTGGAAGGATGTGATCAACGGGACGTGGAAGAGCACGGCATTCGGTGCAGTCATCGCCCTCATTGCAGTTTTCCAGGGCTACACCACGCCACCGACCAGTGAAGGCGTCGCTTACGCGACGACGCGGACGGTGGTGTCCTCTTCGATCGTCGTGCTGGCGATCGACTTCGTCATGACCGCATTCTTGATGTAGACCGATCCCGACTGCGCGGGCCATGCCTGGCCTTCGCTTCCGGCGTCTCGTCCACCCGAAAGGCCACAGGACTCTCCAGATGACCCAACGACGTTCGTACCAGATCGGCACTGGACTCTTCATCCTGCTCGGGTTTGTCGCGCTTGCGTATCTAGCGACGCAAACCACCTCGCTCGCGAATTTCCGACAGGGCGCGAGCTACGTGTTGAATGCGCGTTTCACCAACATCGGGCAGTTGAAACTGCGGGCGCCGGTGAAGCTTGCAGGTGTGCGCATTGGTTCGGTCGAGTCGATCGAGGTGGATCCGGCCAAACTCGATGCGCAGGTGCGCATCTCGATCGACAACCGCTACAACAATCTCCCTGACGATTCCGCGGCCGCAATATTCACCAGCGGTTTACTCGGCGACCAGTACGTTGGGATCCAGCCGGGAGGGTCGCCCGACATGTTCAAGGACGGCGACGAGTTCATTCTCACGCAGTCCTCGATGCAGCTCGAAGATCTGATCGGAAAATTCCTGGTCAACGGTTCTCCGCAAAAATCCGCCGATGCGCCGCCCGCAACGGCGCCGGTTGCGGACAAGCCAGCCAGCGAACCCACCAGCACCACACCTGATCCAAAGCACTGAATCCAAGGAGTGACACCATGCTTTTGCGTACCATCGCGCTCGCACTCGTTTTTTCTTTCGGAATCGCATCGGCACCGAAGGCGCGTGCTGATGTGCAGACGCCAGATGCCGTCGTGCAGGGGATTGCGGACGAGCTCGGAAAGGCCATTGTCGGTCACAAGGACGAGCTCAAAGCCGACCGTGACAAGCTGATCAAGATCATCGACGGCATTTTGCTGCCGAGATTCGACATCGATTACGCATCGATCCTGGTCCTTGGCCAGTACGCGCGCACGGCCACGCCGGAGCAGCGTGCACGTTTCGCGAAGGCGTTCTACAACTCGATTGCCCACCGTTACGCCGAAGGTCTGCTCAACTACACGCGTGGCGCCGTGCGGGTGCTCCCGACCAAAGGCGAAATGAGTGACAAGCGGACGATCGTTCGTACCGAAGTGGTTCTGGACGATGGCAAGAAGCTCGCTGTCGACTACGCATTCCGAAAGACGCGCGAAGGAGAGTGGAAGGCGTATGACGTGGTGATCGAGGGCATTTCGTACATCACCAATTACCGCAACCAGGTCGGTGCTGAAATCCAGAAGTCCAACCTCGACGCATTGATCAGCCGCCTGGAAACACAGGGCGACAAGGTGCTCGATTCGATGGAGCACGATCAGAAGGGCGGTCAGTGACATTGCCTGCGCTGCGGATCGAGCGCAGCGACGCCAGTCACGCGAGAGTGACTGGCCGTCTCGGCTTCATCGAAGCGCCGGCCGCTTTTGCGCGTAGCGAAGAATTGCTGAATGGCGCGGCAAGCGAAATGTCCGTTGATGTCGCCGGCGTCGAAGCCGTGGACAGTGCAACCCTCGCAGTACTGCTGGCCTGGGCCGCACGGGCGCAAACGGACGGGAAACGGATCCGCTACACAGGCGTGCCTGTCGGGCTGCGCGCACTCGCCCACTTGTGCGACGCCGAACCGATGCTCGGCATCGCCTGATCCATCAACGCCGCTGGATCAGTGCTGGTCGTTCGTCGTGCCAGCACCCTGTTTCTTTTCATAGGCATGCTGTTCGTCGAGCAGCTTGTCCACGTCCATGTCGCCGGTGCCCTGCAACTGGTCGGTCACCTCGGCTGGCGGGGTTCCGTCATAAATGTCGTACAGACGTCGTTGCCGGTACGCATCTCGATAAAAAACGTATGGATCATAGATGCCGTCGAGGAGGCCTTCGGCATCGATTCCGCGCGCCCGCAGCGTGATGAGATACAGGATCGAGGGAAATTCCTCCGCATGCAGCCGCAGATCGTGATCCTTGGCATACCAGGAAAGCGGATCGAAGTAGCTGTCGACGGGAAGACGCAAGACGTCCCGCGCGCTGCTGGGACCGATGAGTGGCAAGACCAGAAACGGACCCTCGGGTAATCCCCACTTCGCGAGCGTGACGCCGAAGTCTGTATCGTCCGGAGGCAGTTTGAGTTCGCTTGCCGGATCAAAAAGCCCGGCGAAACCCACCGTGGAATTGATCACAAACCGCCCGGTGTTGTGCAGGGCGGCCTTCGGTGCCACCTGCAGGACGTCGTTGACGATCGTGATCGGCATCCGCGCGTTGGCGAAGAAGTTCGACACGATGCGTCGCATGTCGGACGAGGTGATCTTTCGATACCCCGCGGCGACGGGTCGGATGACAGCCTTGTCGGCCGCATCGTTGAACTTGTAGACCTTGCGGTTGAATCCTTCCCACGGATCGTCGTTCCGGGGTTTGGCGATGGTGCAACCGGCAAGCAAAAGGACGCTCAGGGCAATCAGGCCTGCACGAAGCTGGCGCTGGATGGTTTTGGATTGCATGGGTCGTTATTTTTTCTCTGGGGCGCGCGGACGAAATCGACCGCGGCAGCTGGCTATCCCTTCCGCGCCACAAGGCTACGCGAAAGCGGGGTCCGCGTGCACGCCATAAGTGTGCTCCAACGACCTGCGACCGAACGCGCGATTGCGCTGCACAAGAGCGGCGCGCTACAATCCGCCCTTGCTAAAGCCATGAATTGGCTTCAATTTTGTTTCGGAGAGGGATGCATGGCCCGTATCACCGTAGAAGATTGCCTGAAAGTCGTCGACAACCGCTTCGAGCTCGTGCTGATGGCGACCAAGCGCGCCCGGCAGCTGGCAAAAGGAGCGACGTCCGCGGTCGAGGTCCACAACGACAAGCCGACGGTGCTTGCCCTGCGCGAGATTGCCGAGCGGAAGGTGGATCAAAAGTTGATCGACGAGATCGACAAGCAGGAACGCGAAAAGGCCGAACGCGAGGCGCTGGAGTGGGCCGCCGCGGAAGTGGACGACGATCTGGGCAAGGGCGGCGACGACCTCTGATGGCTCTGAGCTGGCGCCAGTGCCTTGACGACGGGGCGGCCTGAGAGGCTGCCCGGGCACCATGGCCACGACCGCGCCCGAGCAGAAAAGGGTGCCGGCGGTGAGCCAGCCTCCCGCCGACGTGCGTGCGCTCGAGCATCAACTCGCCGCCTACCTTCCGGCTGAGCAGGTCGCGCGAGTCCGCAAGGCCTACGAAATCGGTGCCAACGCCCATTCCGGCCAGACCCGCAAGAGCGGCGAGCCGTACATCACGCATCCGGTCGCTGTGGCGAGCATCCTTGCCGAACTCGGGATGGATGCCGAAACGATCATTGCCGCGATTCTGCACGACACGCTCGAAGATACGGAACTGAGCGCCGAGCAGATCGGCGCCGACTTCGGGCCGGTGGTGATCGAGCTGGTCGACGGGGTCACCAAGCTCGACAAGGTGCGCTTCCGCAATCGCCAGGAAGCGGCGGCGGAGAGTTTCCGCAAAATGCTTCTCGCGATGGCGCGCGACTTGCGCGTCATTCTCATCAAGCTCGCCGACCGGCTGCACAACATGCGGACGCTCGGCTCGATGGAGGCCGACTCGCGTCGCCGCATCGCGCGCGAGACGCTCGACATCTACGCACCGATCGCCCAGCGCCTCGGCATGAACCGCTTCAAGTCCGAGTTGCAGGATCTCGGCTTTCGCGCGCTGTATCCCGATCGCCATCGCGTCATCGCGGAACGGATCCGCGCCGTGCTCGGCAATCGCCGTGAAGCGATGGCACGCATCGAAGTTGCGTTGAATACGCGCCTTGCAGCCGAGCAGATCGCGCATCGCGTGGTCAGCCGGATCAAATCGCCTTACAGCATCTACACGAAGATGCGCAGCGAAAACAAATCATTTGCGCAGGTCATGGATGTCTACGGCTTGCGCATCGTCGTCGACAGCGCAGCGCACTGCTATCACGCGCTCGGTTCCGCTCACGGTCTGTACAAACCGCTGGAAGGCCGGTTTCGGGACTTCATTGCAATTCCAAAGGCGAATGGCTACCAGTCGCTGCATACGGTGTTGTTCGGACCGTTCGGCGCGCCGATCGAGATCCAGATCCGCACCGAGGAGATGGACGCGGTCGCTGAACGCGGCGTCGCTGCCCACTGGGTGTACAAGACGGAGACGTCGCCCTCCAACAGTGCGCAAACGCGCGCACGCGAATGGGTGTCGAACCTGATGGACCGGCAGTCCGACATGCCGTCCTCGCTGGAGTTCATCGAGAACGTCAAGATCGACCTGTTTCCGGATGAGGTCTATCTCTTCACGCCGAAGGGGCAGATCCTCGCACTGCCGCGCAATGCGACGGCGCTCGATTTCGCGTATTTCGTGCACACGGATGTCGGCGACCATGCAGTGGCCGCACGTGCCGATCGCAAGCTCGTTCCGCTGCGCACGCCGCTGGCGAGCGGGCAGACGGTCGAGATCGTCACCGCGCCGTCCGCGACACCGAGCCCGCAATGGCTCGACTGGGTCGTTTCGGGACGTGCGCGGACCGCCATCCGTCATCACCTCAAGCGCCTGCAACACGAGGATGCGGTCGACTTCGGTCATCGCATGCTCGATCGCGCGCTGGACCTGCAGGGAATGTCGCTGGAGGCGATTCCGCATGCCGCGCTCGATCGCTACCTGACCGAGCACAAGTTCAAGCGGCTGGAAGAACTTCTCGCCGACATCGCACTGGGCAATCGCGTCGCGGACACTGTCGCGCAGGCGCTGCTGTCCGGTCAGGGCGAGTCGACGCGGGCGTCGCGGCTTCGCGGACACGAAAAAATCATGATCACCGGGGCCGAGCGGGGCGTGCTGAGTTTCAGCAACTGCTGCCACCCGCTTCCGGGCGACAACATCATGGGATACCTGTCCGCGGGCAAGGGGATCGTGGTGCATCGCGACGAGTGTCCGAACGTGCCGGAATTGCGCAAGTCGCCGGAGCGCTGCATCGAGATCGCGTGGGACGACAGCGTGCAAGGCGACTACAAGGTCGAGTTGCGCATCGAGGTGACCAACAAACCGGGTGTGCTGGCGCAGGTTGCCGCTGCGATCGCCGAGGCCGGCTCGAACATCGAGAACGTCGAATACAAGGAACGCGATGCGATGACCGCGACGATGCTCTTCACGATCGAAGTGCAGAACCGCAAGAGTCTTGCCGACGTGATGCGTCGCGTGCGGCGATTGCACGTCGTCACCGCAGTGCGACGTCATCCGGTCTGACGCGAATCGGCGTTGCCGAACGGAATACCGGGTCGCCGCCGTTTGCTATCCTGCCGAACCCTTTCCCGATTCCGGACGGCCATGTCCCGCACGATCATCCACAGCGACCACGCGCCCAAGGCGATCGGCCCCTATTCCCAGGCCGTGCGCAGCGGCAACACGCTGTACCTGTCCGGCCAGATTCCGCTGGTTCCGTCGACCGGTGAACTGGCAGCCGGCGACATCTCGGCGCAGACACAGCAGGTGTTCGAGAACCTGAAAGCGGTGCTCACTGCGGCAGGCGCTTCATTCGATCATGTCGTACGCGTCGGCGTCTATCTCACGGACCTCGGAAATTTCGCTGCGGTCAACGAGGTGATGAAGCGCCATTTCAGCGAACCGTATCCTGCCCGCTCGACCATTGGCGTCGCCGCGTTGCCACGCGGAGCCGCAGTGGAGATCGATCTCGTCGCGACGTTCGACTGAGCAGTGCGCGCGGCGCGTTCGGGCCATCGATCGAGACGCCCCGCATGCCTCGTTCCGCACCGCGTCAGTCCAGTGAACGATCCACGGATTCGGGGTCTGCGCCAGTCTCGTCCCTGAGCGGCGTCGGGCCCGCGCTCGAGCACACGCTTGCGCGAATCGGCATCGCCTGCGTGCAGGATCTGTGGTTCCACTTGCCGCTGCGATACGAGGATCGCACGCGCATTACAGCCATCCGCGATTTGCGCATCGGCGAAAGCGCCCAGGTCGAAGGAATCGTCGAAGCCGTCGAACGCGGTTTTCGGTTTCGCCCGCAGTTGCGCGTCGCGGTCGGGGATTCTTCCCAGTCGACGTTGACGCTGCGGTTCTTCCATTTCAATCGCGCCCAAGCGGAACAGCTCGCTCCCGGAACGCGTGTTCTATGCTTTGGCGAAGTCCGCCACGGTGCGCAGGGTCCGGAGATGGTGCATCCGGAATACAAACGTGTTTCCGGCACACTCGCAGCGCTGCCCGAAGAACGCCTCACTCCCGTCTATCCGACCACCGAGGGCCTGGGGCAGAAGCGTCTCGCCAGCGTCATTGAACGATCGCTCGCGAGCCTGCCCGAATCGGGCGTGCTGGAACTGATTCCGGAGGCGTTGCGCGCGCCGCTGCACTTCGCATCGTTGCGGGATGCGCTGTTGACCGTGCATCGACCGTCGGCCGACGCGGACATCGCGGCGTTGATGGCCGGACGTCATCCGGCCCAGCAGCGTCTGGCGTTCGAGGAATTGCTGACCCACCATCTGAGTCTGAAGCGTCTGCGCGCGCAGGTTCGACGACATGCCGCACCTGCATTCGACGGCGACGGAGCGTTGCGAACGGCCTTCAGGGCGGAGCTTCCTTTCGCATTGACGGGCGCCCAGCAGCGCGTCGTGGCGGACATCGAAGGCGATCTACGCAAGCCCGTGCCGATGTTGCGGCTTGTTCAAGGGGATGTCGGCTCCGGGAAGACCGTGGTGGCGGCCATGGCTGCTCTCTCCGCGATTGAAGCGGGCTGGCAGGCAGCGCTCGTTGCGCCGACCGAGTTGCTCGCAGAGCAGCATTGGCGCCTGTTCCAGAAGTGGCTGCAACCGCTGGGTGTTGAACCGGTGTGGCTGGCCGGCAAGGTGACAGGCCGATCGCGCGACGTGGCACGCGCTGCAGTGGCAGCCGGCGCTCCGTTGGTGATCGGCACGCATGCGCTGATGCAGGAAGGTGTCGTGTTCAAGCGATTGGGACTTGCGATCATCGACGAGCAGCATCGATTCGGTGTGCACCAGCGGCTCAGCCTGCGCGACAAGGGGCGCGCCGGTGACAGCGTTCCGCATCAACTCGTTCTTACGGCGACGCCGATTCCGCGAACCCTGGCGATGACGGCGTACGCCGACCTCGATGTGTCGGTCATCGACGAACTTCCGCCGGGTCGCACGCCCGTACAGACGGTCGCGATCTCGGCGGCTCGCCGCATCGAAGTGATCGAGCGCATCCGCGCTGCGTGCGCCGAAGGACGCCAGGCGTACTGGGTATGCACGTTGATCGAGGAGTCCGAGCAACTGGAAGCGCAGGCCGCAGAGGTGGCTTTCGCCGAGCTCACCGCGGCGCTTCCGGAGTTGAGCATCGGTCTGGTGCATGGCCGGTTGAAGGCGAAAGAAAAACAGGCCGCCATGGAGTCGTTCAAGTCCGGTGCGCTCCGCGTGCTGGTCGCGACCACTGTGATCGAGGTTGGCGTGGATGTGCCGAACGCGAGCTTGATGGTGATCGAGAACGCGGAGCGGCTCGGATTGGCACAGCTGCATCAGCTGCGCGGACGTGTCGGCCGCGGCAGCGCGGCATCGAGCTGTGTGCTGCTGTATCAGCCGCCGTTGTCGCAGGCCGCCCGCGCCCGGCTCGCGGTCATGCGCGAAACCAGTGACGGTTTTCGCATCGCCGAAAAGGATCTGGAGCTTCGCGGTCCGGGCGAACTGCTTGGCACGCGCCAGACCGGGCAGCTCGAATTCCGCGTCGCCGACCTCGCCCGGGATGCGGGGTTGCTGTCTTCGGTCCAGGCGGTTGGTGAAGTCCTTGCGCGCGACCATCCGGATTTGGCCGAACGACTGATCGCGCGCTGGATCGGCAGCGCAGCTCGATTCGCTGGAGCCTGATGTCGTGACGGTCATGAAGGAGTGGACGTGCCAGCGCCGGAATTGTTGATCGACACGGACCCGGGCGTGGACGACGCTCTGGCGATCCTGATGGCGCATGCGAGCGCGAACGTCGTGGCTCTGACGATTGCCGCAGGCAATGTCGGGCTCGCGCACACTGTTGGAAATGCGTTGAACCTGATCGATCGTGTCGGTGCCGAAACTCCGGTATTCGCCGGCTGCTCGGTGCCACTTGTTTTTCCTGCGGACGACGCGGGGTTCGTGCACGGTGCAGACGGGTTTGGCGACACCGGCGGCCTTCCGTCACGGCGAACCGCAAGCGCTGAACACGCGGCCATGGCCATCGTCCGTCTGGCAAAAGAGCGTCCGGGAGAGCTCACCCTGGTCGCGCTGGCGCCACTGACCAACATTGCGTTGGCACTGCGTCTCGATCACGCGTTGCCGACGCGGATCAAGCGACTTGTCGTGATGGGCGGTGCAGTGAATGGCCGTGGCAATACGCATCGGGCGCCAGCCGAGTTCAACATCGGCTTCGATCCCGAATCGGCGCACATCGTATTCTCCGAGTGGCCGGCTTTTGATCTGGTCGACTGGGAGGCCTGCATGCGGCATGCGATCGGATTCGCACGCTTCGACGATCTGCTTGGCAGCGGAGACGCGCGAGCCCGTTTCTATACCGCGATCTCGCGCAAGGCGCACGCCTTCAGTCTTTCGCATGAACGATCCGGAATGATTCTCGCCGACGCGCTGGCCATGGCCGTGGCGCTCGATCCGGCAATCGTGACCCGGTCCGAGCGGCACCATGTTGCGATCGAAATGAGTGGACATCTCACACGGGGAGCAACGGTCGTCGACTGGGACAACCGGCTCGGCCAGCGCGCAAACGCAAACATCGTGCTCGATGTCGACCGGCACCGATTCGAGGAACTCGTTGCGTGCGCGCTGGGCGCACGGGAAGCGCCGCCGAGCCGATGAAGCCGGGCTGTGGTCGAACTTGCGTGCCCCATGCGGCGCAGGATAAACTGCCGCTCTTTTATCCCGCCGACTCCGCGGATCAGGACCCACCATGAAAGCCGATATCCATCCGAACTACAAGCCGGTCGTGTTCCAGGACATTTCCAGCGATTTCTCGTTTCTCACCCAGTCGACCATGTCCAGCAAGGACAAGATCAAGTGGGAAGACGGACAGGAATATCCGCTGATCAAGGTGGAAATTTCCAGCCACTCGCACCCGTTCTTCACCGGCAAGCAGAAGATCGTCGACACCGCGGGTCGCGTGGACAAGTTCCGCCGCCGCTACGCGAAGTAACGACGCGGGTCACTCGCCGCATCGCGCGGCGACGACAGCAGCATTCCCAGACACCGGCCCGAATGGCCGGTGTCTGCGTTTGCGCGCAACGCTCGGCGTGACGTGCGATTTCACTGCCGCGCAGCATCCCCGTCTCTGGAGTCAAGCACTGCGCGTGCGGATGTTGCCGTGCAATAATTATGCATTGGCCGTGCATGATCATGACGGCCCCCAACGCATTTCTCGTCTGCCGCTTGCCGCGATGATTCGCGGGGCCGCCGTCCGCAGCAAGGAGTTACGCCGTGTCCGACAAAACCGTCCAGCTCACCGATTCCGCCACGAACAAGAGCAGCACGTTCCCGGTCGTGACAGGCACTCTGGGGGATCCGGCGATCGATATCGCACGGCTCAACAAGGAGACCGGCTATTTCACGTTCGATCCGGGCTTCGGGTCGACCGCCGCGACGCGTAGTGCGGTCACCTTCATCGATGGTGACGCCGGTGTATTGCTGTATCGCGGTTACCCGATCGAGCAGCTGGCCCAGCAGTCCAACTTCCTCGAAGTTGCGTACCTGCTGATCAATGGCGAACTCCCCGACACGGCGAAGATGTCGGCGTTCGAAGACGAGGTGACGCATCACACGATGATGCATGAGTCGCTGAAGAACTTCCTTCATGGCTTCCATTACGACGCGCATCCGATGGCGATGCTGTGCGCCTCCGTCGCATCGTTGTCGGCGTTCTACCACGACACCCTCGACATGAACGATCCGGAGCAGCGCCGATTGGCGGCCATCCGGCTGATTGCCAAGGTGCCGACGATCGCGGCGGCGGCGTATCGGTATTCGATCGGCTGGCCGGTGCGCTATCCGCGCAACAATCAGGACTACGTCACGCGTTTCCTGCACATGATGTTCGAAGTGCCGAGCGAACCACTTGAGCTCAATCCGGTCGCCACCAAGGCGCTCGATCTGCTCTTTATCCTGCATGCGGATCACGAGCAGAATGCGTCGACGTCAACCGTTCGACTGGTCGGTTCCACCGGAGCGAATCCGTACGCGTGCGTCGCGGCAGGCATCGCAGCGCTTTGGGGCCCCGCGCACGGCGGCGCGAATGAAGCGGTGCTGAAAATGCTCGGCGAGATCGGTGACTCGAAGAACGTCAGCAAGGCGGTCGACAAGGCGAAGGACAAGAACTCCGGATTCCGCCTGATGGGTTTCGGTCATCGCGTCTACAAGAATTTTGACCCGCGCGCGACGATCATCCGCGAGATGTGCCACAAGGTACTGGCCGATCTCAAGGTCAGTGATCCGCTTCTGGATGTCGCGCTCGAACTCGAACAGGCGGCACTGAAGGACGACTACTTCATCGAGCGCAAGCTGTATCCAAACGTCGATTTCTATTCCGGGCTGATCTACAAGGCGCTGAAGATCCCGACCGAGATGTTCACGGTGATGTTCGGCATCGCGAGGACTGCAGGGTGGGTCGCTCACTGGCTCGAACAGCATCTCGATCCTGAGACCCGCATTGGTCGCCCGCGCCAGATCTACACTGGCGCACCGCAACGCGATTACGTGGAACCGTCGAAGCGCTGAGTTTCCGTCCGGTCAAGCCCGATCTTCGAGCTTGATCAACAGGTCGAGTGCCGCCGCCGTCGCGCGCTGCATCGGCTTCTCGCTGATGCGGTCGAGCGGTGCCTGGCGAAGGATGTCGTAGGGCAACAAGGTCAGGTCGATCGGCGTGCCGTCGGCGCTGAACTGCAGCACCGTGAAATCCTGCGCCGTGTCGCGATCGAGCCTCAGGCGCCGGCTTCGTTCTTCGTACGGGATCCCGCTTTCGCGCAGCTGGGCGATGACATCGGCATGCTGGTCCGAGTAGAGATGAAGACACACCGCTGAATGTTCATCGGCGGTTCCTTCAAGCACCGCGCCGACCAGCCTGGGTTCGTGACGCGCCAGAAAGCGCATCGCTTCGCGCGCCACTTCGCGCAACTGCTTCACGCTGCGCGTGTGCGCACTCCGCTGAAAAAGGCGCTGATGTTCCCGGAGCGCATCCTCGACCTCGCTGTTCTTCGGAAGACTGGCCTCGTCGAACACTCCGAGTCGGGTGGCCGCCTTCTGCTTGGCGTGGCCATAGTCGCGCAGGCCGCTTTCGCTCATCAGCCGCGCTGCTTCGAGCGCGATGCGGCGCCGGGTTTCCTGGACATGTGGATCATTGCCGCGCCGCGAGGCCATCAGAACACGTCGTAGGCTTCGCGCTGCTCGCCATTGGGGTCATCGGTCTGCTCCGGCTGGGTCGCAAGACGCGTCGCATCCTCCGCCTTCATCACCTCGAGGATCGCGCCGGGATCACCTGACGCCGCCAGCAGTCCACTGCCCGGATCGATGCGCACCCGAGTGATTCCGGGCGGCATGTCGAACGGCTGCTCGGGAACGTCCTTCAGCGCAACGCGCATGAAGTCGATCCAGATCGGCAGCGCCGCCTTTGCGCCGAATTCGCCTCTGCCGAGCGAGCTGAAGTCGTCAAATCCGACCCAGCAACTGGCAACGAGCTTGGCGTTGTATCCGGTGAACCACGCGTCGCGGTGATCGTTGGTCGATCCGGTCTTGCCAGCGAGGTCGTTGCGCTTGAGAACCATGGCTGCCGAGCCCGTCCCGCGACGAATGACGTCGCGCAGCATGGAGGTCATCAGATACGCGTTGCGTGCATCGATCGCCCGGGGCGCAAGATGCGGCTGCGCGGCTGCTTCAGCGGTCGCTGGCGTATCCGCCTTGGCCGTACCCATCGGGTTCATTGCGCTTGCAGCACCGGTTGGACGCGCAGGGAGTCCGGCGTCCGCCTGGCCGCGTCCGCTGCAACTCGCACAGGCGACGACAGGGTCCGCGCGCCAAACCACTTTGCCGTCACGGTCGACGATCTCCCTGATCATGTACGGATCGATCAGGTAGCCGCCATTGGCGAATACGGCGTAACCGCGCGCCATCGCAAGTGGCGCGACGGCGGCGGTGCCGAGAGCCATCGACAGATTCTCCGGAATCTGGTCGAGCGTGAGGCCGAAGCGCGTGATGTATTCGCGACCGTAGCGGACGCCGATTGCATCGAGCAGGCGGACCGATACCAGGTTGACCGATTTGACGAGTGCCTCGCGCAGGCGCATGGGACCCTGGAAGGCGTCGTCGTCGTTCTTCGGCGACCACATGCCGTCGGGCTTGGAAGGGTCGGGGAACTGGACTGGCGCATCGTTGAGGACCGAAGCAGGCGTGAACCCGCGCTCGAACGCAGCCGAATAAAGGAACGGCTTGAATCCGGAACCGGGCTGTCGGGCGGCTTGGGTTGCGCGGTTGAATTTGCTGCGCTGGAAGCTGAGTCCACCGACCATGCTCTCCACTGCGCCATCGTCCGGATTCAACGCCACCATCGCGGCTTCCGCTGCAGGGATCTGAGTGAGCTTCCACTCATTCCTCGCGCCCTCGGCTTTCTTCTCACCCTCGGCTTTCTTCTCCCCCTCGGCTTGCTTGTCGCCCTCGGCATGCGCGAGCCGCACGATGTCACCTGGCTTGAACAACTCGGCGAGGCTCTTGGAGCTCCCGCGTTTCGCCCAGGCGATCGATACCGGATCGAGCATCGTGGTGTGGTTGTCGCCGAGGTAGAGAGTGACGCCTTCCTTGCCGCTCGCAGTGACGAGTGCAGGCTCCAGTCCGGCCACCGAGCGGTAGTCCGCAAGCGTGTCGTCCCAATCGGATCCATTGGAAGCGGGCGCCAGGTCGATATGGGCTTCCGCACCGCGGTAGCCATGGCGCTGGTCGTAGCTCATCAACGCTCCGCGCAATGCGCGCGTTGCGCCTTCCTGCTGCACCGAATCAAGCGTCGTCTTGACCACGTAGCCATCGGTCAGCGCGTTGTTGCCCAAACGCTCGATCGCCTCGAGTCGCACGAGCTCCGCAAAATACTGTGCATCGACTTCGACCGGAGCCTCGTGTGCCTGGGCAAGATCGGGTTGATTGAGCGCGTCCGCGTGTTCCGCCGGGCTGATGAAGTGGTTCTCCAGCATCCGTCCAAGCACATAGCCGCGGCGCTCCAGGGCGCGTTGCGGGCGGCTCAGCGGATTGCCCGTCGACGGAAACTTGGGGATCGATGCCAGCATCGCGCACTCCGCCAGCGTCAGCTGGTCGAGCGTCTTCCCATAGTAGAACTCGGCAGCTGCGACAATCCCGTAGGAGCGGTGGCCAAAGAAGCTCTTGTTGAGGTAGAGCGCCAGAATTTCGTCCTTCGTCAGCGCGCCTTCGATCCGGAACGCGAGGAAGATTTCCGACAGCTTGCGCGTGTAGCTGACCTCGGAACTGAGGAAGAACATTCGCGCGACCTGTTGCGTGATCGTGCTTCCGCCTGCCACATGCTTGCTGCCGGTCGTGACAGTCAGCCACACGGCACGCGCGATTCCGCCGATGTCGATTCCGCGGTGAGAGTAGAAGTCCGCGTCTTCGGCCGCGAGGAACGCGTTCTTGAGGCGCTCCGGCACGTCCTCGATGCGCACGGGCGTGCGCTTGGTTTCGCCGAACGTGGCGATCAGCTTGTCATCGGCAGATCTCACCCGCATCGGCACCTGGAGGCGCACGTCCTTGAGGGTGTCGACAGACGGCAGGCGTGGCGAGATCAGCCAGTAGGCGGTGCCAAGAGCGATTGTGCCCAGCAGGACGCCGGCCAGCGCGAGGTAGAGCGCATAGCGCAGCAAACGAAGAAATAAGGTCATGCGGCGGGACTTGTGATGCCAGTCAAGGTATGCACCGTAAGTATCGGAGTATATAGGGTATGTGATTGCACGATACAGCAGTCACTCTCCCGTCGGGGCGGCGACTGGGGTGCCGAGTGAGACGCAAGTCTCTGTCCGGCATCGAATTTGAAATTGTTGTGGACAGCCGTTGAAAAACCGTTAATGATCGTATTTAATGTAACGGCGCATCTTTCGCTCGTAAGGGCGCGTGGGAAGGGGAAAAAGTGTGGGCCTATTCACACCAAAAGCGCCGCCGTTGATCGGCGTCGACATCAGTTCGACCGCAGTCAAGCTGCTTCAGCTCGTGCAGGTCGGTGGTCGTTATCGCGTTGAACACTACGCGGTGGAGCCGCTGCCGCCGAACGCGGTCGTCGAGAAAAACATCGTCGAGGTCGAGGCGGTGGGTGATGCGATCCGTCGCGCGCTCAGTCGTTCCGGTGCCAAGACCAAGTTTGCCGCCGCCGCCGTTGCGGGGTCGGCCGTGATCACCAAGGTGATCCCGATGCCGGGCGACCTGTCGGAAGACGACATGGAAGCGCAGATCCAGATCGAGGCAAACCAGTACATTCCCTATCCGATTGAGGAAGTGAGCCTCGACTTCGAGGTGCTGGGTCGCGTCAAGGACAACCCGGACATGGTCAACGTCCTGCTCGCGGCATCGCGAACCGAGAACGTCGACCTGCGCATCGCAGCGCTCGACCTCGGGGGCCTCGGCGCCAAGGTGATGGACGTCGAAGCGTTTGCGATGGAAAACGCGTTCAAACTCATCTCCGACCAGCTATCGGTTCCGAAGGATGCGGTCGTCGCGGTCGTCGACGTCGGCGCAACCATGACCACGCTGATCGTGCTCAAGAGCCAGCGCACCATCTATTCGCGCGAGCAGGTCTTCGGCGGGAAGCAGTTGACCGACGAAGTGATGCGCCGCTACGGGCTCAGCTACGAAGAAGCAGGTCTTGCCAAGCGGCAGGGCGGATTGCCGGAATCGTACGAAGTCGAGGTGCTGGAGCCTTTCAAGGAAGCGATGGTCCAGCAGATCAGCCGTCTCCTGCAGTTCTTCTTCGCCGGCAGCGAATACAGCCGCGTCGATCAGGTGGTGCTCGCGGGTGGTTGTGCCGCCATTGCCGGCGTCGCCGACATGGTCGAGGAACACCTCGGCGTTCCATGCATCGTTGCCAATCCGCTGGCCGACATGACGCTCTCTGGTCGGGTGCAGGCGCAGACGCTTGCCCAGGACGCACCGGCCTTGATGATCGCCTGCGGTCTCGCTCTCAGGAGTTACGACTGATGGCCAACATCAACCTTCTGCCGTGGCGCGCCGACCGGCGCAAGCAGCGCGAGCGCGAGTTCTACATGATGCTGCTCGGCACGGCCGTAGCGGCAGCGGCGATTTTGCTGGTCGCAATCCTGTGGATGGGACAGCTGATCGACAACCAGGATTCGCGCAACGCCTATTTGCAGGGCGAGATCAAGAATCTCGACAAGCAGATCGAAGAAATCAAGGAACTCGACAAGCAGCGCTCCGCACTGCTGACCCGCAAGGAAATCATCGAGCAACTTCAGTCGAACCGGTCGCAAATGGTGCATTTGTTCGACGAGATGGTGAAGACGATTCCCGATGGTGCGCGCATGGGAACCATGAAGCAGCTTGGAGAAGTGTTGACCATCGAAGGAGTGGCGGAGTCGAATTCGCGCGTTGCCAGCTACATGCGCAATATCAACGTGTCGCCCTGGATGGGTCACAGTGATCTGAAGAAGATCGAAAACCAGTCCGATTTAAAGGATGCCGAAAAAAAGTTGCCGTACGCGTTCTCGCTTGACGTCCAGCTGCGTACACCCAAGGCGGATCAGGAAGTGAATGAAGAGGGCACATCGGTGCCAGCGCCGTCAGTCACCGAAGGCCAAAATTCTCCCGTCACAGCCAAACCGGCAACTTCGAGTGCAGGGGAGCAGAAATGAGCTTCTTCGCAGATCTTCGCAATCTCGATCGCAACAACATTGGTGCATGGCCGAAGTCGGTCAAGGTTTTCTTCGCAAGCCTGATCGTTATCGCTATCTTTGCACTCGGCTGGTATTTCAAGATCAGTACGCAGCAGGACGATCTCAAAGCTTCTGAAAGGAAAGAGATTTCACTCAAAAAGGATTTTGCCGACAAACAGGCCAAGGTCGTCAATCTCGAGCCGTATCGGAAGCAACTGGCAGACATGACGGCGATGCTGCAGACGATGCTTCGGCAATTGCCGAGCAAGACTGAAATGCCGGATCTTTTGAACGACATTACACAAGCGGCGCTTGGTGCAGGCATCGAAACGGAGCTGTTCCAACCGGGTGCGGAACTCATGAAGGACTTCTACGCCGAGAAGCCCATCCAGTTGAAGATGCGCGGAACCTACCACCAGTTTGGCACGTTCATCAGCAACGTCGCCTCGTTACCGCGTGTTGTCATCCTCACGATGCACGATGTTTCGCTGCGACCCTTCAAGGCAGTGACTCCGAGTACTCAAGGTGCAAGCGCGGCCGGTTCCGAGTTGCTTTTGGAGGGAACCGTGAAGACATACCGTTATCTGGACGACGACGAGCAAGCGACGGCGAAACAGGCTGCAGATGCCAAGAACCCCGGCGGCAAGCCGGCGGCGGGAGCGAAATGAGCATGAAAACTTCCCTCGCCTCGGCTCGTAGTTGCGCGGTGATTGTCATATTGCTGCTCCTCGTAGCCTGCACACCGAGCGAGGACCCGAGGCAATGGGTCGCGCGTGAGAAGGCCAAAAAGGGTCAACCGTTACAGCCGCTGCCGGTCATCAAGACGTTCGAGACCTTCATCTACAAGGATCAGGATCTTCGTGACCCGTTTGCGCTGAGTGCGGAAGAACAGCAGCAGAGTGCCAGCAACGGTCCGCAGCCAGACCAGAACAGGCCGCGCGAACCGCTGGAGTCATTTCCACTCGACGGACTGAAAATGTCCGGAACATTGGGAGTGGCCAAGAAGATCGAAGGGCTGGTGCGCGACCCGGACGGCGTCGTTCACCGCATACATGTCGGTAACTATCTGGGCCAGAACTACGGCCGCGTCACCGCCGTCGAAGAGGACCGTATCGATCTGGTTGAACTCGTTCCGAACGGAGCCGGTAGCTGGATGGAACGGCAAGCGACGATTGCCCTGGACGACACCAAGAAATGATCGCTTCATTGGGGACAAAGCTCATGACTACCACATTCGCCGCCACCTCCAAGCACAGGTTTGCCTCCGGGCCGATCCGCATCTGTGTCTGCGGGATGCTGCTCCTCATCGGTATCCTGCTGGGCCCGGTCGCCCGTGCCGAGAACGTGCTTGAGGATCTCAGTTCGACTGCGTTGCCTGGCGGGAAAGTTGAGGTGACGCTGAAGTTCGCGAACCCGGCAACCGTTCCCCAGGTGTTCTCCACCGAGACGCCTCCGAGTATTGCACTTGACTTCGCCGACACGCGAAACGGGTTTGCGAAGCGGCATATCGATGTCAGTGCGGGAGCGACTTCCGCGGTATCGGCGATCGAAGCCGCCGGACGAACGCGCGTGGTTGTGGACCTCTTCCGCATCGCGGGGTATGAAACGCGCGTCAATGGCAACAATCTGGTTCTTACAATCAACAATGGCGTGATGGGTTCGAGCAGCATCGCAGCCGCGGTTTCGAAGAGCGATCCCACGAAAGCCGTGGTGGCACCACAGACTGTCGAGGTATCGAACATCGATTTCCGACGCGGCAAGAACGGCGAAGGCCGTGTCGTCATCAGCTTCACCGGTCCCGGTGCTTCGGCCAACCTCAAGCGCGAAGGCGGAACGATCAACCTCGATCTGCTCAACGTCAAGTTGCCACCCAATCAGGCGCAGCATCTCGACGTTCTCGACTTTGCCACTCCGGTGCAATCGATCGACACGCGCGCCAAGAACGGCGGCATCCATATGCAGATCGTCGCGAAGCCGCCTTTCGAGCAGTTGGCGTACCAGACCGGTAGCGAATACGTGGTCGAGGTGTCGCAGAAGAAAGACGATCCGAAGTTGAAGGGAAAGAACGCCGAGCCGGAGTATTCCGGCAGCCGCGTCACATTCAACTTCCAGGATATTCCCGCACGATCGGTGCTTCAGCTGATTGCCGACGTCTCGGATCTCAACATCGTCGTAGCCGACAGCGTGCAGGGCAATGTCACATTGCGCCTGATCAATGTTCCGTGGGACCAGGCACTCGACATCGTGCTGCAGGCCAAAGGCCTCGACAAGCGACGTCGCGGAAATGTGATCTGGGTGGCTCCGCAAAAAGAGATCGCGGAGCGCGAGGAATCGATCGCCGACGCGCGCCTGAAACTCGAGGACAAGGAAGCGCTGGTTTCCGACTACATTCCCGTGAGCTATGGCAAGGCCAAGGACATTGCGTCCCTGCTCACGTCAGATGCGAAGTCCGGGCAGTCAGGCAGCAGCAGTACTGCGGGCCAGCAACAGCGCGGCTTTCTGTCGTCGCGCGGAAGCGTCACCTTCGATGACCGCACGAATACCCTGTTGGTCAGCGACATTCCGTCCAAGATCCTGGAAATTCGCCAGCTCATCGCGGTTCTGGATCGACCGGTCCAGCAGGTACTGATCGAGGCACGCATCGTCATTGCAACGGACAGTTTCGCGCGTGAGCTGGGTGTCAAGTTCGGCGTCAGCGGTGCTCACACCGATTCGAACGGAAATGTCGCCGTGACGAGTGGCAATATTGCAGGTGCAGACTACATGGCTGACCAGGCTTTCGCCGGTCGGCTCGCGAACGGAGTTCCCTATCCGATTTATCCGCCGGGTCTCGAGGGTGGCCGCGTCACGCAAACCGACAACAATCTGAGCAACCGCCTCAATGTGAACATGCCGGCTGCCAATCCCGCGGGAAGTTTCGGTCTCGCAATCCTCGGTGCCGATTACCTGCTGGATCTCGAGCTCTCCGCCGCCCAGACGGAAGGACGCAGCGAGGTGGTTTCAAGTCCACGCGTCATCACGGCGAATCAGCGTGAAGCCGACATCAAACAGGGTCAGGAAATTGGCTATGTGACGTATCAGGCGGGTGTGGGTGGCAGCACCGGCACTCCGACCGTGAACTTCAAGGATGTAGTGCTGGAGTTGAAGGTGACTCCGACCATCACCGCCGACGACCGCGTGGTGCTGAATCTCAACGTGAAGAAAGATGCCGTTGCCGGATACGTGAACAGTCCCGGGGGCGGACAGACCCCGACGATCGACAAGCGGGAGATCAGCACTGAGGTGCTGGTCGACAATGGTCAGACGGTGGTGCTGGGCGGCGTATACGAGGTCAGCAAGTCCGACAACGTCAAGAAGGTACCGTTGTTGGGTGATGTTCCCGTCCTCGGCAACCTGTTCAAGAACAAGGGACGCAATGACACCAAGGCGGAGCTCCTGATCTTCGTCACGCCGCGTATCCTGAGCGACAACCTCAAGTGACCGGCCGGTGTAACGCAACACGCGCAGGATGCCGATCCGGCATCCCCGGTGAAACGAATATGAAGGCTTGGAGATCCAAAATGAATGTTTCCGGCAAGATCCTGGGACTGGTGCTCGCCAGTCTGGCAATGGCGAGTTGCGGCGGTGGCGGCGGTGGCGGTAGCTTCCAGGCCCCCACCAGTGGCACGTTGACACTCAGCGCGACGACGACGACGTTGCCGACGAATACGGGAAACTACTCCCCGGACGACCACGGTCCAAATCAGGCTGAGATCACCATCACTGCGCGAAACCCGAATGGTTCGCTGATGCCTGGCGATATCACTGTCGCGATTTCCCCCGTCAACGTGGCGGCAATCTCCGTCCTCAATGACGGTACAGCCACCTCGGATCAGCTCTTCGGAACCTACCCGATCAAGGGAAGCAACGGTGTCGCAACGGCGTTTGTCAACGCCCGTCTTGTCGCCGGCACGACGGTGTTTACCGCGACGACGCAGGACGCGAGCACTGGTCGCACAATCAGTCAGACGCTGACGTTCACCGTCACCAGTGGTGTCGGCAATTCTCCCGCGACGGTCGACCTCGCGGCGAGTCCGTCGGGCGTTTACCTGCCGAGCTCCGGAGGCAACAACGCCTCGTCCATCAAGGCGACCGTTCGTGACGGCGGCGGCCAGTTTGTGCCCGATCCGGCCACAGGCAATTCCGGCGTCGACAATGTCCAGTTCCAGATCATCAGCGACGCCGGAAACGCGACGCTCTCGTCCAATTCGGTCACCGGTCCCGTGTCGGGAACCACGGTTACTTCGCACACGGTGCAAGGCCAGGCGACTGCCTCCTTCCAGGCCGGCGACACAACGCCGCTGGCGCCGATTCAAATCCGGGCAACCGTTGATCGCGCGGACAACAATGTCTCCAACGGCATTCAGGATCCGGTGTCGCAGACGACGTCCGTGATCGTCTCCGACGGCAAGTTGTACTCGATCCAGATCACCTCGCCGATCATTGCTCCGAGCCTTCCGGGAATCACGATCAATTGCGTGACCGATCCGTGCCCGGACAGCACCGGCAACGTGTCTGCCGACGTGAATATTCCGCCGAACCCGGACGCCACGCTCAGTCTCGTTGTGACGGCAAAGGCGCAGGATCGTCAGGGTAATCCGGTACTTCCAGGCACACCGATCCGGTTCGGTTCGGTCGACGAACCGGTCGGCGCGCCCGGCGCATCCAATGACAATGAATTTCTTCTCTCCGGGTTCGATGGCAATCCGCAGGAAGGCGGAACGACGTTCACAGCTCCGACAGGCCATTTCACCGGAGCAAACGGCGCGGGTCCCGGTGACGCACTGGTCGTCTTCGGGCAGGCGGTTCCTGGCAATGCCGATCTTGAAAGCGCAGTTACGGTGACGTCGGTGAACAGTGCCACGAACCTCACGGTCAGACCCGCGTTCAATCGCAACGACACCACTGGCGCAAGCGTGGATCAGGGCCCGATCCTTCCGTATCTCATCGGACGTTCGCGTCATGGCAGCATCACGGCAGTGAGCACGACAGACGCTTCGGGCGTTGCGCATGCCTCGTTGACATACACCGTCAGCACCGTAGGTAGTTCGGTGGCCATCTGGGCACAAGGTGATGGAATCGATCGGGTCACCAACGGAGCGAACGTTGTGACCGACGCTGGAACCCTGACCTACCCGGGTGTCGCACCGGCGACGATTTCGGCGTCCCCGGATCCAATCATCGGAGACACCACCTCAGAGGTCACCGTTTGCGTTGCAGACGCTTTGGGCATTCCTCTGCGCGGTCTGCCGGTTGGCTTCCAGTTCGTGTTGACGGGCGGTGGCACCGGCTCGATCGATGGCGTTCCTGGCAGCGGCGTGTTTGCCGACCTCACCAATACCAGCGGATGCGCGACTGGCGTCGTCGTCACCGCGGGCATTCCAGCGGGCGCCGCGGGTGGTGTGCTGAATCTGAGTGCGGCAGGGCAGACAACCAGCGTGAACATCTCTGTCCAGGTCGCGACGCTGCAGGTTTCGCCCAATTCGGTGCATGTACCTACCGCGGGCAACACGACGTTGATCACGGTCACCGCGCGCACAGCGAGCGGCTCTGTGGTTCCGGGCGCAGTGATCACCGGCACGTGTTCCGCGTCGCAGGGAACGATCACGTTGACGCCTTCAAGCGCATCGACGTCCGCGTCCGGAACCGCCACGTTTTCGGCCGCCGCCAGCGGATTCGTCTCCGCGGGCACGCCGCCGACGACGGGCACGGGTAGCTGCGTGTTCTCGACTCCCGGCAGCGGCAGTGCGACCGTGACGTTCAGCGGGACCGCAACGTGCAACGACTTCAGTCCGCCGACGTGTCCGCCGACGCCCTGATTCGATTCACCTGAGCTCGACAACGAAGGGCCGCAGCAATGCGGCCCTTTTTTTGTGTAGCATCGGTTCGTCGCCCTCATTCCGCGGCGCGTGTACGCATTTCCGGGGAGTCGCGCGGTGCAGCCCTACAGCGAGTCATTCAAAACGGGCTCGATCATATTTGCGGAGGGTGATTCGCCGACTGGCGCCTACCTGATCGAGTCCGGCCGCATCGAAATCAGCACCCGGCAATTCGGCGAGCACCGCGTTCTCGACGAGCTCGGCCCCGGAATGCTCCTCGGCGAAATGGCCGTGCTCGACGATTCACCGAGGACCGCAACGGCCCGCGCCGTCACTGACTGCGCATTGACCCCCATTGATGCCGATCAATTCGCCGAGCGACTGGCCGCGGCCGATCCGATCGTTCGCGCGCTGCTCATGAGTCAGCTCACGCGCTATCGCTCCGCACTTGCGACACTGACGGGTGGCACGCCAGGCACGGAGAACGTCGCCCTCGGTCGGCACGGCAACGCTGACGCGTTCGGCAAGATCCGGCTGGAAAGCGAGCTGCGTGCTGCGCTGGAGCGAAAGGAACTCGAAGTACGTCTCCAGCCGATCGAGGAAATTGTCAGTGGCCGCATCGCAGGGTACGAAGCACTCGTACGATGGCAGCATCCGGAGCGCGGCGCTGTATCGCCGGCCGAATTCATCCGTCTTGCCGAAGAGACGTCGCTGATCCTCCCGGTCGGTGACTATGTTCTGGAGCGGGTGTGCGACATGCTTCTGGAATTCAAGCAGCGAGGCGACAAACGGCTGCCTTTCATCGCCGTGAACATGTCGGCCCGGCAGCTCGATGATCCGAAGATGGTCGAGCGCATTCTGGCCCTGCTGCATTCGCGTGGATTGCCGGCGGACCGATTGAAGCTCGAAGTGACCGAGAGCCTCGTGCTCAACTCGGCCCACATTGCCGAATTCCTCGCGCGTTGCCATGCCGCCGGAATGCACGTCGCGCTGGATGACTTCGGCACCGGCTATTCGAATCTCGGGCCGTTGCTGACGCTCAGCTTCGACCAGATCAAGTTGGATGGAAGCTTTGTCAAGGCGCTCGACACCTCCCGCGGCGTCGCGGTCGTCGGCGTGATTGTCGCAATGGCGCGTGCGCTCGATTGCGACCTGATCGCCGAAGGTGTCGAGACGCACGAGCAGCGCGAGGTCCTGCACAAACTCGGGTGCCGTTACGCGCAGGGCTGGCTGGTCGGCAAGCCCATCCCACTTCAGGAAGTACTCAACCCCGTCTGAGCGCGAGGCGTCGCGTGCCGGATCCATCTGCGCAGCTGTCGTGTGATCGCCGCGCCGGTTAGACTTGGCTCGGGAGCCGGCCAGGCAGCCGCGTCGCTGATGAAGCGCCGAGGAAAGTCCGGGCTCCACAGGGCAAGGTGCCAGGTAACGCCTGGGCGGCGCAAGCCGACGGAAAGTGCAACAGAAAACAAACCGCCGAACGGCATCGAAAGATGCGCGTGGTAAGGGTGAAACGGTGTGGTAAGAGCACACCGCACGCGGGGACAACGTCGCGTGGCACGGCAAACCCCACCTGGAGCAAGACCAAATAGGGGAACCATGACGTGGCCCGCGTCGTTCCCGGGTTGGTTGCTTGAGCCCTGCGGTGACGCAGGGTCTAGAGGAATGGCTGCCCACGACAGAACCCGGCTTATCGGCCGGCTCCCACTTCGTCGGTCCCGGCGCGACTGTGCCGGGACTCGTCTCGCGGTGCCGCGTCCCGCGTCATCCCGTACTGAAAGGGCCGCGCGTCCACGCGCCTGTCCGCACGTATTGCTTTCAATACGTTGGCGTCCTCTCCTCACGTGGTCTCTGAAATATCAGCCCATTTGCCCTCACAAATCGCTGGATTGCGGGCGGTTTGCGGCCGGATTTTCCTTGACAGCCCATGACTTGCGGCCTAATGTGGATTCAAGTGGTTTTTAGTGGTGTTTAGTGGATCATGTTGCAGGGCGAATCGGCAGTCACGCTGGACGACAAGGGCAGGGTAGCGATCCCGGCGGCCTATCGTGAGCTCGTTGCACAGGCGAGCGCAAACCGGCTGGTCGTGACGTACAACCCGTTCGAGCACGGCTGTCTGTGGATTTTCCCGGAGAAGGAATGGGAACGCGTTCGTGACGAGGTCAATCTGCTGCCGAGTGTGAAGTCGGTCCATCGCAACCTGCAGATGAAGCTGGTCGGCGCGGCCGCGCACGTCGAGCCGGATGGCAATGGACGCATCTCACTGCCGTCCAGCCAACGTGCCGCGACCGGCATCGAGAAGCGTGCGGTTCTGCTTGGCATGGGCAATAAATTCGAATTGTGGGGCGAACAGGCTCATCTGGCGAAGATCCGCGAAACGATCGGAGAGGACCAGATCACGGAGGACATGCTCGAGCTGAAGTTGTGAAGGCGGCTCGTCCATGAGCGCCGCCCAGCGGGGGCATGTGCCGGTGATGTTGGCGGAAGCCGTGGAGGGCCTCCGCGTTCGGTCTGACGGAGTGTATCTGGACGGCACCTTCGGTCGCGGTGGACATGCGCGGGAAGTGCTCGCACGACTGGGGCCGAAGGGTCGGCTCCTTTTGATGGACCGTGATCCGGAAGCCATCGCGACAGCGCGTGGTGAATTTGCAGGCGACGAGCGGGTGGAAATCCATCACGCGAATTTTGCGGCGATGGCGGATTGGGTACAGGCAGAGGCGGGCCTCGACGGCGTATTGCTGGATCTGGGTGTGTCCTCGCCGCAACTGGACGATCCGGTGCGTGGTTTCAGTTTCCAGAATGACGGGCCGCTGGACATGCGCATGGACCCGACGCGTGGCTCAAGTGTGGCGCAGTGGTTGGCAGCGGCGGACGCAACGGACATTGCGGATGTCCTGTGGCGTCTTGGTGAGGAAAAGATGAGTCGACGCATCGCCCGGGCAATCGTGGAACGTGAGCGTCCGTTGGCGACGACGCGTGAACTTGCCGACCTTGTGGCAAAGACCATCGGCTACCGCGAGCGGCACAAACATCCCGCGACGCGCACGTTTCAGGCGCTGCGAATTCACGCGAACGACGAGATCGGCGCACTGCGGCAGGGGCTCGATGCGGCGACCGAGCATTTGAAGCCCGGCGGTCGGCTGGTCGTCATCAGTTTCCACTCGCTCGAAGACCGCGTGGTCAAGCAGTTTGTCCGCGGCGAGATTGCGAAGCCGGTCCGACGCGGCCTGCCACTTCCGGATTCTGTTCCGTCTGCATTGATCGCAATCGGCAAGGCGCAGTTCGCGGGTGAGGCGGAGCTTGCAGCGAATCCGCGCGCGCGCAGTGCGGTATTGCGCGTTGCGGAGAAGCGTTCGTGATCGTGCGTTCGGTCGCCATGGCGATCTTGCTGACGGCCACGCTCGTGACCGCGATCGGCGTGGTGTATGCGCGCCAGGAGAGCCGCCTCGCATTCGGCGAACTCACCCGCCTCGGGAACGAGCGTGACGACCTCAACGTCGAGTTCGGCCGACTGCAGCTCGAGCAGGCCACCTGGGCAGAAAACAACAGGATCGACCAGATCGCACGCGGCCGGCTCGGGATGATTTCGCCCAAGGCTACTGAAACCATCGTGATCAAGCGGTGACGATCATGCTCCCCTCCCGCGCCTCCATTGCTCGCGCTCATCACGCATTGGTCTTGGACTTGAACGCTCGCGCATGCGTCGATGGACTGGCGGCAATGCAATGAACGAGCGCGTGCAGCCGATCAATCCGCGAACGCGACTGTACGTCGTGGTTGCCATGCTCGGGCTGGCGTCGAGCGCGCTCGTCGTGCGCGCGGTCGACCTGCAGGTCGTGCGCAAGGATTTCTACCAGGAGCAAGGGGACGCGCGCTATCTGCGTGATCTGGAGATTCCGGTCTCGCGTGGAACGATCTTCGATCGCAACGGCGAGCCGCTCGCGGTCTCGACCCCGGTCGAGTCGATCTGGGCCCATCCGTCGACCTTGCTTGATCACGCCGACCGGCTGTCAGAGCTTGCGAATGCAGCCGGCCTCGACGAGGACGCACTCAAACAGAAGCTGGCGGTTTACTCCGACAAGGAATTCGTCTATCTCAAGCGACATCTGAATCCGGATGATGCGCAGGCAATCCTCAAGCTCGACATTCCCGGAGTCGCCAGCCAGCGAGAGTTTCGCCGCTATTACCCGAGCGGCGAAGTGGTCGCCCACGTGCTCGGCTTCACAAACATCGACGACGCCGGGCAGGAGGGTCTGGAACTCGCCTTCAACCAGTGGCTGGCCGGTGAAAAGGGCGTGAAGCGTGTGATTCGCGATCGACTCGGTCACGAGGTCGAGAACGTCGAACTGGTCCGCGAAGCGCGCCCTGGGAAGGACCTGACGATCTCGATCGACCGGCGCATCCAGTATCTCGCGTACCGCGAATTGAAGGCTGCACTGGCGGAACATCACGCCTCGTCGGGGTCGATGGTGATTCTCGATGTGCCGACCGGCGAAATTCTCGCCATGGTCAACCAGCCATCGTTCAACCCGAACGCGCGCGCAAACATCGATCCGGCATACCGGCGAAATCGCGCGGTCACCGACGTCGTCGAGCCGGGTTCAACCATGAAGGCCTTCACGATTTCAGCCGCGCTGGAAAGCGGCAAATGGAAAGCGCATACACCGATCGACACGTCGCCCGGCACGTACACGCTGTACGGGCACACGATCAGCGACGTCCACAACAAGGGACTGATCGACGTCACGGGCGTGATCACCTATTCCAGCAACGTCGGTGCCGCAAGGATTGCCGGCACCATGACGCGTGAACACATGTACGACGTCTTCCACCGGTTCGGATTCGGTGAGGTGACCGGATGCGGATTCCCGGGGGAATCGCCGGGCAATTTGCCGATTTCCAAGAACTGGGGGCCTGTTGAACAAGCGACGATCGCCTATGGCTACGGCCTGAGCGTCACGCCCTTGCAACTTGCGCAGGGTTACGCCGCGCTCGCCAATCAGGGGCGCCTGCGTTCGCCGACGTTCGTGAAGGGCGCACAGAGCCCGGATCGCGCCGTCATCGATCCACAGATTGCGGCGAGCCTCAACACGATGCTCGAAACTGTCGTCCATCCGCCGGGTGGCGGAATCAAGGCGTCGATCACCAATTACCGCGTGGCGGGCAAGACGGGCACGTCGCGAACGGCGATCGGTGGTGGTTATCAGAAAAAATATATCTCGCTGTTCGCCGGCATGGTTCCTGTCAGTGCGCCGCGTCTGGTGGGTGTGGTCGTGATTCACGATCCGCAGGGCGTCTACTACGGTGCGCTGGTGTCCGCGCCGGTGTTCGGCAAGGTCATGGAAGGCGCCCTCCGGCTGTTGGACGTTCCGCCCGACGACGTCCAGAACTGGTACACCGCGGCGCCCGAAAGCGGGCGCACCCTGAATGCTGCGCATCAGGCGCCCGGCGGCACGGCTGTGGAGCCGGATTTTTCGGAAGGCGTGCCCGAATGAATCTCCCACGCCGCGCCATGAGCGTTCGCGACCTTCTTGAAGGTCGCAACATCCCGGGCTCGTCGGGTGATATCCGCGTCAGCGGACTCGCTCTTGATTCGCGTCGCGTCAGTGCCGGCGATGCATTCGTCGCGCTTGCCGGAACGCGGATGCACGGCATCACGTTTGCCCCGGCGGCGTCGGATCGCGGTGCGGTGGTTGTCCTGGCGGAAACGCCGGTCACTTCCGCATCCGCGCCCGACGTCTCCACCTCCGGCAAGGACGCCGGAGACCCTGTTCCAGTCGTGTGGATCGACGACTTGCGCGACACGCTCGGTTCGATTGCCTCGCGTTTCAATGGCGATCCGTCGCATCACCTCACCATCGTCGGAGTGACCGGCACCAACGGCAAGACATCGGCCGTGCAGTTGCTGGCGCAGGCGCTCCAGCAGACCGGCCGAACATCCGCAACCATTGGTACGCTTGGCGCAGGCATGTACGGACACGTCGAAGCGAGCGAGCGCACCACGCCCGACGCGATCGCCGTGCACGGATTGCTGGGGCAGTTCCTGGAGGAGGGCGCGACCCACGTCGCCATGGAAGTGTCGTCGCACGCGCTCGAACAGGGGCGCGTCAATGCGGTCGCGTTCGATCTCGCGGTGTTCACCAATCTCACGCGGGATCATCTCGACTATCACGGCTCGATGGCCGCCTACGGCGCTGCGAAACAGCGATTGTTCTCATGGCCAGGGCTGCGCGCGGCCATCATCAATTTTGACGATGCGTTCGGTCGGGCTCTGGCGACGACGATTCCGCACGGAATCGCGGTGTTGCGCTACGGCATCGAGCGCGACGATGCAGACGTCATTGCGAGGGCCTTGGAAACCGCAGCGTCGGGACAGGAGTTCGACCTGATTACGCCATGGGGTGAAGGGCGCGTTCGCACGCCTCTGCTCGGGCGATTCAACATTTCGAACCTGCTGGCGGTTGCCGCGTGTCTCGGGCAGCTCGGCTTCGGATTCGACGACATCCAGTCGGCGCTGATGACGCTCGAGCCGGTCGCAGGGCGCATGAGCCGCCTCGGCGGCAGCGCGGAGCAACCGCTGGTCGTTGTCGACTACGCGCATACGCCCGACGCGCTCGAGCAAGCGTTGACCAGCCTCCGCGCACATTGCAGCGGCCGGCTCATCTGTGTCTTCGGCTGCGGTGGCGAGCGCGACGAAGGCAAGCGCCCGCAGATGGGTGCGATCGCCGAGGCGCTGGCCAATACGATCATCGTGACCGACGACAATCCACGCTCCGAGGACGGCGACCTCATCGTTGCCCAGATTGTTGCGGGGCTCGCGCGACCGCAGGAAGCGATCATCGAACGCGACCGCGCTGCTGCAATCCGCAGCGCGATCGAACAGGCAACCCGCAGCGACGTCGTACTGGTCGCAGGGAAAGGACACGAGCCGTACCAGGAAATTGGCGGGACGCGTTATCCCTTCGACGACCTGAAGGTCGCACGCCAGACGTTGGAGCAACGCGCATGTTGAACCTTCGCCTGACCGACATCGCGAAGTGGACAGGCGGCCGCCTGTTCGGTACGGACGCGGTGATCGACAGGGTGTGGATCGACAGCCGGACGCTGGAAGCGGGCAGCCTGTTCGTGGCATTGGTCGGCGAACACCATGACGCGCACGATTTCGCAGGTGCCGCCGCTGCGCGCGGGGCAGCAGGGCTTCTGGTGTCGCGCGAACTGGCGATCGATGTGCCACAGGTCGTCGTCGCCGATACGCTGCTCGCACTCGGCGAACTGGCGCGCGTGGTGCGCGCGCGCAGCCGTGCACGCGTCGTCGGGATCACCGGCTCGAACGGCAAGACCACGGTGAAGACGCTGGTTGCATCGATCCTCGAACGGCACGGTCGCACCCACGTCAATGCCGGCAACTTCAACAACGAGATCGGTCTTCCACTGACCCTTCTCGCAATGCCGGAGGATGCCGAATACGCGGTTGTCGAAATGGGAGCTGGCAAGCCGGGAGACATCGCGTATCTCGCACGTATTGCGCAGCCGGATGTCGCTCTGGTCAACAACGTCGCTGCTGCGCACCTGGAACGGATGGGTTCGTTGCAAGGCGTCGCCGAGACCAAGGGAGCGATTTACCGCTCGCTTCCCGTGGACGGCGTTGCGGTGATCAATGCGGATGACGCATTCGCCGAATACTTCGCGCGCATTTCAAGTGCGCGCAAGACGCTGCGCTTCGGCTTGCTCCGGCGTGCGGACATCAGTGCGAATCTCGATTCCGAAGTGAACGCGGAAGGCCACATCCGACTGCTCACGCCGAATGTCAGTACCGATGTCGCGCTGCCGCTGGCGGGCCGTCACAACGTGATGAACGCGCTTGCGGCAAGTGCCGTGGCGATGGCGCTTGGTGTGCCGTTGTCGACGATTCGTGCAGGTCTCGAAGCGGCACCGTCCGTCGCCGGCCGCCTGATGCGACATGCCCACGCGTCGGGTGCTGTCCTCATCGATGACAGCTACAACGCGAATCCAGGTTCGTTTGCGGCAGCGATCGCGACACTTGCCGATGAACCCGGCGAGCGCGTGCTGGTGATGGGAGACATGGCCGAACTCGGGCCGGACGCCGAACGACTGCACGGCGAAGTCGGTGCGCTCGCGAAACGCAGTGGCATCCAGAAGCTGCGCGCCGTTGGAAAGTTGAGCCGTGCGGCGGTCGACGCATTCAAGGGTGACGCAATCCACTTCGGCGACCAGGCACAGCTTTCCGATGCATTGCGCCGCGACGTGCGCGAAGGTGTGACGTTGCTGGTGAAGGGATCGCGTTCGTCTGCGATGGACCGCGTGGTGGACGCACTGCTCGAGCGTCAGCACGCGCATGGAGGCGAGCGCCATGTTGCTTGAACTCGCCGATCTGCTCAAAGCCTGGGTGAGCGGCTTCCACCTTTTCCAGTACCTTACGTTCCGCGCGATCATGAGCACGCTCACCGCGCTCGCGGTGTCGCTGCTGGCGGGCCCCGCGATCATCCGCAAACTCGCCGCGGTGAAGGCCGGTCAGGTGATCCGCAGCGACGGTCCGCAATCGCATCTGGTGAAGGCCGGAACGCCGACGATGGGTGGCGTGCTGATCATTGCGTCGATCTCGGTGTCGACGCTGCTGTGGGCCGACCTTCGCAATCGCTATGTGTGGCTCGTGCTTGGCGTGATGCTCGCGTTCGGGGCCATCGGCTTCTACGACGACTACAAGAAGCTCGTGTTGAAAGACAGCCGCGGCCTCGCCGCACGCTGGAAGTATTTGTGGCAGTCGGTGTTTGGCTTGGCGGTTGCACTGTTCCTGTATTTCACCGCGGACACGCCGGCGGCGACGACCTTCTACCTGCCTTTGATCAAGCACGCACAGGTTCCGCTCGCGTACGCGGCAACGACAGCGGCAAGCTCGCCGTGGCTCGCCGGATTCGGCGCCATTGCGTTCATCGGTCTCGCATATTTCATCATTGTTGGATTCTCCAACGCGGTGAACCTCACCGATGGTCTCGATGGACTTGCGATCATGCCGAGCGTGCTGGTCGGCACCGCGCTTGGTGTGTTTGCCTACCTCGCCGGCAACCGCGTCTTTTCCGAGTATCTCGGCATTCCGGCGATTCCGGGTGCCGGCGAACTGGCCGTGTTCTGCAGTGCGCTCGGCGGCGCAGGCCTCGGATTCCTGTGGTTCAACACGTATCCGGCGCAGGTCTTCATGGGAGACATCGGTGCGCTCGCCATCGGCGCGGCACTCGGTTGCGTTGCGGTGATCGTTCGGCAGGAAGTCGTTCTGCTGATCATGGGTGGCGTGTTCGTGATGGAAACCGTGTCGGTCATCCTGCAGGTTGCGAGTTTCAAGCTCACCGGCAAGCGCATCTTTCGCATGGCGCCGATCCACCATCATTTTGAACTGAAGGGCTGGCCGGAGCCCCGCGTGATCGTGCGTTTCTGGATCATCAGCGTGGTGCTGGTGCTGATCGGTCTCGCGACCCTCAAGGTGCGCTGATGCTGCTGTTTGATTTCAACAACGAATCGCAGGCGACGCGCTTCAGCGACGCAAAAGGTCGCTACGACCTCGGCCTCGTGCTCGCAGCCATGATGCTGGCGAGCCTCGGCATCGTGATGGTCGCGTCCAGTTCGATCGCGGTCGCCGAAACCGCGCACGTCGGACCGTTCTACTACCTGGCTCGCCACCTTGCGTTCATCGCGCTCGGCCTGACGGCCGCGGTCGTCGTTTCGCGGATCGAATTGCGTTGGGTCGAGAAAAATGCGGTCCTCCTGCTGCTCGGCGGCATCATGCTGTTGCTTCTCGTGTTTGTGCCGTTCATCGGCATCCGCGTCAACGGCGCGCGACGGTGGATCCGCCTCGGCTTCGTCGGGTTTCAGTCGGTCGAGGCCGTGAAGCTCATTCTGATCGTCTACATGGCGAGCTACCTCGTACGCCATCGCGAGAACGTCCAGACCCGGCTGTTCGGCGTGATCAAGCCTCTGTCGATCGCCGGTTTGCTGATGGTGATGCTGCTTGCGCAACCGGATTTCGGATCCGCGACGCTGCTGGGGGCGGTAACGATCGGGATGGTCTGGCTCGGCGGGGCGCGTGTGCGGCATCTCGCGTTGCTCGGTGCGATCGCTGTCCCCGCACTTGCCGCCGTCGCGATGAGCCAGGATTACCGCGTCAAGCGCATGACGTCGTTCCTCGATCCGTGGGCCGATCCATTCAAGGACGGCTTTCAGTTGACGCAGGCCCTGATCGCGATCGGTCGTGGTGAATGGTTCGGCGTGGGTCTCGGCGCGTCGATCCAGAAACTGTCCTACCTGCCCGAAGCGCACACGGATTTCATCCTTGCTGTCATCGCCGAGGAACTGGGACTCGCCGGCATCGTGCTCGTTCTGGGCCTCTTCGCCTGGCTGGTCGGCCGGGGTTTCATGATCGGCCTCCGCGCGATCAATCAGAACCAGCGCTTCGCCGGATACTGTGCTTTCGGCGTTTCCATGATGCTTGCGCTGCAAGCGCTCGTCTCGATCGGCGTGAATCTGGGTGTGCTGCCGACGAAAGGCCTGACGCTTCCACTGATCAGTTCCGGCGGATCCAGCGTGATGATGACGTGCGCGGCGATCGGGCTGCTGGTGCGCGTCAGCTATGAGGTCAGCCGCGATGAAAATGCGGTGATGCAGGCCATCGCGGAACGGCAGTTTGTCGAGGTGCAGCCGTGAACGCGCCCGTCGCCAAATCCGGGGGGCCGGTGCTGATCATGGCCGGCGGCACCGGCGGACACATCTTCCCAGGTCTCGCCGTCGCGGCCGAACTGGCAGCGCGCAGGATTCCGGTGATCTGGCTCGGTGCAACCGGTGGCCTCGAGACGCGACTCGTCCCGCCGAATGGCATCCACATCGAGACAATCGACATCGGCGGCGTGCGCGGGAAAAACCTCATGACGGCGCTGGCGATGCCGTTTCGCCTCATCCGCGCGATCGTCGCCGCGCGCGCCGTGCTGAAGCGGCATGCGCCGCGCAGTGTGATTTCCCTTGGCGGATACGCGGCCGCCCCCGGCGGAATCGCTGCGCGATTCGCAAAATTGCCGCTGGTCGTTCACGAACAAAACCGTGTTCCAGGACTGACCAACCGGCTTCTCGCTCGCTACGCGCAGCGCGTGCTGACCGGTTTTGCAGATGTGTTCCCGCGTGGTGAATGGGTCGGCAATCCAGTGCGCGCCTCCATCACCGGCATCGAGGAACCCGCGCGCCGATACGCCCGTCGCGAAGGACCATTGCAGCTGCTCGTGCTGGGTGGCAGCCAGGGCGCGCAAAGCCTCAATGCGGCATTGCCGGAGGTGTTGCGCCGGCGTGGATCGCGGCTGCCGGTGACGGTGCGCCATCAGTGCGGCGCGAAGCATTTCGACAAGGCGCGCGCGGCATACATGAATGCCGGGATCGAAGCCGACGTCGTTCCGTTCGAGGAAGACATGGCTGCCGCGTACGCATGGGCCGATCTGGTCATTTGCCGAGCGGGCGCGTTGACCCTCGCGGAGCTCGCTGCCGCGGGTGTGCCTGCGATTCTGGTGCCTTATCCGCACGCAGTGGATGATCATCAGACAAAAAACGCGCAGGCCATGGTCGATGCGGGCGCGGCGCGCCTCGTCGCCGAAGACGACGAGTTCGTCAAACGGCTCGGCATCGCATTCGAAGAGATCAGTCAGCGGTCGCAGCTTCTGCAAATGGCGATCGCCGCCCGCACGCTGGCGAAGCCCGATGCAGCTCGCCAGATCGCGGACATCTGCGTGCAGGTGGGTGCATGACGCCCGAGCGCCTCGCCCACCACGCGGACATCATGCAGGACTTCCGACGCGTCCATTTCGTCGGGATCGGTGGCGTCGGCATGAGCGGCATTGCCGAAGTGTTGTGCACGCTTGGCTATTCGGTCTCGGGATCGGACAAGGCGGACAATGCAACGACGCGCCGACTCGCCAGCCTCGGCGTTCGCGTCGATCACGGCCATGACGCCGCGCACGTCGTCGATGTCGATGTGCTCGTCGTGTCGAGTGCGATACAGCCGGACAATCCCGAACTCGTCGCTGCACGCGCACGCCGTATTCCGGTGGTTCCGCGCGCGGAAATGCTCGGTGAGTTGATGCGCTTCCGTCGCGGCATCGCGGTCGCCGGCACGCATGGCAAGACCACAACGACGAGTCTCACCGCGAGCGTGCTTGCCGAGGCGGGACTCGATCCGACGTTCGTCATCGGCGGCCAGCTGATCGCCGCCGGCGCAAACGCACGCCTCGGCACGGGCGAATTCCTCGTCGCTGAGGCCGACGAGTCGGATGGTTCGTTCCTCCTGTTGTCGCCGGTCGTTGCGATCGTCACGAACATCGATGCCGATCATCTTGAGAACTATGGCGGCGATTTCGAGCGGGTGAAGAAGGCGTTTGCGGATTTCCTCCATCGCCTGCCGTTTTATGGCGTGGCGGCGCTGTGCATCGACGATCCGGAGGTCGCGGCGCTGGCGCAGGAAACCCATCGTCGTGTGCTGACCTACGGCATCGAAGGCTCGGCGCATGGTGATGCGGACATCGTCGCCGATGTGCGCGCGTCCGATCTGCGCCAGCTTGGCGGCTCCACGCAATTCACGCTTCATCTTCCTGGCGGCGTCGACGATGTGGACATCACGCTCAATCTGCCGGGCGCGCACAACGTGTTGAATGCGCTGGCGGCATGCGCGGTGGGGTGGCAGCTCGGCGTCCAGCCGGCAGCGATGCAGCGCGCGTTGGCGAAATTCCAGGGCGTCGGGCGCCGCTTCCAACTGCGCGGCGACATCGCTCTCGATCACGGGCACGTGCTGCTCGTCGATGACTACGGCCACCATCCACGAGAGCTTGCGGCGGTCTTTGCGGCTGCACGTGCGGGCTGGTCGGATCGACGGCTGGTGGTCGCGTTCCAGCCGCACCGTTATTCGCGCACGCGCGACCTGCTCGACGACTTTGCGAATATCCTTGCTGAAACGGACGTGCTGGTGCTGACGGAAGTCTATCCGGCCGGTGAAGCGCCGATCACCAACGCCGACGGTCGCGCACTCGCGCGTGCGGTACGCGGGCGTGGCAAGGTCGATCCGGTATTGGTCGAGCACCCACGTGACCTGCGAGTCGCATTGCCGCCGCTGCTGCGTGACGGCGACCTGCTGCTTCTGCTCGGTGCCGGCGACATCGGTGCCGCGGCCAGCGAGCTCGGCGCTCGCGGCCATTTGCGCACGGAGACGCACGCATGACGATCCACGATGCACGCGAATTCGGCCGCGTCGCCGTGGTCATGGGCGGACAGTCGGCCGAGCGTGAGGTGTCGCTCGACTCCGGTCGCAACGTGCTCGCGGCGCTGCGCGCGCGCAATGTCGATGCACATGCGGTCGATGGAATTCCCGCCTTGCTCGATGCGTTGCGTGCGGGTCACTACGCACGCGTATTCAACATCCTCCACGGCCAGCATGGTGGCGGAGAGGACGGCGTTCTGCAGGGCGCACTCGAATCACTGCATGTTCCGTACACCGGATCGGGCGTGCTGGGCTCCGCGCTGTCGATGGACAAGGTGCGCACCAAGCAGGTGTGGATCGCCGAAGGCTTGCCGACGCCGCGCTACGTCGCATTGCGCAAGGGTGTTGGGTCGGGTGGAGTCGATGTGCACGCGGCTGCCGCGACAATCGGCTTGCCGGTCATCGTGAAGCCGGCCTGCGAAGGGTCGAGCGTCGGTGTGACGCGCGTGTTCGAAGAATCCGATCTCGCCGCAGCAGCGGCGCTTGCTGCGCGCTACCCGGGCGATCTTCTGGTGGAGGAGATGATCGAAGGCGACGAGCTCACGGTTGCGATCCTTGGTCGCGACGCACTGCCGTCGATCCGCATCGTGCCGAAGACTGCGTTCTACGACTACCACGCCAAGTACGTGGCGGAGGACACGCAGTATCTGTGTCCAGGCCTCGACGGCGATGCCGAGACGCAGATCCGCGCGCTCGCGCTCGCCGCGTTCGACGCAGTCGGGTGTTCCGGGTGGGGACGCGTCGACGTGATGCGCAACCGTGGCGGCGACAATTTTCTCCTCGAAGTGAACACCGCGCCGGGAATGACCAGCCATTCGCTGGTTCCCAAATCCGCAGGCACGGTCGGCATCGATTTCGAGACGCTCTGCTGGCGCGTTCTGGAAACCTCGTTCGGGAGGGACGAGCCATGAACGGCCTTCTGAAATTCGTGGCTTGGGCGATCGCGTTGACGTTGGTCGCGCTGCCGATTGTCGGTGTGCTCAACGGCTGGTTCGCGAGCGACCGCTGGCCCGTCACGAAGCTGAGCGTCCGTGCCGAGTTCGATCACGTCAATGCCGAGCAGATCCGTGCGGCGGCCCAACCGCTGCTCGGTGAAGGTTTCTTCGCGATCAAGCTCGACAACGTGCGTGATTCAGTCGCGCGACTTCCGTGGGTCGAGTACACCGAGGCGCGCAAGCGCTGGCCCGACACGATCGATCTCGTCGTCTACGAACAGCAGCCTTATGCGCGCTGGGGCGAGGACCGGCTGGTCAATCGCCACGGCAAGATCTTCACCGTCGCCGGCACCGACGGCCTGCAAGGTCTGCCCAAGCTCGCGGGTCCCGACGACCGTCTGGGCGATGTGCTCGTGTTCTACGCAGACTGCCTCCGTGAACTGACCGGCAGCGGCTTGGTCATCGATGCACTGACGCTGTCGCCGCGCGGTGGCTGGAGGCTGGATCTCGCGTCTGGCGCTGTCATCGAACTGGGCCACGAGGGTTCGAAGCGTCGGTTGAAGCGCTTCCTTGACGTCTGGCCGCGCCTCGCCGGCTCGCACGCCGGTTCGCTCGCCTACGTGGACCTGCGCTACGAAAACGGGTTTGCAATGCGCTGGGCCGAGTCGCTGCCTGTCGCGCCGCCGCCTGTAGGTCTGGGGATACGAGATCGGGGACTGCACATTCCCGCTCGCGACGACCTGCGTCTGGTGACACAAATCCCGAATCCCCAATCCCGAATCCCGGCTCCGACATGAATCGAAAGAGCGAAAAAAACCTGATCGTCGGCCTCGATGTCGGTACGTCGAAGATCGTCGCGATCGTCGGCGAACACGCGCCGGGCGAGGCGGTCGAAATCATCGGCATCGGCTCGCACCCGGCGCATGGTCTCAAGCGCGGAGTCGTGGTGGATATCGATTCAACCGTGCATTCGATCCAGCGTGCGATCGAAGAGGCCGAGCTGATGGCGGGTTGCCAGATCCGCTCGGTGTACGCATCGATTTCCGGCAGCCACATCAGGGACGAGAACTCGCACGGCACCGCGCCGATCCGCGACCGGGAAGTCACCGCCAGCGACCTCGACGCGGTCCTCAACTCCGCGTGCGCGATCGCCATTCCGGCCGACCGCACGGTGCTGTACCGCGAACCGCAGGAATACCTGATCGACGGCCAGGAAGGCATCCGCCACCCGGTCGGCATGTCGGGTGTGCGTCTCGAAGCCAACGTGCATCTGGTCACTGGTGCCGCCAGCGCGATCCAGAACATCACCAAGTGCATCAACCGCTGCGGGTTGCAGGTCGACGAATTGTTGCCGGCCGCTGTCGCGTCGGCGCGCGCGGTGTTGACAGACGACGAGCGCGAACTGGGCGTGTGCCTGGTCGACATCGGCGCCGGCACCACCGACATCGCGATCTACACCGGCGGAGCGTTGCGTCACACGACGTCTCTTGCGATCGGCGGCGACCAGGTGACGTCCGACATCGCGCATCTGATGCGCACTCCGACCGCGCATGCCGAGGAACTGAAGGTGCGCTATGCCTGCGCTCTCGCGCAACTTGCGCATGCGGAGGAGACCATCCAGGTGCCGAGCGTCGGCGACCGTCCGCCGCGGCGTCTCGCGCGGCAGAACCTCGCCGAAGCGGTGCAGCCGCGCTACGAGGAAATCTTCGAGATGGTGCAGGCAGATCTGCGCCGCAGCGGACGCGAGGAACTCGTGCGCGCGGGCATCGTGCTGACCGGCGGCGCGGCGCGCATGGAAGGCGCGCTCGATCTTGCCGAAGAACTGTTCCACATGCCGGTGCGGCTGGGAACGCCGCAGCATGTCAGCGGGTTGGCAGACGTGGTTGCGAATCCGATGCAGGCCACCGGCGTGGGTCTTCTTCTGCATGGCAGTCGACGTGACGGGACGCGCAACGTCAGCGCGACGGCCGGATCGACGGCGGGTGGATTGTGGAATCGGGTCTCGACCTGGTTCAAAGGCGAATTCTGACGGGTTTCTCCAACCGCGATGCGGAGCATCGCGGGCGACCGAAACGGTCGCAAACCGGCAGCGTGCCAGCTGCTGCATACGGGACGGATCGGGGAGTCGATCACGGGCCCGGAAACGATAAATAGAAAAGCGGCACTTAACTTTTTGCGGAGGATGGGAAATGTTCGAGCTCGTTGAAAGAATGGCACCGAATGCGATCATCAAGGTGATCGGTGTGGGCGGCGGCGGCGGCAATGCAGTCAGCCACATGGTGCAGGCAAATGTCGAAGGCGTCGATTTCGTGTGTGCGAACACCGATGCGCAGGCGCTGAAGAGCAGCGGTGCAAAGTTCACCCTGCAACTTGGTGCGAACGTCACCAAGGGACTCGGTGCCGGTGCGAATCCGGAGGTCGGCCGCCAGGCCGCGCTGGAAGATCGTGAGCGCATCGTCGAACTGCTGACCGGCGCCGACATGGCGTTCATCACCTGCGGTATGGGTGGCGGCACCGGCACCGGAGCGGCACCGGTGGTGGCGCAGCTGGCAAAGGAGATGGGCATCCTCACCGTTGCGGTGGTGACCAAGCCGTTTCCGTTCGAAGGCCGTCGGCGCATGCAGGTCGCGCTGAAGGGCATCGAGGATCTCGGCCAGTACTGCGACTCGCTGATCACCGTGCCCAACGAAAAACTGCTGACCGTGCTCGGTCGCGACGTGACCCTTCTCAGCGCCTTCAAGCAGGCGAACGACGTGCTGCTCGGTGCGGTCCAGGGCATCGCCGACCTGATCACCCGGCCAGGCCTCATCAACGTCGACTTCGCCGACGTGCGCACGGTGATGAGCGAGATGGGCATGGCAATGATGGGCACTGGCACTGCGCGCGGCGACGACCGCGCTGTGGCAGCCGCTGAGGCCGCGATCAACAATCCGCTGCTCGACGACGTCAATCTGGCGGGCGCCTGCGGCATCCTGGTGAACGTCACTGCCGGTACCAACCTCACCATGCGCGAGTTCGACGACATCGGTCAGGTGATCCACGAGTTCGCCAGCGAGGACGCAACGGTCGTGGTCGGTACCGCGCTCGATCCGGAGCTGGGCGATGACGTCCGTGTGACGGTGGTGGCGACAGGGCTCAACAGGGCGGTCGTGCGGCAACCGCTGCGCGATACCCGCGAGCGCGAAATCATTTCCACCCAGCGGCCGTCGATGCGCGTCGTGCGCAACGCGTCCACGGGCGAAGTGGACTATCTCGGCATTCCGGGACAGCCGATGCGAACGGCGGTCGATCATCCCGTTGCTGCCGCGGAAACGTCGGGCGACTATCTCGACATTCCTGCGTTCCTGCGTCGCCAGGCCGACTGACGCACGCTGCATACCCATCCTGACCATCGATCCCGTCGGCACGACGGGCGGTGGTTTTGCCGGCGGCGCTCGAACACGTCGCCGGCCCCGATCGCTCCCCTGCGCAGGCAGGGTGGCGATCGCGGTCGACCCTGAAAAACAGTGTTTCATGCCCACGCGGGTCGGTAGGTGTTGCGAAAAAACTACAGAGTGTGGGGCGTATACATCGCCTGAACTTCTCAGCCCCTTCACCCTGTGTTAACCTCGCCGGCGTTTTGCAAACTCCTGCCCCAGGGGTCAAACCATAAAAATGATCAGACAGCGCACGCTCAAGAACGTCATCAGGGCGACGGGCGTGGGTCTTCACACGGGCGACAAGGTTTACATGACCTTGCGACCGGCAACCGTCGACACCGGCATTGTTTTTCGCCGCGTCGATCTGCCGAACCCGGTGGATATCCGCTCCTGTTGCGAAAACGTAGGCGACACCCGCCTCTCCACGACCCTCGTGAAGGGTGACGTCCGCGTCGCGACGATCGAACACCTTCTCTCGGCCATGGCCGGGCTGGGTATCGACAATGCCTACGTCGACCTTTCGGCGCCCGAAGTGCCGATCATGGACGGCAGCGCCGGTCCCTTCGTCTTCCTGCTGCAGTCGGCCGGAATCGAGGAACAGGCGAAGGCGAAGCGCTTCATTCGCATCAAGAAGCCGATCACCGTGCGTGACGGCGACAAGTGGGCACGGTTCGAGCCGTTCGACGGCTTCAAGGTTGGGTTCTCGATCGACTTCAACCATCCGATGTTCACCAAGCGGACCTCCACCTCGGAGATCGACTTCTCGACGACCTCATTCGTCAAGGAAGTAAGCCGCGCGCGAACGTTCGGCTTCATGCGCGACATCGAGATGCTGCGCGAGAAGAACCTCGCACTGGGCGGTTCGATGGACAACGCCATCGTGCTCGACGACTACCGCGTGCTGAACGAGGACGGCCTCCGTTACGAGGACGAATTCGTCAAGCACAAGATCCTCGACGCGATTGGCGATCTGTACCTTCTTGGACACAGCTTGATTGGCGCGTTCTACGGCTACAAATCCGGTCACGAGCTCAACAACAAGCTGCTTCGCACCCTGATCGCCGACGCGGCGGCGTGGGAAGAAGTGAGCTTCGAGGACGAGAGTTCCGCCCCGATTTCCTATGCCCATCCGGCGCAGGCGGTCTAGCACATTGCGAAAAAGTGTACTCGTCGCGCCTTGAGCGACGCGCATCACAGGAATTGAATGTCGGCACGGGTAAGGTGCCAGTCCGGTGAAGGCGCGAAGACGTCGAATCGGAGCGGCAAGTGTCCTCCCGAGGGACATCGTCCGACGCAGGCCAAGGCAGGACGCCCGGCCCGCAGATGAATCCAGGACCTTCGCCTGAAGGTCGTGCGCGTCAGCCCGAGCCGCCCCGGCCGGGATCAAGGAAATCATTCGTCCGAGGCAATGGACGCAAGCTTCAGGTAGAGGTCCTGCATTTCAGGATCGGAAAGGGATTTCGCTGTTGCGCGCAGGTGGCGTGCGGTGGCGGAGGAAAGCGGTTTCGGCTTTGTCGGGTCCGGGGGGACAGTCGGCAAGGGCGCCACTTTCACGGCGAAACGTTCGACAGTGTCGCCCACGGCGATGCGGGCTTCGGCAAGCAGGCTCGATTGATGGAGTCTGATTCGGCTGGCCCATGTCGCGCTGGACGCCAGGAAGACGATTCGCCCGTTGCGCACGTCCGCGAGCCTCGTCTCGCGGGCAACCGCGGCAGGCAAAAGGTGGCGCAGTCTCTCATCGAGTGCATCCAGTGCGCGCGCGCGGTCCGCGAGCGCATCGAGCGCGATGCACTCCGCGACAGGCTTCAGGCCTTTCGCGGGGTCACTGAGGAGATTGCGACGTGGCGGCATGACGAACACGAACCGGTCAGCTGAAGCATGAATATCATTATCGTCCGCAACGCGCGTTTCCTGCCAGCAACAATCGATCTGGCAGGACGGCGCGGCCGAATGCTCGCAGCGGCGGTGGTCGGCGGATGCGCGCTGTTCTTCGTTGCGATGGGTGTCGGCGCGACCCTGCTGCTGGACAATCCGCGGCGTGCAGATCTGGGCGAAGTGGCGCAACTGCAGACACTCGTTGCCGCCCAGCGGGATCGGTTGGGGGCACTGGATACCGATTCCCACCGCAACCTCGATGCACTCGCGCTGCAGCTCGGAAAATTGCAGGCGCAGGCAACCCGACTCAATGCCCTCGGCGAGCGCCTGACCCAAGTGGGCAAGCTCGACGATGGCGAATTCGACTTTGCCTCCGAGCCAGCTCTCGGTGGTCCGGAGGAGCCCGCGAACGGCGTCACGATGGCGTTGCCCTTCCAGAGCGGCATCGACAATCTGCGCGCCGAGTTCGACCGCCAGCAGTCGCAGCTGGACGTGCTGGAAAACCTCCTGCGTGATCGCAAAATCGACAATGCGTTGCTTCCCAGTGGCATGCCTGTGGCCCAGGGTTACATCTCGTCGGGTTTTGGTGACCGCTCCGACCCGTTCGACGGGCATCAGGCGATCCACATGGGGGTCGACTTCTCCGCGCCGATGGGAACGCAGGTCAGTGCCGTGGCCGATGGCGTCGTCACCTTTGCGGGCGAGCGAAATGGCTATGGAAATGTCATCGAGATCGATCACGGCAACGGGTACATGACGCGCTACGCGCACAACTCGGCTCTCATCACCGAAGTGGGCACGCGTGTGCACGCCGGGCAGATCGTCGCCAAGGTGGGTTCCACCGGGCGTTCGACCGGAGCGCATTGCCACTTCGAAGTGTGGTTGAACGGCCACGCGGTCAATCCGATGGCCTACGTCAAGTCGACCCGCGCGGCGCGCGGCTGAACGGCTTCTGGTCACGCCGATCGCGGCTGCGCAGGCGCGTCCGGTAGCACAGGCGCCGCGGACGACAGAGCCGACACCCGCCCGTTCGCAGAATCATCGGCGCACTTGAAAGGGCGACCACCCGCACAAAACTGGCTTGTGTCGTGGGGGAGCCGTATCATCGTCGGCTGCGTCGCGCATGCGGACGTATCGCACGCGAGACCCGCCGTCCATGCCGGACGTCCCGCAAAGACCTGACCGCGCCCGCGCGGCATCCGACTCTCAATCGAAGACCATCCATGCTCAACAGCTTCCTGACGCGCATTTTCGGCAGCCGCAACGAACGCGTGTTGCGCCAGCTCGGCAAATCCGTGGCGCAGATCAATGCGCTGGAGCCGCAGTGCCAAGCGCTCTCCGACGACCAGCTGAAAGCCAAAACGGTCGAATTCCGTCAACGTCTGGCCGACGGCGCCACGCTCGACAGCCTTCTTCCGGAAGCGTTCGCGACGGTCAGGGAAGCGGCGCACCGCGTCCTTGGGCAGCGACACTACGATGTGCAGATGATCGGCGGCATGGTGTTGCACAGCGGCAAGATCGCCGAGATGCGCACCGGCGAAGGCAAGACCCTGGTCGGCACGCTGCCCGTGTATCTCAATGCCCTTGAAGGAAAGGGCGTCCATGTCATCACCGTCAACGACTATCTGGCGAAGCGCGATGCCGCCTGGATGGGCAAGGTGTACGAATTCCTCGGACTCGAGGTGGGCGTCGTCTGGCCGGGCATGGATCACGCCGACAAGCGCGCCGCCTACGCGGCCGACATCACGTACGGCACCAACAACGAATTCGGCTTCGACTACCTGCGCGACAACATGACGTTGAGCAAGGACCAGCGCTATCAGCGCGGTCTGAACTACGCGATCGTCGACGAGGTGGACTCGATCCTGATCGATGAGGCCCGCACGCCGCTGATCATCTCGGGTCCGTCGGACGAATCGCCACAGCTCTACGTGAAGGTCAACCGCATCGTGCCGCGGATGACGCGCCAGACGAAGGAACCGACCCCGAACGAGCCGCCGCCGCCCGGCGATTACTGGGTCGACGAGAAACAGAAGCAGGCGCACCTGTCCGAAGAGGGCATGCAGCACGCCGAGGATCTGTTGCGCGAGGACGGCATCATCGGCGAAGACGAAGGCCTGTACGACTCGCAGCACATCGCGGTGGTGCATCACCTCAATGCCGCGTTGCGCGCGAACGTGATCTATCAGCGCGACGTCGATTACATTGTGCGCGACGGCGAAGTGATCATCGTCGACGAGTTCACCGGACGCACGCTTGCCGGACGTCGCTGGTCCGACGGCCTGCACCAGGCGGTCGAAGCGAAGGAAGGCGTGCCGATCCAGCGCGAGAATCAGACGCTCGCGTCGATCACGTTCCAGAACCTGTTCCGCATGTACAAGAAGCTGTCCGGCATGACCGGCACGGCGGATACCGAAGCGTACGAGTTCCAGTCGATCTATGGCCTCGAAGTGGTGGTGATTCCGACGCACCGCCCGATGGTGCGCAAGGACGAAGCCGACGTCATCTTTCTCAAGGTCGGGCCGAAGTACGACGCGATTGTCGAGGACATCAAGGAGACGCACGAGCGCGGCCAGCCGGTGCTCGTCGGAACCGCATCGATCGAGATGTCCGAACTGCTTTCAGATCTGCTGAAAAAGCGCGGCGTGCCGCACGAAGTGTTGAACGCCAAGCAGCACGAGCGCGAGGCGCACATCGTCGGGCAGGCCGGCCGCCCGAACGCAATCACCATCGCGACGAACATGGCCGGTCGCGGCACCGACATCAAGCTCGGCGGAAACCTCGAGGCGGAGCTGGAAGCACTTCCCGAAGATGCGACGCCGGCCGAACGCCAACGCGTGACGGAAGACTGGCAGAAGCGCCACGACGAAGTGCTGGCGCTGGGCGGCCTGCGCATCGTCGGCACCGAGCGGCACGAGTCGCGCCGCATCGACAACCAGCTGCGCGGACGTTCCGGTCGCCAGGGCGATGCCGGCTCCAGCCGCTTCTACCTGTCGCTCGAAGACAACCTGATCCGCATCTTCATGGGCGAGGGCGTCGCGCGTCTGATGCGCATGTTCGGCATGAAGGAAGACGACGCGATCCAGGACCGCATGGTCAGCCGGCAGATCGAAAAGGCTCAACGCAAGGTCGAAGCGCACAACTTCGACATCCGCAAGCACCTGCTCGAGTTCGACGACACCGCCAACGACCAGCGCAAGGTGATCTACCAGCAGCGCAACGAGCTTCTCGACAGCGAAAGCGTCGCCGAGACGATCGCCAACATCCGTCAGGATGTCGTCGTCGATCTCGTCCATCGCTACGTGCCGCGCGATTCGATCGACGAACAATGGAATTTTGCCGGGCTCGAAGCCGAGCTGCTGTCCGACTTCGGCCTGCAGATGAATCTCAAGCAATGGCTTGACGATCAGACCGAAGCGGATGCGAATGCGGTTCTGGAGCACGTCCAGTCGGGAGTCGATCGCCTGTTCCGCGAGAAGGAAGCGATGATCGGCTCCGAGGTGATGCGCGGGCTCGAAAAGCACGTGATGCTGACCGTCGTCGACAACAGCTGGAAAGATCATCTGTCGAACATGGATTACCTGCGGCAGGGCATTTACCTGCGCGGATATGCGCAGAAGCAGCCGAAGCAGGAATTCCAGCGCGAGGCCTTCGAGCTGTTCGAAAGCATGCTCGGCAGGATCAAGCACGAGGTCGTGCAGATGATCGCGCGCATCCGGATCCGCAGTGAAGACGAAGTCGAAGCGATGGAGCGACAGCAGCGCGAGCAGGCCGAGGCACAAGCCCGCGCCATGCAGTTCCAGCACGCCGACGCCGCAGGATTTTCCGCAGCCGACCTGCCGGCAGACCCCGAGGCAGGCGTGATGCAGCCGACGACATTGCAGCAGTTGCCGATGCAGCGCGACACGCCGAAAGTCGGTCGCAACGATCCATGCCCCTGCGGATCCGGGAAGAAGTTCAAGCAGTGCCACGGCCGGATCGACTGATCCGACTCCGTTCGTGCCGGTGACCGCGCCGATCCACGTGGTTGCCGGCGTCCTGCGCGACGCGAACGGACGCATCCTCCTCACCGAACGCCCCCCCGGCAAGCACCTCGCCGGGCTGTGGGAGTTTCCCGGTGGCAAATGCGAAGACGGCGAGGCGCCGGTCGATGCGCTTGCACGCGAGTTGCGCGAAGAGATCGGCATCACCGTTGAATCGGCTCGCCCGCTGATCGGCATTCCGCATTCGTACCCCGGAAAGGACATCGTGCTCGACGTGTGGCACGTCACCGCATGGTCGGGAACGCCGCAGTCGAACGAAGGGCAGCGCATTGCCTGGATGGCCTCCTCGGATCTCGATCGCGTACCCATGCCGCCCGCCGATCGCCCGGTGCTCACCGCGCTGCGCCTGCCCGATCGCTATCTCATCACGCCCGCACTGAAGCCGACCGAATCCGACGCGGTGATGCAAGGCATCGAGCGCGCATGCCGTCGTGGCGTCCGCCTGATCCAGCTGCGACTGCCAGGATGGCCGCTTGATGCACTTGGGCGCGTTGCCCGCAGCGCACGCAATCTCTGCCACACCTACGGCGCACAACTTCTCGTCAATTCCGATTGGCGCCTTGCTGGCGTGCTCGGTCTCGACGGCGTGCATCTGCCGGCACGCGTCGCTGCTTCGCTGGTCCAGCGCCCGCTGTCGGCCAGTCATCTTGTCGGCGTCTCCTGTCACGACGAGGCGGAGATCGCCCACGCCACTCGCATCGGCGCGGATTTCGTGACCCTGTCGCCGGTGTATGCCACACCGGATCATCCAGACGCCGAGCCACTGGAATGGGACCGCTTTGCCGAAATCGTCGCGCGCGCGACGTTGCCGGTGTACGCGTTGGGCGGCCTGGAATCGGATGACATCGTTGCCGCGCAGATGTCCGGCGCGCAGGGAGTCGCCGCCATTCGTGGACTCTGGATACCCTGAGCCTTCTTGTCCGGAACAGCGCGTTCTGTATGCCCCGGGGGTTAAGATCCGGCGAACGGTCCGAGCGCACGAGCGCACGTTTGATCGTCACATGGAGGGGAAACGGTGAAAGACTCGAATACGATCAAACGTTCCTGCAAGCTAAGCCCGCTGGCGGCGGCGCTGGTGACTCTGTTCGCATGCAATGCGTCTCACGCCGGAGCGACGTCGCTAGTCGCAGTTCCGGTCACCAGCTGCCTGGACGATGGGAGTCCGGGAACCTTGCGGACAATCCTGTCCGAAGCGGCTGGAGGTGCCGACGTGGATCTCGGTGGCCTCACGTGCAGCTCGATCACGTTGACGCAGGGTCCGATCGACATGAGCGCCACCGGCCCGCATCCGCTGGGCTCCGTGACGATCCGTGGCCCGACGGATGCGATGCTGACGATCGACGGCGGCGGTGCAGACCAGGTGTTCGTGCATGGCAATGCGCCGCCCAACATCGGGTCGTTGAAGATCACGCATCTGACGATCGCGCATGGGTATTCGACCAGTGAGCAGGCCGCCTGCATCGCATCCTCCGGAAATGTCAGCCTCGATCACGTCACGGTCACCGATTGTCATGTATCAGCATCGGTGCAGTCCGTGCAGGGTGGCGCGATCGGCGTGCTCGGCGATCTCGACGTCACGTCCAGCACGATCAGCGCATCGAGCGCTTCGAATGCCGTGGCAGACGCCGCCGGTGGTGGAATGTTCGTGGGTGGACAATTGCTGCTCACGCGAAGTGTCGTCAACGGAAATTCGGTCGCAGGCACCGGGCTTTCAGCGTTCGGCTTCACGGGCGGGGGAGGCGTGTTCGCCGTCGGCGACATTCACATCGTCGAGTCCACGATCAGCGCGAATGAAGCCAGCGGAACGCAAGTTGCGTATGGCGGCGGCGTCCTGGGACTGCGCAACATCGTGCTCGAGAAATCGCTGGTCACGGGAAACATATCCTCGTTTGGCGGCGGTGGCCTGTCGAAATCGGAGGACCGCAACGACATCGATCACTATTCACGTGGCGTGACGATCATCGACACCACGATCTCCGGAAACTCCGCCCAGTTCGATGGCGGACTCGGCGGACTGTACGCGTTGACCATCGAGAACAGCACGATCACTGGCAATCACGCGACGCACTCGACTGGCGGCGTTTATTTCCTCGGTTTTCCAGACGCGCTGCTGATTCACAGCAGCATCATCGCCAACAACACGGCTGCCGACACATCGACTCACGCGGCTGATTTGTCCACGGCCAACGGAGGACCTTTTACTGCTCCCGTGTCGGTCGCTGGCAACTCCAACCTGATCGCATCATGGGACACATTGATCACCGTGCCCTCCGACACGCTGGTGTCCGACCCGATGCTGGGTGCGCTTGCCGACAATGGCGGCCCGACGTGGAGTCACGCGTTGCTGTCCGGCAGTCCCGCCATAGACGCCGGCGACAATTTCTTTGGCCTGCCAACGGACCAGCGCGGTGCCCCGCGAGTTGCCGGGTCACGGGCGGACATCGGGGCCTACGAGTTGGCCCAGCCAGCCTATGACACCGTGTTCGCCAACGGCTTCGACTAGACTTGCAAATCAAGTCACCCATGAGGGCTTCGGATGCATGATTATCGGGAACGGCCGTCGAATGCCCACTTCGGTTGAGGGTTCACGATGAAGCTGGTCATCCAGGTTCCCTGCTACAACGAAGCGCAATCGCTGCCGCACGCAATCCCTCAACTTCCGCGCCAGGTCGCCGGCTGCGATGTCGTGGAGTGGCTGGTGATCGACGATGGATCGTCGGACCAGACAAGCAGGGTTGCAGCCGAGCTCGGCGTCGATCGTATCGTGCGCCATCCGGTGAATCGCGGCCTGGCTGCCGCCTTCATGACCGGTCTGCAGACTGCGATCGACAGTGGTGCTGACATCATCGTCAATACCGACGCCGACAACCAATACGACGCCCGCGACATCGAGACCCTCGTGCGGCCGATCATCGAAGGCCGCGCCGAGATGGTGATCGGCTCACGCCCGATCGCGGATACCGAGCATTTTTCCTGGCTCAAGAAAAAACTGCAGGGACTCGGCAGCAAGGTCGTGCGGATGGCCAGCAATACGCAGGTCGCCGATGCGCCGAGCGGGTTCCGCGCGTTCACGCGCGAGGCGGCTCAGCGTCTCAACGTGTTCAGTTCGTACACCTACACGCTGGAGACGATCATCCAGGCCGGGCACAGCAACATTCGCGTTCTGTCCGTGCCGATCCGCACCAATCCGGATCTTCGTCCGTCCCGGCTCGTGAAGAGCATCGGTCGGTATGTCTGGCGATCCGCATCGACGATCGTTCGCATTTTCGCGACCTATCGCCCGTTGATGTTCTTCTGGATGATTGCGGCGTTTTTCCTGCTGCTCGGCGTTGCAGCTGCGGGCTGGTACCTCGTCTACAAGGCGATGGGCCAAGGCTCGGGTCATGTCCAGTCTGCAATGCTCGCCGCCGCATCGATCACGATCGGTCTGATCGCGTTCCTGATCGGGTTCCTCGCCGATCTTCTCGCGGTGAATCGCCGGTTGCTCGAAGGCATCGACTGGCGGCTGCGTCGGGTTGAGCAAGCCACCACGTGTGCATCCGACCGGCACGAACCGGCCACGAGCGAGCGCGCCGAGTGAGCACACGACCACAGCCCGCAGGCAATTTCTACGACAAGTACCGCACCGGCAATCCCATCGCACGACGGCTGATGGACGGGTTTCTCGGTGCGTTCGATTCGCTTTGCGCGCAAGTTCCGATCAGCGCAGCATTGGAAATCGGCTGTGGCGAAGGAGAACTGTCGATCCGCTTGGCGGGGCGCGGATTCACTGTCCGCGGATGCGACATATCTCCCGAAATCATTGAAGAGGCACGCTCGCGGGCGATCGCTGCGCGGGTGGATGCCGCGTTCTGGACGCAACCCATCGAATCGATCGATGTCGTCTCGGAGCGCGCGCCACTGGTGATCTGCTGCGAAGTGCTTGAGCACCTCGACGATCCCCAACGCGCGGTCGATGTCCTCGCGGAGCTGACCCTTTCGCACTTGGTCGTCAGCGTGCCACGAGAGCCGCTGTGGCGAGTGTTGAACATGGCGCGCGGAAAATATCTGGCGGACTTCGGGAACACGCCGGGGCACGTCAATCACTGGAGTCGGTCGGCATTCCTGAAGCTTCTCGAACGGCGTTTCGAGGTGATCGACGTGCATTCGCCATTGCCGTGGACCATGGCGCTGTGCAGGCGGCGTTGAAGCGATTCCGTTTTTGTCGGAATGCAGTGCGCTGTAGGACGATTTAGGCTCAGCCTGGACAGCGCTGACGCCACGCCCCGCGAAAGATCGACTCCATCTCGCGAGTGAACCGCTCGGCATCCATCAGGCTGGAGCCTTGCATCCTCGATCGCAATCCGGCGCGGATTCCAGCCACGCGCTCAGGATCCCGCAGGTGATGCTTGAGAAGGTCCGAGAGGGCGTCGGGGGATGGTGCGACCCAGTCGGCCATGTCGAGATTTGTCAGCAGGCTCATGGCACCACGGGAGATTGCGCGATCACCCAGAACTGTGACGACCGGTACGCCCATGACAAGTGCGTCGCATGTCGTCGTCGCTCCGTTGTAGGGAAACGAATCAAACGCGATATCGATGTCTGCGTGCGCGGCAAAGTACGCATCGATCGGGATGCGGCCTTCAATGTCGATGCGATCCGGTGAAACGGCGTGGGCCGAGAAGGCTGCAAGGATTCTCTCCCTCAGGATCGGGTCCGTGACGCCGACGAAACGCATGCGGCTTTCCGGGAACGCGGCAATGATGCCTGCCCAGGTGTGCAGCAATTCCACGTTGAGCTTGGACGACTGGTTGAACGAACCGAAAGTCCAATAGCCGTTGTCGAGCATCGGCAGTCGTGTGACGTCAGGGAGCGCGACCTGCGGTTGATAGCACCACTGCGCGCCCGGGAGCCGCGCCGGCGTCTCCACCTGCCAACGCTCCGTGATGCCGACGGGATCGGTGATCGCATCGCAAATGCGATAGTCAATCGAGTCGAGGCCCGTCGTGCACAGATAGCCAAGCCACGTGAACTGAAGCGGTGCCGGCTTGCGGGCGAAGACGGGGAGACGATTGCCGGTCGTATGTCCCCCGAGATCGACGAGGATATCAATCCCGTCATCGGCGATGCGTTGCGCCACGGCGTCGTCGTCGACGCCGGCAATGTCACACCAGTGATCGGACAATGCGCGTAAACGCGCGGTTATCTCGTCGAGCGAGGCATGGTTGTAATAGCAGTACACCTCGAAGTTGGCGTGATCATGGTGGCGGAGCAGCCCTTCGATGAAGCACGACACCGAGTGCCGCCTGAAGTCTGCCGACACGTAACCGATTCGAAGTCGTTTGCCTCCATTCGATGGGATCGCTGGTCGCATCGGCGTCACGGACGAGGTCAACTGCTCTTCGAAGCGTCGGTGTTCGGCAAGGATGGTTTCGTTGTCGACGCCGACGATGAAATTGAGCGCGAAGAGGTAGCTGCTCCAGGTTTCCCAGTTTGCGGGATCAGCGGTGACGACCGTGCGCCACGTTTGAGCCGCGGCCACGCTGTCGCCGCTGTCCTGTTCAAGTGAGCCTCTTGCGGCCAGTGCGTGGCTGTTTCCTGGTTCCCGAGCGAGCGCCGAAGCAATCACTGCTCGCGCCGACGCGAATCCGCCATTTTTCACGAGCGCTCGCGCCAGCCTTGCAGGCGCCATTCCATGGCCAGGATCCGCGTCAAGCGCGCGCTCAAATGCGTCGATCGCTTCCATGCGCGTCTCATCGCGGTCGAGTGCGCCGCCCAGCCCGAACCATGCGTCCGCCCATCCAGGCCGATGGCGCAACGCGTTGCGGTAGCTTTCCGCAGCGGGTCCGTTTTCCCCGCTCGCAAGAAGTACGTTGGCGAGATTGAGATGGCCGGCGGGGCTCGATGGCTCCAGTGCAATCGCCTGCCGGTACCGTGACGCGGCTTCCTCCATCCGACCAAGCAGTCGCAATGCGTTTCCGAGGTTGAGAAAACCGCGCCAGTAGTCCGGAGCCCGGCGGACGACGTCCTCGTACACGTCTGCTGCGGCACGCACGTCGCCTGCATCTTCGAGTGCATTGCCTTGCGCGATCAATACGTCGAGCGGTTCGGTGGGCGCTAGTTGAACCCGATGGTCGTCCGACTCCGCTTTACCCGGTACCGCTGCCTTGCGACCGAACAGTTTCTTGAACATTGACCGACTCCGCAGGCGGATGGGAGGAACTCTTGGCGCGTGGGGTCGCCGTGCGTCATGATGACGACAACGAGACGGAGAACGGGAGCATCATGTTTCGGTGGTTCGACACGCACGAGGTTACCGAATTCGCATCGTCGGTGGCGATCGAATACGCGCGACTTCGCAAGTCGACTGCGCTGCGGCGCGACGACAGTGCAAAGAAAAGCCAGAAATTTGCCAAGCTCAACGGGCGCGTCGCCGAGTTCATGCGAACGCGCAAGCCAAATTTCTACAAGAAGGCGCGATTGATCGACTCGCTGCGCACGGGCATGAAGGAGCAGGGCGTGCCTGAAGACGAAAGCGCCGTCTTCATCAACTCGGTCTTGATCGCGCCGATTACGCGTTGAGCGGGTTTGCCCGGGCGAACCTTGCGTGACTCCGCGACAACGGGCCATGTGGAAGCCATAGGCAGTCCTGGCGTGCCGACAATCGTACTGTCGGGGAAGCCACGGAGCGGCTCCGAAAGCAGCGGCAGAGGTGCGCCGTCGACCATGTCGATGATTTAACATCGCGCGCGCCACTCCGCCAATCGATGGTTCGCATGCGAGACCTGAGCGCAGCAATGAAGCCAGCGATGTGCTGGATGATCCTGGTTGCCTTGCTGGGCACGACTGCGCTCGTCTACTGGCCCGGCCTGGCGGGCGG
>NZ_JBDSWZ010000088.1:0-2979 GCF_039926425.1 Dokdonella sp.
TGCGTTGCACCGGACATCGTCGTCGGCGCTTGATCCATCACCCAGCCCCGTCACCGGACCGGTTTGTCTTTCGATGAGCAGCCCGGGATCCATGCAAACGACATGCCCGATTTCCGCATCACTGCCGACCCGTGCTGCCGAACCCCCCCGCTCCGCGCTCGCTGGGCGCAAACCCGTCGACCACGTCGAAGGCCGCCCGGATCACAGGCAGGATCACCAGCTGAGCGATGCGTTCCCCGGGCTCGATGGTAAAGGCCACGCCGGAACGGTTCCAGCACGAAATCATCAGCGGCCCCTGATAGTCGGAATCGATCAAGCCAACCAGGTTGCCCAGTACGATGCCGTGCTTGTGGCCCAGCCCCGATCGCGGCAGCACCACGGCGCACAAACCCGGATCGTCGATGTGGATCGCGATTCCGCTTGGAATCAGCGCGCTGGCGCCTGCGTCGAGGGTCAGAGGCGTATCCAGCATCGCGCGGAGGTCTACTCCTGCCGATGCTTCGGTGGCGGCGGACGGGAGCGGAAACTCCGTGCCCAGCCGGGCATCCAGCACCTTCATCGCAATTCTAGTCATGACGCAACCGCATCGCGCAATTGCGCGATGCGTGCAACCAGCTGACGCGCGAGCTCCCGCTTGTCCGCCTGTGGCAACTCTTCGCGCCCGTTGGGCCATAGCAGCAGCAACGCGTTGTCGTCCCGTTCGAATCCGAGATTGGAACCGACCTGGTTCGCGGCAATCAGATCCAGTTGCTTGCGCTCGAGTTTCGCGCGGGCAAATTCTTCCATCTGCTCGGTCTCGGCTGCGAAACCGACGACGAAGGGGCGCTGCGCAAGCGCGGCCACTTCGGCGAGGATGTCCGGATTCTGCACGAGCGACAGCTCGAGCGTGCTGGCACCGCTTTTCTTGAGCTTGTGCGCGGCGACGCTTTGCGGGCGAAAGTCGCCGACAGCCGCGGCGGAAATGAAGATCTTCGCGCGCGCGACATGGGCAAACACCGCATCGCGCATTTCCCTCGCGCTGCGCACGTCGATGCGCGTGACCCGCGGCGGAGTGGCCAGGTGGACCGGCCCCGCGACCAGCGTGACGAACGCGCCTGCTCTTGCCGCCGCGTCGGCGACCGCGAAGCCCATTCGTCCCGAGCTTCGATTGCCAATGAAGCGAACCGGGTCGATATCCTCGAAGGTTGGACCGGCCGTGACGAGCACGTCCACGCCCGCCAGTTCACGCGGCCCCCGGGCCGCCGCAAGTTCGGCCACCAGCTCGCTCGCTTCAAGCAAACGGCCACGACCGACATCTCCGCACGCTTGTTCGCCCGACGCGGGCCCGAACACGCGAACACCGCGTTCACGCAAGCGCGCGAGGTTTGCCTGCGTCGCCGGGTGCGCCCACATCTGCTGGTTCATTGCCGGCGCGATGGCAACCGGTGCCGAAGTCGCCAGGCACAACGTCGTGAGGAGATCGTCAGCGTGACCATTCGACAACCGCGCGATCAGGTCGGCCGATGCTGGTGCAACCAGGATCTCGTCCGCCCATCGCGCAAGCTCGATGTGACCCATCGCCGCTTCCGCCGATTCGTCCCACAGGCTGGTGCGGACCGGATGACCGGACAACGCCTGGAACGTCAGCGCCGTCACGAATCGCGCGGCATTCTCGGTGAGCACCACCCGGACGTCGGCGCCGGCGTCGCGCAGGCGTCGGACCAGTTCCGCACTCTTGTAGGCCGCAATGCCACCGGACACGCCGAGCAGCACGTTGACGCTGGCGAGTGGTTCGGCCGGATTGCCGACGCGCTCCGGCAGATGGGTCACTTGTTGCGTCATGCGTACGCTCGCCCGTTCGGACCTTCGCCGCAGGCTTTGTGCACATTCCGGATGGCCCAACCGCTCATGTAGGAAACCGCTGACGGCACGCGAGATCGCTAGCTTACTGAAATTCGCGACGCGTACCGCTCGAACGATCGAATCGCTGCACGCAGAGTGTGACCCGAGGCACGATCGGCGCGTCCGGACTGTTCTCGCGCACCTTCCCGAGACCCACCTGGCCCGCCCCATCAATGAGCATCCGAAACTGGCCAGACGGCGAACGCCCCCGCGAAAAGCTGCTTGAACGCGGCGCGCACGCGCTCTCCGATGCAGAGCTGCTGGCAGTCTTCCTCGGTTCCGGCCGTCGCGGGCAGAGCGCTGTCGATCTCGGGCGCGTGCTGCTCGCGGACGCAGGCGGACTCAAGGCGTTGCTCGAGACGTCGGCCGGACGACCAGGCATCGGCGCCGTCGCGTGGTGTCGACTTCTGGGCGCGCTGGAACTCGGCCGGCGCTATCTCGATGCCGAACTGCGCAGCGGCGAAACCCTGTCGGACCCGGCCACCAGCGCGCGTTACCTCAAATCACGGCTGGGTGGCTATCCCTACGAAGTCTTCGGTTGCCTGTTTCTCGACAATCGCCACCGCGTGATCGCCTTTGAGGAACTCTTTCGCGGTACCATCGACGGTGCGAGCGTACATCCGCGCGAAGTCGTCCGGCGCTGCCTGTCGCACAATGCCGCTGCGGTAATCCTTGCGCACAACCATCCCTCTGGCGTCGCCGAACCCAGTGCCGCCGATCGCGCAATCACCCTGCGCCTGCGCGACGCGATGGAACTGATCGACGTGCGCCTTCTCGACCACTTCGTGATCGGAGACGGACATCCGACTTCACTCGCCCAGCGTGGCTGGATCTGACCCACGGGTTGCTGCGGTCGCTCCTCCAATGTGGCGTGCATGGTCGCGCAGCGATGCAGAAGTCGCCATCGGCGACGGCTGCCGAAGCAAGACCATATTTGCAAACGCGTCGCCTCCCCTGCGGGTCGCCCGCCGCCTATACTCGCCGCGGGTCATGGGGAGATGATCGACACGTGATACTCGGATTCCCGCACGAATCGACCACGGACGATGCCGAACGGCGGTTGCCGGATCCAGCCTCCGCGCGCGCCCTGCTCGGCGA
>NZ_JBDSWZ010000089.1:0-28546 GCF_039926425.1 Dokdonella sp.
ACATCAAATCCGCGAAGAAGCGTGCGCGCCAGTCCGAGCAGCACCGCCAGCGCAACGCGAGCGCGCGTTCGATGGTTCGCACCGCGATCAAGAACGTCGTCAAGGCGATCGAAGCGAAGGACAAGGCGAAAGCCGAAGCCGCGTTCAAGATTGCCGAGCCGGTGATGGACCGGTACGCCACGCGCGGCCTGATCCACAAGAATAAGGCTTCGCGTCATAAAAGCCGCCTGACCGCGCATATCCGCGCGCTTGCCTGATCGAGGCTTGCAGGTGGTCCCGAAAAAGCCGGCGCAAGCCGGCTTTTTCGTGTCCGAATCGGGCACCCGACGTCCCATCAGATGCCCTGCTCCTCAGCTTCGGCAGCCTCCGCCGCCGCGAGTTTCTGCTCGTCAAAGAAGCGCTGGATATCGAGACATAGTGGCCAGGTGCCTTCGCGCGCAATTGCGGAAACCAGATACCAGGGATGCTTCCACTTCAGTTTGCGCACGATCGCCTTGGCCGCTTTCTCGCGATCCTCGGGCGGCAGCAGGTCCACCTTGTTGAAGACCAGCCAGCGCGGCCGCTTCAGCAACTCCGGGTCGAATCCCTTGAGCTCCTTCTCGATGGCGCGAATCTCGGCGGCTGGGTCGCTGATCCCGTCCATCGGAGCAAGATCGACCACGTGCAGCAGCAGGCGCGTGCGCGCGACATGCTTGAGGAACTGGATGCCGAGTCCGGCGCCATCCGCGGCTCCCTCGATCAACCCGGGAATGTCGGCGATCACGAAACTGCGGTCCGTTTCGATTCGCACCACACCCAGATGCGGCTGCAATGTGGTGAACGGGTAATCAGCCACCTTCGGCGTTGCGGCCGAGACGGCACGGACCAACGTGGATTTGCCGGCATTGGGGAATCCGAGCAGGCCCACATCTGCCAGCACTTTCAATTCGAGTTTGAGTTCACGCTCTTCGCCGGCGCTGCCAGTACCAGCCCGGCGCGGCGCGCGATTGACCGACGTCTTGAAATGCACGTTGCCGAGGCCGCCGTGCCCACCCTGCGCCACCAGCAGGCGCTCGCCGTTTGTCGCGAGGTCGCCGATCTGCTCGTCGGTGTCGACATTGATGACGACGGTGCCCACAGGAACGCGAATGACCGTATCGACGCCGCCTTTCCCCGCCATCTGGCGCCCCATGCCGTTCTCGCCGCGTTCGGCGCGATAGCTGCGCTGGTGACGGAAGTCGATCAATGTATTGAGTCCCTCGTCCGCGACCAGCCAGACACTTCCACCGCTGCCGCCATCGCCGCCATCCGGGCCGCCGAACGGAATGAATTTCTCGCGCCGGAAACTGACGGAGCCGTTGCCACCGTTGCCGGCATAGACGCGGATGACTGCTTCGTCGACGAATTTCATGGGAAGGCCGGGAGTGTGGATGGAATTTGGGGCGAGGCGAAGGCAGGACCGACAGCGGCCACGGCAATCGTGAGGCGAAAATGAGGCATCGATCGGTCGGTCCCGAATCGCCCATTCCCTGTGTCAGAAACGAAAAGCCCCGCGCGCGGCGGGGCCTTCCGCAAACGTGTCACCAGCCAATCAGGCCGGAACGACGTTGACCGTCTTGCGCGCGTTCGCGCCCTTGACGCGGAACTCGACCTTGCCGCCCACGATCGCGAAGATCGTGTGATCGCGTCCGAGACCGACGCCGACGCCCGGGTGGAAACGGGTTCCGCGCTGGCGAATGATGATGTTTCCGGCATTCACAGCCTGGCCGCCAAACACCTTGACGCCGAGATACTTCGGATTGGAGTCGCGACCGTTGCGGGTTGAGCCGCCTGCCTTCTTATGTGCCATGACTTACTCCTTCTTGCCCGACGCGCCGGTGATCCCGACGATCTCGATTTCGGTGTAATGCTGCCGGTGGCCGGTTTCCTTGCGGAAATGCTTGCGGCGACGAAACTTGACGATGCGGATCTTGTCGGCGCGACCATGCGAAACGACCTTCACCGTGACCAGCGCCCCGGCAATGAGTGGCGCGCCGAGGGTGATGCCCTCGCCTTCGCCAAGCATCAGGACCTGATCCAGCTTGATCTCGGAGCCGATATCGCCCTCGAGTTTTTCCACACGCAGGGTCTCCCCCTGCGCCACGCGGTACTGACGACCGCCCGTGACAATGACTGCGTACATGGCTATGCCTCTGTAGTTATTCTGAAAACCGCCAACTTTCCGGGATTGACCGAAAAGGACCGCGGATTCTAGCGGGACGAGGCGGTCAAGGCAACCGGACGCGCAGCAGAAGCAGCGCTTTACGGGAGCGACTTCGGCTGCCATTGGCCCCGCCAGGCATCGCGCCTGAAGGCGCTCCCCCGGCGACCGATCTCGGGACGCGGACGATCCGAAGTCTGAATGCGCAAAAAAATCGCAGACGATCAGACAGGTCGCGGTTGTTATATTGGGCGTTTCCCCCATCTGCCTGCGTCATGGACATGATACGAATCCGCGGCGCCCGCACGCACAACCTCAAGAACATCGACATCGATCTGCCGCGCGACAAGCTGATCGTGATTACCGGCCTGTCCGGTTCGGGCAAATCGTCGCTCGCATTCGACACGATCTACGCGGAAGGCCAGCGCCGCTACGTCGAGTCGCTGTCGGCATACGCGCGCCAGTTCCTGTCGGTGATGGAGAAGCCGGACGTCGACCACATCGAAGGCCTGTCGCCGGCGATCGCGATCGAACAGAAGGCGACATCGCACAATCCGCGCTCGACCGTCGGGACGATCACCGAAATCTACGACTACCTGCGGCTTCTGTTCGCGCGCGTCGGGACGCCGCGTTGCCCGGATCACGACTTTGCACTCGAAGCGCAAACGATCAGCCAGATGGTCGACGCGACGCTCGCGCTCGATCCCGACAAGCGCTTCATGCTGATCGCGCCGGTCATTCGCGAGCGCAAGGGCGAGCACGTGCAGGTGTTCGAGCAGTTGCGTGCGCAGGGTTTCGTCCGCGTGCGGGTGGATGGATACGTGCATGAACTCGATGCGGTGCCGTCGCTGACACTGCGACAGAAGCACACGATCGAAGTGGTCATCGATCGTTTCCGCCCCAAGGAAGACATCAAGCAGAGGCTTGCCGAATCGTTCGAAACCGCGCTGAGGCTTGGCGAGGGAATCGCGATCCTGGTCGAGCTGGACGCCAGCATCAGCAACAAGGCGGCGCCGAAGACGGCGGAAGTCACGTTCTCCTCGCGGTTTTCGTGCCCGGTCTGCGACTACTCGCTGCCGGAACTGGAGCCCCGTCTGTTCTCGTTCAACTCTCCGGTCGGCGCATGTCCGTCGTGCGATGGCCTCGGCGTCAGCCAGTTCTTCGATCCGGCGCGCGTCGTCGTCAATCCGCAGCTCAGTCTCGCTGCCGGCGCGGTGCGAGGATGGGATCGACGCAACCAGTATTATTTTCAGCTGATCCAGTCGTTGGCGAAGCACTATGGCTTCAGCGTCGACGCCCCGTGGAACGAACTGCCGGCGTCGATCCGCAACAACGTTCTGAATGGGTCCGGCGATCAACAAATCAGTTTCCGGTACACCACCGGCGCCAGCGGCGCAGTATCGCGCAAGCACAAGTTCGAAGGCATCGTCCCGAATCTCGAGCGGCGCTACAAGGAGACCGAATCGTCGGCCGTGCGCGAGGAACTCGCGAAATACATCAGCGACCGACCGTGTCCCGACTGCGGCGGCCAGCGCCTCAACCGCAGTGCGCGCAACGTGTTCGTCAGCGATCGCAATCTGCCCGCGCTGACCGCGTTGCCGATCGACCAGTCACTCGCGTTCTTCAAGACGCTCAAGCTCGCCGGCTGGCGCGGCGAGATCGCCGTGAAGATCGTCAAGGAAATTCGCGAACGCCTGCATTTCCTCGTTGACGTCGGGCTCGACTATCTCACGCTCGACCGCCAGGCCGATTCACTGTCCGGCGGCGAGGCACAGCGTATTCGTCTCGCCTCGCAGATCGGGGCAGGACTCGTCGGGGTGATGTACGTGCTCGACGAACCGTCGATCGGCTTGCACCAGCGCGACAACGAACGCCTGCTCGGTACGCTCAAGCGTCTGCGCGATCTCGGCAACACGGTGATCGTGGTCGAACACGATGAAGATGCGATTCGCCTCGCCGACTATGTGGTGGATATCGGACCGGGCGCAGGCGTGCACGGCGGTGAAGTGGTCGCCAAGGGCGATATTGCGGCGATCCTCAAGGCACCGCGGTCGCTGACCGGCCAGTACCTTTCCGGCAAGCGCGGCATCGACATTCCAAAGAAGCGCCGCAAGCCGGACCCGGAAAAAATGCTGCGGATCCTTGGCGCATCCGGCAACAATCTCAAGAACGTGGATCTGGAAATCCCGGCGGGTCTGTTTGTCTGCGTAACGGGCGTTTCGGGCTCGGGAAAGTCAACGCTGATCAACGACACGCTGTACCGCCACACCGCGGCCGAACTCAACGGCGCGAACGAGAAGCCAGCGCCGTTCCGCGACGTCGAGGGAATGGAATTGTTCGACAAGGTGGTCGACATCTACCAGTCGCCAATTGGCCGCACGCCGCGCTCGAATCCTGCGACCTACACGGGCCTCTTCACGCCGCTGCGCGAACTGTTTGCGCAGGTTCCCGAATCGCGCTCGCGCGGCTATGGCCCGGGTCGTTTCAGTTTCAACGTGAAGGGCGGCCGCTGCGAAGCGTGCGAAGGCGATGGCCTGATCAAGGTCGAGATGCACTTTCTGCCGGATGTGTATGTCGCCTGCGATGTCTGCCACGGCAAGCGCTACAACCGCGAGACGCTGGAAATCACCTACAAGGGCTACACGATTGCCGACGTGCTCGGCATGACGGTCGAAGACGCGTTCAAGCTGTTCGAACCGGTTCCGGTGCTGGCACGGAAGCTCGAAACGCTGATGCATGTCGGCCTTTCGTACATCAAGCTCGGCCAGAGTGCGACCACACTGTCGGGCGGCGAAGCACAGCGCGTGAAACTGTCGCGCGAGTTGTCCAAGCGCGACACCGGCCGCACGCTGTATATCCTCGACGAACCGACCACCGGCTTGCACTTCCACGACATCGAGCAGCTGCTGAAGGTCTTGCACCGCCTCTCGGAAGACGGCAACACCGTCGTCGTGATCGAACACAATCTCGACGTGATCAAGACGGCCGACTGGGTCATCGATCTCGGACCGGACGGCGGCGAACGCGGCGGCACCATCCTCGCTACGGGAACTCCCGAACAGATCGCGAAGGTGAAATCGTCTTACACCGGGCACTTCCTCGCACGGACGCTCGGGATCGAGCCGGCGCGAACGCCCACGCGCGCGCGAAAGGCTGCGGCATGAACGCGCCTTCAAACGCCGACGGACACGGCGACCGCCCCAGCGCACCGAAAGCGGCTGAGTCGGCAACTGCGATCATCCGCGTGCCGCTGTCGGTGCGCTGGGGCGATCTGGATGCGTTCAATCACGTCAACAACGCCGCATTCCTCGACTACGTGCAGGAAGCGCGTTTGCACTGGATGACGAGTCTTGATGGCGCCTGGCTCGACGACGCGCAGATGCCGGTCGTCGCAGCGGCACATGTCAACTTCCGCCAGCAACTGACCTGGCCTGCGAATATCGTCGTGGAATTGCGGATCGAGCGGGTCGGTCGCTCGTCGGTGACGATTGCGCACCGGATCACCGCGTCATCCGACGCGACACGACTCTACGCCGATGGCGACACCGTGCTGGTGTGGATCGATCGCAAGAGCGGGCAGTCGATTGCATTGCCCGCGGCGATCCGCGCGGCGTGTCAGTCGCCGCTGGCGTCTGCAGGGACCACGTCGAAATAGGTTTCGACCCTGGTTCCGTCGAGAAGCAGGAACATCATCTCGACTTTCTCGCCCACTGCAATGTCGCGGCGCGGTTGCATCAACATCAGATGCTTGCCACCGGGCTTCATCTGAATGGTTTCCCCCGCAGCGATCTTCAGGCGATGCAATTCGCGCATCTTCGAGACGTCTCCGCTGGTGACTGTCTCGTGGAGCGACGTCATCCGGTACGCGTTGCTCTGCACGGTCAGCACTGAAATCGGCTCATCTCCGGTGTTCGCAAGCGTTGCATATCCGGCTGACATCTCCGAACCCGGAGGCGGCATGCGGATCCACGCATCGTGCACGGTGAGCTTTCCGGCCGCATGTGCGGGACTTGCGCCGACGAGCGCGGCGAATGCAACTTTCGTGATCAGCAGACGTGAACGATGCATGGCGATCTCCTTCGTGATCGCTATCATAGCGACACCTCCCCTCCGCAACCGGAATGCGACCATGCGCCCACTTCGCCGATTCGTCGCGCCGCTTCTTGCAATGGCCGTTCTCACAACCGTGACCGCAGCCCGCGCCACAGATCCCGCATTGACGATTTATCGCAGCGATGGCGACGCATTGTTTGACAGCGGCAGTTCTCCGGTGAATGAGGGCCACTCGGTCGTTCACGAAGAGCGCACGTTGCAACTGACCGGCTCTCGGCAGACGGTCGTCGTGGATGGATTGCCCGCCATGCTCGACACCGAAGCAGTCGCAATCAATCTCGGCAACGCGGGTCGCGTACTGGCACAGCGCATCGTTTCGGCGGGTGACGGCGGAGCACTCGCAGCACACCGCGGCGAGCGCGTCGAAGTCATCGGGAACGATGGCAGGATCGTTGCAGACGGCACGCTGGTCGCGCTCGACGGCGGGAATCTCGGCGTGCGCGATGCCGACGGACGCATCGGCTACGTGCGTGACTACGTGCGCATCATGTTTCCGGCCGGCAAGGGCCTGCCCGGCAGCACGCTGCAAGTCGTGGTCGACGGCAAAGCCGGCGCTGCGAATGTGACGCTGACCTATCCCACTTCAGGACTCGGCTGGCGCGCCGCCTATTCGGCGTTGTTGCAGCCCGGAGAGTGCAGCCTTCGGCTCGATGCGCTCGCCAGCATCGCGAATCGAAGCGGGCGCGATTTTCCCGCCGCGCTCATCAAGCTGATCGCCGGCGCACCGAATTTCGCGAAAGGCGGCGGCGGTCGGCCGATGATGATGAAGGCGATGGCGGCGTCTGCGCCCGAGGAAGCGCCGCAGCAGTCCTCGCTCGGCGACTACCGGAGTTACACGCTCGACGGCTCCCTCGATCTTCCGGATGCAAGTGTCACGCAGGTGCCGCTTTATCCAACCCGGGAGCTTCCATGCGAACGCCAATGGGTGTTCGATAACGGAACCTGGGGGTATGGACAAAAGCCGGTGCTCCAGACAGACATCGGAGAACCGGCAAGTGGTCCGGTGCTGAGTCGGCTCACCTTTTCCGCCACCGAAAACCTGCCGGCGGGCAACTTGCGCGCACTGGTCGCCGACAAGGATGGCCGCGTCGAACTGCTTGGCGAAAACCGTATTGGCGATGTGCAAAAAGGCCGACGTGTGGACGTTGGCCTCGGCGTCGCGTTCGACCTTGCCGCGACGCGCGAACGAACCGTCTTCAGCGTCGACAAGGCAGCGCGGGAAATGGACGAGGGATTTCGCGTCACGTTGACGAACAGCGGAAATTCGGCGCGTTCGATCACGGTGCGCGAGCATCACTTTCGCTGGCGCACCTGGAGTGTCGTGTCATCCAGCCAGAAGCCGGACAAGCAGACGCCCGACCTGCTGGAGTTCCGCGTGCCGGTTCCCGCGAACGGCAAGGCGACACTCGACTATCTGGTGCGCTACGTGTGGTCCGCCAGCGACGAATAACTACTCGGCCCGCATCGACTTCGAAAGACGACCGAATTTGCAACGTTTCGCCATCAGGAATCACGCATGCTCGACCTCATCCAGCACGACGACATCCACGAACTGCGACTCGCGCGCCCGCCGGTCAACGCACTTGATCCGCAACTCGTGAAACTCCTGCGTGAGGCTGTCGAGGCAAGCCCTGGCCACGGTGCTCGCGCGCTCGTGCTTTCCGGTTCGCCAGGGATGTTTTCCGCAGGCCTCGACGTGCCGGCGCTGATGCAGCTGGATCGCGCTGCCTTCCGTGTTTTCTGGGGAGATTTTTTCGGGCTCTGTGCGGCACTCGCGCGCGCGCCCATTCCTGTCGTTGCCGCGATCACGGGCCACGCGCCCGCGGGCGGCGCGGTGCTTGCGATCATGTGCGACTACCGGATCATGGCGCGCGGCGCGTTCAAGATCGGGCTCAACGAAGTGCAGGTTGGATTGTCCGTGCCCGAATGCATCCAGATGGCGTTGCGTCGCCTCGTCGGCACGTATCGCGCGGAACGTTTGATGGTCGAAGGTGCAATGCTCGACGCGGAGCAGGCGCATGTCGTCGGCCTGGTCGACGAGCTGGTCGACACCGACCTCGTTGTTGCACGCGCGGTGATCTGGCTCGGCGAACTGCTCGGATTGCCACCACAGGCGATGAGCGCCACACGCAGGATGGCACGCGCCGATCTTGCCGAGGTGTTTGCCGATCCGGCGCGTTTGCCAGTCGACGAATTCCTCGATGGGTGGTTTGCCCCCGAGGCACAGCGCTCACTCGCGGCGCTCGTCGCGCGACTCAAGTCGCGCGGATGAGCAACGAGGCGCGCGAATCGATCGAGCGGCTGCAACGGCGCCATCGACGTGGGTCAGTTCTCGCCGGGTGAACCGGTTTCCGCTGGTCTCGAACGATCACTGACCCAGCCGCTCCACGAAGGCGCAAACAGTCTCGATCCGTCGAGACCGGCGTGTTCCATCGCCAGCAGGTTGTGGCACGCAGTGACACCTGATCCGCACATGTGCACGACATCCCGCGCGTCGTGATTGCCGATCAGGCGCTGGAATTCATTGCGAAGATCGAGTGCTGGCCGGAAGCGGCCGCTGGCATCGAGATTCATCGAAAACGGACGATTGACGGCTCCCGGCACGTGCCCGGCCACCGGATCGAGCGGCTCAAGGTCGCCGCGATATCGCGGCGCTGCACGCGCATCGATCAGAACCATCGAACCGTCGTTGCGACGCCGTTCGATCTCGTCGAACCCGGCGACTCCGTCGCGACCGACGCGGACCGACACGTTCGTCGCGTCGCGCTTCGCGACGCCGCGCTCGAACTCGAAACCTGCATCACGCCACGCGTTCAAGCCGCCGTCGAGGACGGCGACGTCGGCACAACCCGCGAGTCGAAGGAGCCACCACAGGCGCGCAGCGGCAAGCGCTCCGCCGGCATCGTCGACGGCGACCACTGCGCTTCCCGGCAGCCATCCCCAACGAGCCAGCGACGCGGAGAACCCGTCGTCATTCGGCAGCGGATGACGGCCGACGCCGCGCTGCGACAGATCCGAAAGATCGCGATCGAGGTTTGCGTAGACCGATCCGGGGATGTGGCCGTCGACAGAATCACGCTCGCCTTTGCCTGGGTCCGCGAGGTCGAATCGGCAGTCGACGACGAGGACTGCGCGCTGCGCCTGCATTGCCGCCAGTTCATTCGCGGACACCAGCGTGCGCAGGTTCATCGTGCAGCCTCCAGTCGATCGAGCAGATTCTTCAGGATCGCTGCGGTCGCTCCCCAGATGCGCCGACCTTCCCACTGGAACGCAAGGATGTCGCGTTCGATCCCGCGCCACAGGATACGCTCCCGCGACAGGCTCGCCGGATCGACGATGAATGCGAGAGGGACTTCGAACACCTCATCGACTTCATCTTCCTGCAGGCGCGCGCAGTAGCTTTCGTCGACGAAACCGGCCACCGGCGTCACGCGGTAACCCGATACGGTATCGAGGCGGTCGAGATAACCGAATGCATCGACCAGCGCCGGTTCGATACCGGTTTCCTCATGGGTTTCACGCAGTGCTGCAGCGACCGCATCCGCATCGCCTGCATCGACGCCTCCGCCGGGAAAGCTGATCTGCCCGGCGTGATGCCGCAAGCGCTCGCTGCGACGCGTGAACAGCACGAACAAATCGTCCCCACGACCAACGAAGGGAACCAGCACCGCGGCCGGTCGACGTGGCAAGGATGCATCGAACACATCGGCGAGCTCGCCGGCGTTCCACGCAGTCGCAGTGGGCGGATCGGAGAGTCCACGAACCGCACGCCGAAGACGCGACGCCTGCGGAGAATGGATCGGGTTCAACCGCATGTGCGCAGCGATTCCCGCAGAGGCAGCGCGTGCTCCATCAACTCCCTGCGTTGCGCGTCGTCCATCGCGATCCAACGGGCGATCTCGTCGCCACTGCGCAGGCAGCCGTCGCAGTAGCCGTCTCGCCCAAGGACGCAGACGCCGGTGCACGGACTGAGAACGGGTGGATGGAGCGGTGCCGTCATTGCGTCCTCTTCAAATGCAGACGCCGCGTCGGAACGCGGCGTCTGCGACCTCATCGGAGAACTCGTCGTTGGTTGCACATCGAACCGGACGACGAACTCTCCAGCATCAAGCGCGATTACTTCACGTCGATGATCTTGACTTCCCAGATGAAGACCTGGTTTCCGGACGCCTGTTCCGGCGGAAGGAAGATCGTCCAGTGGTCGCCCGCCTTCATCTTCTGGATCACTTCGGGCAGCAGCTTCGTCCCGAAGATCGACGGCATGTCCGACACCTTGGCCTTGATCGGCTCGCCGACGAAGGAGCTGCGGATTTCGCGGCCACTGGTCAGCGAGACACGCACATGGAAGGTGACTTCGCTGGTCGGGACGATCGTCTTGCCGGTGCCGTCCTCGATCGTTCGATACTGCACGCCGCTCGGCAGCACAATCACGCCCTTCTTCGAGCGGTTCTGCGCCATGAACGTATCCGATTCGCTCTTGTTCTGGCTGAGCGTCTTTTCGGCCTCTGCCTTCATCTTCCCTTCGAGCTTGGCGAGCGCATCCTTCATCGCCGCTTCGGGCACCGCCGGTGTTTTCTTGCCGTACGCATCCTGGATCGCCCGGGTGACCGTTGCGATATCGACGTCCATGCTGCGATCGACCAGTCCGGAGCCGATCTGAAAGCCGATCGCGTAAGAAATCTTGCCCTTATCCGACGTGATGTCCTGCGCTGCGGCGGACCCCGTCACGAACAACGCCACAAGGGCGAATGACCAACCAAACTTCATGCCTGTGTCTCCGGAGTGGAATTGCGAATCTGCGACCGCCCCGGAATCCATACCGGGTAGAAAAGCGCGGTAGTGTAACCGAGGGGGGGCGTGGGTCCAACGCGAGCGCCATGTGGACATCGCCGGACGACCAAACGTTCAACGCTCACCCGTCACCCACGCTGCATCATGCAGCTTGCCCCTGAATGGGGACCGTCGAAAGCCCTGCTGGTAGACGCCGGGTCTCGGACCCGGCGTGCCATCCGTCAACGATGATCCTTGGCGTATTTCTTTTCGCCTGCCGTCACGGACAGATCGAGCCGGTTTTCCGGCGGAGCCAGCGGGCAGGTCGCGTAAGGGGTGAATGCGCACGGCGGATTGTAGGCCTTGTTGAAATCGATCACGACCTTCCCGTCCTTCGGCATGTCGGCGTAGAGGAAACGAGCCGACGCATAGGTTTCCTTTCCGCTGGTCCGATCCGCGAAGATGAACCACAACTCCTTCGCATCCTTGTCTTCCAGCACCGGCAGCAGCGAATACGTCTTGCCGCCGTGCGTGAACGTCGCCTTGCCGGGAACCTGCATCTTGTCGACGGTGCCGAGCACGGTCGGGACATCGAGGCTATGGGCCGGCGCGTAGGCGTCCCACTTCGCCTCGATCCGCCACGCGGAATCGATCGGGAACGTCTGGATGCCTGCAAAGTGCGTCAGCGTCTCAGCCGCCGTATCCTTCACGCGCAATCCCTTTCTGCCGTTGCGATCGATCAGATGGAAGCTCGCCGTTCCGAATGCGATCGTGGTCGGCTTTTCGTGGCTGTCATCGAGCAGTTCCGCCGACGTGGCTTTCTTGCCATCGATGGTCGCTTCGGCCTTTGCGTCCAGTTCAATGGTCGCCTTGCCGTTCGCGACGGAAATGGTTCCGAGCCGTGCCGGCCCCTTCGCCAGAACCAGGTCGTTGCCCTTTGCGCTGCCGATCGTGTTCTTGCCATCCTTCAGCCAATGCAGGCCGATCAGGCTGAGCCAACCATTCGGCGCCTTCAGCCGTTCGAGGCGCTGCGCCTGCCAGGTTTCGATCTGCCGCGTGTAGTCGCCCGCGGGCCTGGAAGAATCGACTTTGGCGGACATGAGTTGGACTCCGGCGAGGCTTGCCGCGGCGAGAGCGATGACTTTCAGCATTGAGAAGCTTCCTCTGGGGTGTTCGGATTCGGAAAGGGCGCGAGACTAACGGATCAGCGGCCGCGCAGAAACAGTCGATCGAGTTCGGGAATGGCCAGTTGCACCCAGGTCGGTCGTCCGTGATTGCATTGGCCGGACCGTTCGGTCGCCTCCATTTCGCGCAGCAGCGCGTTCATTTCGGGAACCGTCAAGCGGCGGTTTGCGCGCACCGAGCCATGACAGGCCATCGTGCCGAGAAGTTCATTCGTGCTTTCCTCGACCCGCCTGGATTCGCCATGCACCGCAAGATCGGCAATCACGTCGCGCACGAGCTGCGGAACGTCAGCGCCGTCGAGGAGAACCGGAATCCTGCGCACCGCGACACTTTGCGGCCCGCTGCGGGCGACATCGAAGCCGAGTTGCGCGAAGCGTTCGCCGTGCTCCTCGACTGCGGTCGCCTCACGTTCGCTGAGAGAGAGAGAGATCGGCACCAGGAGCATCTGCGAACGGATGCCCTCTCCGTCCTGCGCAAGCTTGAGTTTCTCGTAGGTGATGCGTTCGTGCGCAGCATGCATGTCGACCAGTACCATGCCGTTGGCATTCTCCGCGAGAACATAAATTCCGTGCAGTTGCGCGAGCGCAAAACCGAGGGGTGGAATGTCGGTTGCTTGCGGATCATTGCCGACACCCGCACGACCGGCATCTCCACCACCCAATGAAGCGGGCAGCGAACGCGACGATCCGAGCAACGCGGCATAGTCGGCAAGCGGCTCGCGAACTCCAAGGCCGAGCCCAGACTGCCTGAACATCGCGAACGCACCCGATGACGGCGCCCCGGATGCAAACGCGCCCTGGACCACTCCCCCCATGTCGGCCACGGCATCGATCCGGCGCGCGCCCGCTCGCGCACCGCCGAGTGCGTCGTTGAGTGTGCGATAGAGAAAATCGTGCACCAGGCGTCCCTCGCGAAATCGCACCTCGTGCTTGGCGGGATGGACATTGACATCCACCAGTGCCGGATCGAGTTCGAGGAACAGCACGAACGCCGAATGTCGGCCGTGATACAGCACGTCGGCGTAGGCCTGGCGGACGGCATGCGCAACCAGCCGATCGCGGACCAGTCGACCGTTGACGTGAAAGTACTGCTGATCGGCCTGCGAACGTGATGCGGTCGGGAGACCGACCCACCCGTGCAATCGAAGCCCCGCTGCCGCGTGGTCGACGCGCAGGCTTTGCCCGAGGAATTCGTCGCCGAGCACGTCGACCACGCGGCGTGCACCTTCGTCGGCATCCTGCGCCACTTTCAGCATCCGCACCGGCTTGCCGTTGTGGCTCAGGCGAAATTCCACAGTGTTCCGCGCAAGCGCGATCGACTTGACCAGCTCGTCGATATGGCCGAATTCGGTCCGCTCCGCCCGCATGAACTTGCGTCGCGCGGGCAGGTTGTAGAAAAGATCACGGACGTCCACCTGAGTGCCGACCGGAAGCTGCGCCGGACTTTGCGTACGCGGCTTGCCTCCGTCGACCTCGATGCGCCACGCCGATTCCGCACCGATACGACGCGATATCAGCGCGAACCGGGACACCGACGCAATCGATGGCAGAGCTTCGCCGCGAAATCCCAGCGTGCCAACGCGTTCGAGGTCATCGAAGGAAGCGATCTTGCTGGTGGCATGCGCGGAGATTGCCAGCGGCAGATCGTCGGCGACAATGCCGCTGCCGTCGTCGCGAATGCGGATCAGGCCCGCGCCGCCCTGCTCGATATCAATGTCGATCCGTCGCGCGCCCGCGTCCAGACTGTTCTCGACCAGCTCCTTCACCACCGACGCGGGGCGTTCGATGACTTCGCCCGCGGCGATCTGGTTGACGAGGTCGGAGGGAAGGGAGCGGATGCGCGACATGATGAAACCGCATGGGGGTTTGCATCATAGCCGAAGGTCGTCAGCCGCCCGCTGGCAGCGGTTTCAGCCCGAAGGAATCTGCAGCACTTCGCCAGCCCGAACGCCCTCGTTCGCCAATGCATTCGCCGCACGCAACTGTGCTGTCGTCAAGCCGTGACTCTCGGCAATCGCACTCAGCGTTTCTCCCCGGCCCACGACGTAGCGCGATGCACTGGATCTTTCCCGGACATTGCCGGCTGCGAACATGCTTCCCGGCGGGGGCGACGCACGGAAATACTCGCTCACGCCGCCCAGGATCGCAGTCGCCAGACGCTCTCGGTGCTCCGGACTCTTCAACCGCGCCTCCTCAGCCGCGTTCGTGATGAACGCTGTTTCGACCAGGATCGACGGCACGTCCGGCGAACGCAGTACGACAAAATTGGCCCGCTCGACATAGGCGCGGTGCGTCGGCCCGAGTTTTCTCAGGGCACTCAGCACCTGCTCTGCGACCGAGTTGCTCGCGCCCATGGTCGCGCCCTGGGACAGATCCAGCAGCACCTTGGCGAGAGTGTCGTCCTTGTCGTCGAGTGAAATGCCGCCGACGAGGTCGGCACGGTTTTCCCGGTCGGCGAGCCAGCGGGATGCCTCGTTGGTCGCGCCGCGCGGTGACAACACCCACACCGAAGATCCGCGGGCGTCGCTGCTCGTGAACGCATCGGCGTGGATCGAGATGAAAAGATCCGCCTTCGCTTCGCGCGCTTTGCTGTAGCGCTTTTCGAGCGGAATGAAATAGTCGGCATCGCGCGTGAGCATCGCCGTCATGCCGGGCGTGCGGTCGATCAGCTTCTTGAGCTGCCGTGCGACTGCGAGCGTGACTTCCTTCTCGTGCGTGCCGGTGGCACCGGTCGCACCGGGATCGTCTCCGCCATGACCTGCATCGATTGCGACGACGACGTTTCGACCTTTGCCGCTCGAGACTTCGGCGACGCTCTTGACCGGCGCAGCCTTGGCGCCCTCGGGGTACAGGTCGAGCACGAGACGGTAACCGAACTTGTCGGCGGGCGGCAGAAGGAAGCTCTTTGGATGAACGCCATCGGCGAGGTCGAAGACGACGCGCGCATCGGTCTTTCCCTGCTTGCCAGCGCGCAGACTCTTCAGCAAGCCCTTCGCCGCCGGCGCCTTGAAATCGTCGCTCAATTCGCTCCCGCGAAGGTCCAGCACGATGCGATTGGGTTTGCTGAGTTCGAACAGCTTGTACTCGACCGGTCCGGAGACATCGAACACCGCACGCGTGTATTCCGGACCCGCCCAGATGCGCAGAGTGCGGACCTGCGCGGCGCCCACGTCGACCGACGCGCAAAAGAGCGCCAAGGCGAAGAGACGAATACAGGCTGGATTGCGGATTCCCCACATGCGCGGTATTCAACTCGAAAAGCGGAGCTCAATGCAAGCTTTTTCCTTGAAAATCCGAACGCTGCGATGACTTCATGAACGATGATTCAAGAGATGGCCCACCGTGGTCCCGAGACACGGCAACGTCAAACCAGGATATTTCGCCACGACGTGAGCATTGCTTCACCCCCCGCGCTCGCCGCGATCGCCGAAAGCTTTCGCCCATCGCCAACGTGCAGAAACTCAATCGAAAGATCCGCACGTGGCAGCGCGTTCCCGCCACGTTCGGGCCATTCGATCAGTAGCAGCGTTTGCGGACCGCACAAATCGGCCACGCCAAGCCATTCGAGCTCAGCGGCGTCGGCGATGCGGTAGAGATCGAGGTGATGGATGTCCAACGTCCCTGCGCGGTACGACTCGATCAGGCTGTAAGTCGGGCTCTTGATGCGATCGTGGATGCCCAGTTCAACAAGCAGCGCGCGCGCGAACGTTGTTTTTCCCGCACCCAGATCTCCGCTCAGGTGGATGACGCCGCCGGACTGTGCGCCGCGCGCGAGCTGCGCGGCCAGCGCGACCAGTTCACGCTCGTCGACCGTTCCGGTGTTGAACCTGGTCAGTCCGCGCGGCGTCTGACTCATCGCGGCAGTCCGTTCGCGAGATGTCGCAACGGCGCGAACAGATCACTGGCAATCAAGCCGCGCGGCGCATCCCCTGCGGCCAGGTCGCCTGCGCGTGCATGGAGTGCGACGCCGAGCCGCGCGGCGTCCCATGCAGAAAAACCTTGCGCCAGAAGCGCTGCAATCACGCCCGTCAGCACATCACCCATGCCACCCGACGCCATGCCCGAATTGCCCCAGGGGCAGACGTCGACAACGCCCTGCGGATTCGCGATCAGGCTGCCCGCACCTTTGAGGACGACGACTGCGCAGTAGCGGCCTGCGAGTGTTCGTGCAGCGGCGTAGCGATCACGCTGGACCGTCGCAGAGTCGCATCCGAGCAAACGCGCCGCCTCGCCCGGGTGCGGCGTCAGCACGAATCCCTCGGTGAGCGCCTGCGGCGACTTCGCCAGCAGGTTGAGTGCGTCCGCATCAACCACCGTCGGCTTGACACCTGTGATGACTGCATCGAACAACGACTGCCCCCATGCGGTTTGTCCGAGTCCCGGACCAATCGCGATGACGCTCGCGCGTTCGATCAGCGAGGCGAGATCGGCGGCGCTCTCGACGCCATGCGCCATCAATTCGCAGCGCGCCGCATTGATCGCTGTGACATTGGACGTTTGCGTCGCGACACTGACCAGGCCCGCTCCGCAACGAAGCGCCGCTTCGCCACTCAGTCGGATCGCGCCACCCATGCCGAAGTCGCCGCCAATCGCAAGCACATGTCCAAAGGTCGATTTGTTGGCATTGGCGGACCGTGGCTTCAACAGGCCCCAGATCGCGTGATCCAGCACATTCGCATCGGCCGTTTCGTCCACGAATGCGTCACCGGGAAGTTGCAGGCTCGCGAGGGTCAGCGCGCCGCAGCAATCGGCCGCATCGGCCGTGAATTGGCCGCGCTTCCACGCGATGAAGCTCACGGTCTCCTGCGCGCGGATCGTGCTGCCAAGCCGACATCCCGTATCGGCATCGAGACCGGAGGGCACGTCGAGCGATAGCACCGGTCGTCCGAGTGCGTTGATTTTCCCGATCAGCGCGGCGGCGACACCTGCCACAGGCCGCGCAAGGCCGATACCGAACAGCCCATCGACGACCACGTCTGCGTCTGGCAGCTCTTCGACTCCATCGGCGTCGATCACGCGGCCGCCTGTGGAGACAAATGCCATGCGTGCGCGCAACGCATCGACGCCGGACGCGCCCGTCAGCGCCACTGCAGCGACATGAAAGCCGGCCTTGCGCGCAACTGTTCCGAGCACGTACGCATCGCCGCCGTTGTTTCCGCTGCCGGCCAGCAGCAACAGTCGACCGGCGCCCGGCCAGCATTCGCGCAACCGCCCGAACGCTGCGTGCGCTGCGCGCTCCATCAACTCGAATGCGGGCACATGCAGCCGCTCGATCGCGTTTCGCTCGATCCTGCGCACCTGAGCGATGGTATACAGAGCCCTCACGCGGCAATCAGCGTCCATCGGCCAATTATAGGTCGACGCCGTGCACACTATCCGTTCCGCCCGGCACCGATTCCGTACGCATGGCCATCGCCTCCGAGATCAACGGCAAACCCGTCGACGGCCGCGCGCTCGTCGATGAGATCCGACGCCAGGGTGTGGAACTGGGTTTCCAGCATGTCGGCATCACAGGGGTCGATCTCGCCGATGACGAAGTCCACCTGCTGAACTGGCTCGACGAGGGCCTCCACGGCGAGATGGAGTACATGAAGCGGCACGGCACCCGCCGGAGCCGCCCCGTCGATCTTCGACCAGGAACCCTGCGGGTGATTTCGGCGCGAATGGATTACGCACCTGCTGGACTTTCCGGCGCGTGGGACGTGCTCGCCGACGGCGAGCGCGCCTATGTGTCGCGCTATGCGCTGGGGCGCGACTACCACAAGGTTCTGCGCGCACGCCTGCAGACGCTGGCCGATCGCATCGCCGAATTAACCGGACCCTTCGGCCACCGGGTGTTCACCGACTCGGCACCCGTTCTTGAAAAGGCTCTCGCGCGCAACGCGGGGCTCGGCTGGATCGGCAAGCACACGTTGTTGCTCAGCCGGGACGTCGGCTCCTGGTTCTTTCTCGGCGAAATCTACACCGACCTTGCTCTGCCCTGCGATTCGCAGGAAACACCTCACTGCGGAACGTGCACCCGATGCATCGACATCTGCCCCACCCAGGCAATCATCGCGCCGTACAAGCTCGACGCGCGTCGCTGCATTTCCTATCTGACGATCGAATTGCGTGGATCGATTCCCGAGGATTTGCGACCGTTGATTGGCAACCGCGTGTTCGGCTGCGATGATTGCCAGCTCATCTGTCCGTGGAACAAATTCGCGCAAAGCACGCCGGAAGCGGATTTCGCGCCGCGCCACGGCCTGGAGACCGCGAGCCTGGCAGACCTGTTTGCGTGGACCGAACAACAATTCCTCGATCGCACCGAGGGAATGGCAATTCGGCGAACCGGCTACGACGGCTGGTCGCGCAACATCGCGGTGGCGCTCGGCAACGCGCCATCCACACCCGCCGTCATCGCAGCGCTGCGATCCCGAGAGAACGATCGCTCTCCGATCGTCCGCGAACATGTGCAATGGGCGTCGCACGAACACGCACGCAAGGAGCGCCAATCATCGATTTCCGGCTGAGCACCCGGCCGGACGAATGCGCGCTCACGCGGACTGTTTGGCGATTGCGCGGCTGGTGCGCGTCATCTTGTTGTGACGATCGACATAAACGAGTTGCGGCGTGTGCGTTGCTGCTTCCGCGTCGGAATACACGCCGTATGCACAGATGATGATGATGTCGCCGGGCTGTGCTCGATGGGCCGCCGCGCCGTTGATCGAAATGATCCCCGATCCTTCATCGCCGCGAATCGCGTATGTCGAAAACCGCTGGCCGTTGTTCACGTTATAGATGTGGATCTGCTCGTATTCCACGATGCCGGACAGATCGAGCAGGTCGCCATCGATCGCGCAGGATCCTTCGTAGTGAAGTTCGGCCAACGTGACCGTTGCGCGATGGATCTTCGCCTTGAGCATGTTGAGGTGCATGGGAACACTCCGCGGATCGCGTGTTGTATTTCAGCAACAAACGTGAGCGCTCAAGTATACCAAAGCGTTGTGCGACTGCAGCAACAGACGCGCGAATGCCCGCATTCACGTGCCGCCAAGCCAAACTGGCGACGAAAACCAAAAAAAAACCCTCGCGCGATTTCCGCTGCGAGGGTCTCAATCGGAGTGACGATTACCTACAATGCGCCCTGTTGCCCAAGAGATCGTGCAACAACCGTTGCGAAATCCCCAAGACAGTGGGGAGAATACCACAGTCGGGCGAAATAGCTACAGGTCCAGCAACAAATTGTCGATGAGTCGTGTTGAACCGACTCGCGCGGCCGTCAACGCGACGAGCGCCGAGGTCGTTCCCGGCTCTGCAACGCGCAAGTCCTCCGCCCGTCGAACGACCGTGTAGTCCGGGACGAAGCCTGCAGCTTCTAGCCTGAGCGACGCTTCGCGCTCGACCGCTGCAATCGACATCGATTTCGTGGCCAGCTGTTGGCCGATCCACTGCAAGGTTGCGTGGATGGTGCCGGCCGCCTTCCGCTCGTCCGCCGTCAGGTACTGGTTGCGGGAACTCATCGCGAGTCCATTGGACTCACGCACGATGGGCGCTCCGACGATCTCGATCGGATAGCCCATGTCCTGCGCCAACCGACGTATCACCAGCAGTTGCTGGTAGTCCTTCTGCCCGAACACGGCAAGGTCAGGCCGGACGAGATTGAAGAGTTTCGCAACCACAGTCGCCACGCCGTCGAAGTGGCCCGGTCGAATCGCCCCCTCGAGAATATTGTCGAGAGCGGGGACGCTGACGCGCACCGCGTGATCGGATCCGTTCGGATACAGAACGTCGACAGCGGGCATGAAAAGAAGATCGCATCCGTGCGCCGAAAGGCCGGCCATGTCGGCGTCGGGCGTGCGTGGATAACGCGTGAAATCCTCGTTCGGGCCGAACTGGGTGGGATTGACGAACACGCTGGCGACGACGACATCGGAACGCGCGCGTGCAATGTCGATCAGGGAATGATGGCCGGCGTGCAGATTGCCCATGGTCGGCACGAGGCCGATGCGCTGGCCGCTGCGCGCCGCTGCGGCGACCCATGCATGCAGCTCGGACGTGCGTGTGACGATTTCCATCCGCATCTCAGTAACTGTGTTCGGCTGCCGGAAATTCGCCGCTGCGCACCGCGGCGGCGTAGGCTGCGATCGCACCGACCACGGAATTCGTGCCGGCAAGAAAATCGCGTGTGAATCGCGGGCGTTTGCCCGAGGTCATGCCGAGCAGGTCGTGCACCACCAGGATCTGCCCATCGCAATCAACGCCGGCACCGATGCCGATTGTCGGAATGCGCAACGATCGCGTGATGTCGGCCGCCAGCGCCGCGGGAACACACTCGAGCACCAGCATGTCGGCGCCGGCATCCTGCACCGCCAACGCATCCGCCTTGAGCCGCTCCGCAGCGACATTGCCCTTGCCTTGCACACGGTAGCCGCCGAGACGGTGTACCGATTGCGGGGTCAAGCCGAGATGGGCGCACACAGGGACCTCGTGGCGCGTCAGCGCATCGATCACCTCGCAAACCCATCCTGCGCCTTCCAGCTTCACCATCGCGACGCCACCCTCGCCCAGCAAGCGCGCAGCATTGGTCAGCGCAATGGCGGGATCGCGAAAGCTCATGAAAGGCAGATCCGCAACGAGCAACGCACGACGCAGACCTCGGGCCACGCACGCGCTGTGATAAACCATCTGGTCCATTGTCACCGGCAGTGTGCTGGAGTGACCTTGCACGACCATGCCGAGTGAATCGCCGACGAGGACGAAATCGACACCCGCCTCGTCTGATCGCGCCGCGAGACTTGCGTCATAGGAGGTGATCGACACGATCTTTTCCGCACGACGCTTGCGGTCGTGCAGGTCCGGGACGGTGAGCGCAGGGCCGCTCGCAACGGTGCTGTACATTCGAGTCGACAACCGACGTGACAACGGATCGGCATTATTCCCCGCGCGGCCGAGCGACCTCAAGCAACTTCATGCGATCGGCAGGCAATCCCGGGTATCGATCCGTGCGAGCAGCGTTGAAACCGCACCGATACCGGGTATTGCGAGGTCTGCCGCAATTTCGGCCAGCGGCACCAGAACGAAAGAACGTTCTGCAATGTGCGGGTGTGGCAGGCGAAGTCCCGGCTCGTCGACTTCGGCGGTTCCGTAGCAGAGCAGGTCGAGGTCGATGACGCGCGGCCCCCAACGCTCACCTCCGCGGCGGCGGCCTTGAGCGTGCTCGATTTCGAGCAATGCGTCGAGCAGCGCTCGGGATTGCAACGAGGTTTCAAGCTCAGCCACCGCGTTGACGAAAGCGGGCTGTTCGACGCCGCCCCACGGCTTGCTTCCATACAGCCCGGAATGGGAAACCATGCGGCTCTGCGGCAGCGCAGCCAGCGCAGCCAGCGCGCGCTTCACCTGATCGACTGGACCGCCGAGGTTGCTGCCCAGACCGACGAATGCGCGCACCGGCTGTGGGTCAATCGCCACTTTCCTGCGACGTGGCAGCGCCGCCGGACGGTTTCGGCTTGCGCCGCCGGCGCGGCCGTTTGCGTGCAGGAGCCAGCGGAGTCGTGTCGGCCGACGCCGGCACGGCCGCAAGCCGCGCGGCCAGCTCGTCGTGTCCAACCTGCTGCGCTTCCGTCCACCAGTTCGCAAGCTCGGTGAGTTGGGGAGAACCTTCGGCGCGCAACACGAGGAAATCGTACGCCGCCCGAAAGCGCGGATGCTCGAGCAGCTTGAATGCACGTTTGCGTGTGCGTTGCGTGAATCGCGGTTGCAGCGACCAGATTTCCTCGATCGTCAATGTGAAACGACGCGGAATCGCCACGCGCGCCGCCTGCTCGCGCAAGACGCGATCGACCGCGTGGGTCCATGCGGAAGCGACGTCGGCGCCACCGTCAGCCAACGCCTGCGCAGTGACGCGCATCGGTTCCCACAACATCGCGGCGAACAGAAATGCCGGCGTGACCGGCTTGTCTTCCCTCACCCGCGCATCGGTGCTGGCCAATGTCTGCTCGACCAGTCGACGAAAATGCGCAGCGCCTCCGCCGGCCAGCACGCGAGCCGTCGCCGGAAAAACATGCTCCAGCAAGCCGTGGCGTTCGAGCATGCGAAAACTCTTGAGGCCGTAGCCGCCGAGGAACAGCTTCAGCGATTCGTCGAACAGTCGGGCTGGCGGCGCTTCGGAAAGCAACGAGCCAAGGGTGGCGAAAGGCGCCGCGGTGTCCGCCTCGATCTCGAACTCCAGTTTTGCGGCGAGTCGCGCCGCGCGCAGCATGCGCACCGGATCTTCCCGATAGCGCAATTCGGGATCGCCGATCAACCTCAACGTTTTGCTCTCGAGATCGGCCATCCCACCGACCGAATCACGCACGCTGAAATCCGCGATGTCGTAGTACAGGGCATTCACGGTGAAATCGCGGCGCACCGCGTCTTCTTCGAGGGTGCCATACACGTTGTCGCGGATCAGACGTCCGTCAACCTGATGCCGATCGCCGCTGCCATCGTCACTGCTGCCGCGAAATGTCGCGACCTCGACGATTTCGCGGCCGAAAACGACATGGGCAAGGCGAAACCGTCGTCCAATCAGGCGGCAGTTGCGAAACAATGCGCGCACCTCTTCCGGGGTCGCATTGGTCGCGATGTCGAAGTCCTTCGGATGTCCGGTCAGCAGCAGGTCGCGCACGGCGCCACCGACCAGAAACGCCTGATACCCCGACTCGTGCAGACGATACAGCACACGCAATGCGCCGGCGGAGATGCTCTTTCGCGAAATCGAGTGCTCGGCTCGCGGAATGACGCGGAACGACCCCTGCGGTGACATCAATTGTTCGCTCCGTTCCACATTCATTCCTGGCAAGTACTCCCCCGGATTGCCGCACGTTACCGATTCGTTATACTACGCGGCTCGTCAATTCCAAAACTTCGCTCCCTTCGTCTAGTGGTCCAGGACACTGCCCTCTCAAGGCGGGAACACGAGTTCGAACCTCGTAGGGAGCACCACTTCGATCCATCGTCGAACGTTCGATCCAACAGCGGTCTTTCGTCGCCCCACCCATTCTTCCAACGCACGCCAGGCCGCCGCCATGCCCTTCGTCGTTACCGAGAACTGCATCAAGTGCAAGTACACCGATTGCGTCGAGGTGTGCCCGGTCGATTGTTTCCACGAGGGTCCCAATTTCCTCGTCATCGATCCCGAAGAGTGCATTGACTGCACGCTGTGCGAACCGGAATGCCCCGTCACCGCGATATTCCCGGAAGACGATGTGCCCGGCGGCCAGGAGGCGTTCATCGCGTTGAACGCCGAATTGTCGAAGGGGTGGCCGGTGTTGACGGTTCGCATCGACGCTCCCGCCGACGCGAAGGACTGGGAAGGCAAGCCGGACAAGCTGAAGCTTCTGGAGCGCTGAAGCGCGCAGCCGCGCGCTTGCAGAGCACCGGCACGCGGGTGAGCGTGCAGGCGCGGGATCCAATCAGGGCAAAGGCCGGTCAGGACAAACGCTGGCGCAACGCTGCCAGAAGCGACCGGGCCGCGTCCTGCGATGCCGCATCCGCAGGGCCTTCCACGGCGACCTTGCTGCCGGATCCATCGATACTCACGCGAACGACCAGACGCACCTTCGCCGCGACTTTGCGGGTCGCGTGTCCCAACGTGATCGCGCGCTTGAACCATCCCGCTTTCTGCGTCGTCTGACCCGTCGTTTCAACGGTGAACGCATGTGCGGGCTGATCGCGTTCCAGCAATGTCGCCGTACCGGACCGTTCGATCGCAAGGCCCACGCGCGTCCACGCGCTGTCCACGCTGTCAGCAATACTGAATCCGTCGCCCCCGATCGGCGCGCCAGACGCGATCGACGCAGCCGGCGGCTGCGTGTCCGGTGACGATGATGTCGTGGACGGCGATGCCACCGAGGCCGACGATGACGCCGATGATGGGGTTCCAGCCTGCGGAATCGTCAGAGCGCCACTGCTGCTCGGCGTGTCGAGATCCGGCGGAATCTCCAGCGGTCGATCCTGCGCGGATTTTCGATAGGCCGTGTCGTCACGTCCGAAATGCTTGTGAACGAACCCGCAGCCTGAGAGGGACACGATCGCGACCAGCACGGTCGGCAGCGCAAAAAGATTTCGTCTCACGGATGGCATCCCTTTATAGGTCATCCGCATAGTCTACCCGACTGCAGGCGCGGCCTCGACCAGACCCAGCGCTGCCATCGCGTCGAATCCGGCGGCGCGATGGCTGGCCGAGAGCTCGACCAGCGGCAGGCGCAGATGCGCGTCGCCGATGCCGACTTGCGCGAGGCACCATTTGACCGGAATCGGATTGGGCTCCGCCGACAGATGTTCGAACAGCGGAGTAAGGCGCAGCAGCAGTGCCGCGGTCGCCTGCGCATCGCCGGACCCCGCCAGTTCGCACATCTGTGCGATCTCGCGCGCCGCGATGTTCGCGGCAACCGATATCAAGCCGTCGGCGCCGCAGCGAATCGCTCGCGCCGCCGTGGCATCGTCGCCGGAAAGAACGACGAAACCCGCGCTCCGTAGACCAAGCAGCGCAGACATCCGATCGGGCTCGGTTGATGCTTCCTTGATCCCCACGATGTTGCCGTGGCGCGCGAGCCGCTGCACTGTGGCAGGCTCGATGTCGCACGCAGTCCGCGACGGGACGTTGTAGAGGACGACCGGAAGTCCTCCACGGTCGGCGATCTCGCTGAAGTGCCGATACATGCCTTCCTGGGTCGGTCGGACATACGCAGGCGCCGCCACCAGCGCAGCATCGACACCCGCATCGCGCGCGCGCAAGGTCTGCTGAACCGTTTTTCGCGTGGCCGACATCCCCGTCCCGGCGAGTACCGGCACACGGCCGGCCACGCGCGCCACTGCAAATTCCAGCAGCGTGGAAAATTCCATGTCATCGAGTGCGGCCGCTTCGCCCGTCGAACCCGCGGCAACCACCCCGCGGGTGCCGCCGTCCAGCTGACGTTCGATCAGTCGACCAAACGCCTCCAGATCGATCGCATCATCATACGAACGGAACGGCGTGGCCAATGCGCAGAGGCTTCCGGACAGGATCAAGGCGAGACCATACTTTCAGAGATGCACGATGGTACTGGTCGGCCTCGATACGCGTCCATTCAACCGGGCGGCTAGAAACGACACCTCCGCAGCCATCGTCGCGTACGACGCCAGCCACGCGCATCGCGGACGACTGGTCGCGCGGAGTCTGCTTGCGACCCCCCGGGCCCACCAGTATTCTGGCAGTGACGGACATCGACAGTCGATGCCGGCATCGACGGGATCAGCAAAACGTGAAGCAAGCAGGAAAGCAGGCCACGAGCGACAGCGCAACGCGACCTGCGTCGACCGACAACTATCTGCTCATCAGTGCGTTCAGTTCAGCGGCGCAATCGCCGCTGGTCGCCATCAGCAAGCGCATCTCCGAATGCGGCTGCAACCTTGCAGAAGCCCGGGTCTCGACGCTCGGCAACGAACTGAGCGTGCTCGCACTCGCACAGGGCGCGTGGGACGCAATCGCGAAGCTCGAGAACGGGCTGGCGCGACTCGACCGCGACGGCGAGCTGCGCCTGACCCATTTTCGCACCAGCGCCAAGCAGCAGCAGTCCAACCTGTTGCCGTATGTGGTGGAAGTCGTCGCGGCGGACAAGCCCGGCGTGCTGTTTCAACTCGCCGAATTCTTCGCGCAGCAGAACATTTCCATCGAACAGCTGCACTCGACCCGTTATCGCGCGATGCAGACAGGAGCCGACATGTTTTCGGCGCAGATCACCATCGGCATTCCGACCACGACGCACATCGCCGCGTTGCGCGACGACTTCCTCGAGTTCTGCGACGGACTCAATCTCGACGCGATCATGGACCCGATGAAATTCTGATGTCGACGTCGCTCGGCACAAAGGTTCCCGAACTTTCCGGCATCACCGAAAGCGGAGAACCACTGACGCTGTCGCAACTTCGCGGTGGGCACGTGGTGGTCTACTTCTATCCGAAGGACAACACGCCCGGCTGCACCCGCGAGGCCGGGGATTTTCGCGACCTGCGCGCGAAATTCCAGAGTCACGGCTGCACGATCATCGGTGTTTCGCGTGATTCCGTTGCTTCGCATGGCCGATTCCATGGCAAGCATGAACTCGGCTTTGCTCTGATCGCCGATACGGACGAGGCCTGGTGCCGTGCGTTCGATGTCATCGGCGACAAGATTCTCTATGGCAAGCACTACACGGGAGTGATCCGCAGCACCTTCCTGATGGATCCCGATGGGATCCTGATCGCCGAATGGCGCAGTATCAAGGTGCCGGGGCATGCGGCTGCGGTGCTTGAGCGACTCACGCACGCGTGAAATCCGCGACCCATCGATCGTTCTCCCCATTTGTTCATCGCAGCGGCGTGCGCAGCCGCCCGTTCGTCCCCTTCAACGAGAGCATCGAATGACCCGAGGCAAGCGAATCTACGTGCTCGATACCAACGTGCTGATGCACGACCCGACGTCGCTGTTCCGTTTCGAAGAACATGATGTCTTCATCCCGATGACGGTGCTTGAAGAACTCGACGCCGCCAAGAAAGGCATGTCGGAGACATCGCGAAACGCCCGCCAGGTCAGCCGCTTCCTCAACGAACTCGTCGTCTCCGGAAACGGTCGCCCCATCGAGGAAGGCCTCGATCTGCGTATGCCGCAAGGCCTGCAACTGGACCGGAAACCGAAAACCGGCCGACTGTATTTCCAGACCACAGCCTACGTTGCATCCGACAAGAGCGCGCGGCGCACGCTGCCCGACAACCTGATCCTCGCCTCTGTCGTCGCATTGCGCGAAGCGCGGCCGAAGGAAGCCGTGGTGCTGGTGTCCAAGGACATCAACCTGCGGATCAAGGCGAAAATCCACGGCATCACCGCCGAGGACTACGAGAACGATCGGGCGCTCGACGATTTCAGCCTTCTGTACAACGGGCTGGCCGAATTGCCCGCGAACTTCTGGGAGCGCCATGGTGAGCTGCGCTCGTGGTCGGAACGCGGCCGCACGTTCTACGAGGTCAAGAAGCGCAAGGACGAGGATTGGCATCCCAATCAAAGCCTGTACCTGCCGGGCGACGACGATGTCGAAATGCGAGTGCTCAAGCTCGATGGAACGAAGGCGACCCTGCAGATTGTCGACGACTACCGCCTCGGCGCCTCACATTCGGTCTGGGGCATCCAGGCGCGAAACCGAGAGCAGAATTTCGCGCTCAACGCGTTGATGGATCCGGAGATCGATTTCGTCACGCTGCTCGGTACCGCCGGCACCGGCAAAACCCTCCTCGCGCTGGCTGCCGGGTTGGCACAGGTCATGGACCAGCAGCGTTACCGAGAAATCATCATGACGCGAGCGACGGTGTCGGTTGGCGAGGACATCGGCTTTCTGCCAGGCACCGAAGAGGAAAAGATGACGCCGTGGATGGGCGCCCTCACCGACAATCTCGAAGTGCTGACCAATCCACAGGAGGGTGGCGCGTGGGGACGCGCGGCGACCAACGATCTGCTTGCTTCGCGGATCAAGATCCGCTCGATGAACTTCATGCGCGGTCGAACGTTCCTGAGCCGCTACGTCATCATCGATGAAGCGCAGAACATGACGCCCAAGCAGATGAAGACCCTGATCACGCGCGCGGGGCCGGGCAGCAAGATGATCTGCCTCGGGAACGTCGAGCAGATCGATACGCCCTATTTGACCGAGACCACATCGGGCCTGACCTTTGCGGTCGACCGCTTCAAGGATTGGGAACACAGCGCGCACATCACTTTGCGTCGCGGCGAGCGTTCTCGTCTTGCGGACTACGCGTCGCAGATGCTCTGACACACGATGTCCGGGCTTGCACCGCAGGCCCGGATTCGTCAGAAGCGCAGAAGCCAGCTTGCTTCGAACTCGAACTGGCTCGCGGTGCCGTCGCTTCGCGCGACGTACGACGGCATCAGAAGATAGTACGGCGCCGTTGCATAGCTCGCAGAGAAACTGAGATTTGATCGATCTCCGAACCCACGTGACCAACCGAGCGACACCGTATCGTTTGCCGTCGCCGACGCCAACGCACGCTCGAGCAGTTTCGACGTGGGCACGGGTTGTTGACGCGTCGTGTAGCGAAGTTGCACCGCGCCGATGGCGGCGTCGCGCAACGTCCAGCCAACGCTGTAGACATCGAGGTCTTTCCACGCAAACACCGGGCTGCCACTGTCGCCCAAGAGCGCCAGGAATCGTGTCGGCAAACCCGAGCTGGCGAACGGTGTGATCGCGCTGTACATCACGCGTTGAACGCCGATGTCGACGCCGAACGCCGGCGTCACTGCGTAGCTGAG
>NZ_JBDSWZ010000090.1:0-6965 GCF_039926425.1 Dokdonella sp.
GCCAGCGCTCCGTCCCCGCGCCGCGTGTCATTCTTGAGCAACCATGGCCGGCCGCATCCCCGAAAAATTCATCGACGACCTCCTCGCGCGCATCGACATCGTCGACGTGATCCAGGAACGCGTGCCGTTGAAGAAATCCGGTCGCGACTGGTCGGCGCGCTGCCCGTTCCACGACGAGCGCAGCGCGTCGTTCACCGTCAGCCCGGCCAAGCAGTTCTATCACTGCTTTGGTTGCGGCGAGCACGGCAGCGCGATCGGTTTCCTGATGAAGTACGACCGGCTCGAATTTCCCGATGCGATCGAGGAACTGGCGAACCGCGCCGGGCTGAAGGTTCCGTATGAGGGCGGGAGGGAAGCGCCACGCGAGGATGCGAGCGATCTGTACATCGTGCTCGACGCCGCGGCCGGCTACTTTCGCCGCCAGCTCGCGGACAACGACGCCGCGCGGACTTATTTCGCACAGCGCGGACTCGACGACTCCGTTCTCGCGCGCTTCAATCTCGGCTATGCGCCCGAGGGCTGGGACGGATTGAAGAATGCGCTCGGCACATCGGCCGCACGCATCGCGCTGCTCGAAAAAGCCGGCCTGCTCACGCATGGTGAAAAAGGCGGCAAGTACGACCGCTTCCGCGATCGGGTGATGTTCCCGATCCTCGACCGGCGCGGTCGCACGATCGCATTTGGCGGCCGCGTCCTGGTCAAGGACGACGGTCCCAAATACCTCAATTCGCCGGAGACCCCGCTGTTCCACAAGGGTCGTGAGCTGTTCGGCCTGTGGCAGGTGCGCGAAGCCCATTCGAAGATCCCGCGGCTGATCGTCGTCGAGGGCTACATGGACGTGATCAGCCTGCACCAGTTCGGCGTGGCGCAGGCGGTGGCGACGCTGGGTACCGCCACCACACGCGACCACGCGGAAATCCTGTTTCGCCAGTGTGCGGACGTGTATTTCTGCTTCGATGGCGATCGCGCGGGCCGTCAGGCGGCATGGCGCGCGGTTGAATCGGTGTTGCCACGCATGCGCGACGGCCGCCAGGCGATGTTCCTGTTTCTGCCCGATGGCGAGGATCCGGATTCGGTGATCCGCAAGGAGGGCCTTGCAGGATTCGAGCAGCGCCTGAAGGACGCGACAACGCTGAGTGCGTTTTTTTTCCACGAGCTCGGCAAGGACGTGAACCTCGCAAGCCTCGATGGCAAGGCGCGGCTCGCCGAACGTGCCCGGCCGTTGCTGACACAGATTCCGGACGGCGCGTTCCGCGATCTGATGCTCGCGGAGCTCGACAAGACGACCGGCGTGCGGATGCAGGTGGCAGCGGTCGCCGAGTCACCCTCTCCGCGTCGCACGTCGGCGCAACCGCCCTCGCTGGTGCGCTCGGCGGTCGGGCTGCTTGTCCAGTCGCCTTCGCTGGCAACTGCCATCGAACCGCCGTGGACCTTTGCGGTGCTGCGCCTTCCCGGTATTGCACTGCTGATCGAATTGATCGGCCTGTGCCGTGCGCGCCCTGACATCACGACCGGCAGCCTGATCGAACATTTCGGAGAACGCGAAGAGGCCAAGGCGCTGCGCAAGCTCGCGATCATGGAATTCCCGGGCGGAATGGATGAGGCGCGCACCGAGTTCCTTGACGCCACCGCCCAGCTCGAACGTCAAACCCGCAACCAGCGACTCGACGATTTGTGTCGCCAGCAGGAGGAATCGGCCCTGAGCGACGACGAGAAGCAGGAATTACGCAGCCTGCTCGTCGCCAAGGGGATGGGCGTTTGAGGGGTGGCTGAGTCGCCGGGATCAGGGTCAGGAACGCCCCCTTCCGCCTTCGGCACCTTCCCCCGCTTCGCAGGGGAAGGACATCAGGAACGGAATGACACGGCGCAGCGCCGCCACGAAGGGTCCCCGGATCGAGCCGCCGTCCATCGGAGCCGCGACGCGTCAGCAGAGGCCGCAAAGGATTTCAGGACGCCGGAAGACCCCCCAGCGCGACGTCCCGTCATTTCTCGATTGGCATTGCCGCGAAAAAGCTGTATGGTGCGGGCACTGTGTTTGCCAGGGTCACTGTGAATCGTGGCCCGATGCGGTCGATCTATATGCTCGCTCCATCGCCCCTACATCGCTTTCTCCTTGCAACTCAGTCTTGGTCCGGGGTGTTCCCGGGTCGCGAATTTCCTTTTTAGAGTTTCAGGAGTTAGTCATGGCAAATCGCCAGAATGGTACGGTCAAGTGGTTCAATGATGCGAAGGGTTTCGGCTTCATCACGCCGGAAAGCGGTCCCGACCTTTTCGTGCATTTCCGCTCGATCCAGGGCGCCGGTTTCAAGAGCCTCGCCGAAGGCCAGCGCGTGAGCTTCATCGCCGTGCAGGGCCAGAAGGGCATGCAGGCTGACGAAGTGCAGGTCGCGTAAGCAACCCGCCTCGTAGCGACAACGAACCCCGGGCCGCAACGCCCGGGGTTTTTTTATGTCCATGGATGGACGATATGCGGGACATGCAGCAGAAATTTTCGGCGATGTCCTGATATGAACATGCCGAAAATGCAGGCGCAATTTCGGCATCTGCATGGATGATCGCTATTCTTTTTGCGCGGCTCTTGGTACACAGGAGCCGACCCGGCGGCCTCGCATCGGCGCCGCACACGACACATGACAACTGCCCCAGCGGCGGAGGGATCGATGGCAAAGCCCAACTACAAGTTCGACAAGCGTCAGCGTGACATCGCCAAGAAGAAAAAGCAGGACGAGAAGCTCCAGAAGAAGTTGTCCAACAAGCCCGTCGCGAAAAATCCTGACGGCACCGACGTGGTCGAGACCACCGATGCGGCGGAAGGTGTCGAGGCGACGACCGACACACCGTCGTCCCCCTGATGGTGCGGCAGAGCCGCGGCTCTGCTCGCCTGCGCGGGAGCCAGAGTCGGCTCGGACGTCAATCAACGATTGCGGTCATCTGCCATTGCACCCCGGCGTGTTGCATGGCGCCGCGGTTCGCTCGTTCATGAACTTGCTGCTCGCCTGCCGCGCGGCTTCGATGTCGCCGTAGGTGTGGCAGCTCGTGCTCACGATCCGCGATCCGGTCTGCGCGCCGCGCTCGCAGATCAGGCGGTCGCGATCTCGCAGGGTGAGGATTGAATTGACCACTTCCTGCGCATTGAACAGCTTTACGCGCATCGTCTTGTCCATCCGGTCGATCGATTCGTTGGCCGCGAACAAGGCCTGCATCGCGTCGAGGCCCTGTTCGACCTTTGCACGCTCATCGGCCTTGACGAACGCGTAGCGTCCGGCGGCCGCCATCTGCTTGCGCAGGTTCGCCGCCACGGCCTCGAACGCTTCGCGCGTGTCGGCCTTCACGACATCGCCTGTCGGCGTGGACGCCGCGGCAATGCTGACGCCGAGGGAAAGACACAGCATCAGAAACAGGCTCGCCAATCCCATGCGCACTCCATCTCGTCGGCCGCAGGACCGGTCGATGCCAGAACCGGGTGTCGGATCGGTCAACGACGCGCGTTGCGGGATTCGACGCGCGGGCGATCCGGAACGATCGCCAGCAACGCCAGTAGCGTCACCGCAGCCGCGGTGGCGAGGTAGTAGCCGACGTACGCGACACCCTTGTTCGTGGCGAGCCATGTGGCGATCGACGGCGCCAGCGATGCGCCGATGATGCCGGCGAAATTGAATGCGAGGGATGCTCCGGTATAGCGCACCGCGGTCGGAAACAACGCCGCCAGCGCGGTGCCGAGCGGACCGTACGTGAAACCCATCAGCAGGAACCCGAGCGCGAGAAAGGCGGTGGTGCCGACGATGCTGCCGCCAGTGAAAAGACGTTCGAAGGTCAACCCGAAGACGAAGATCAGGACCGTTGCGCCCATCAGCACCACACGACTGCCGCGCCGATCGGCAGCGATCGCGGACAGCGGAATGCCGATCGCGAAGAACACCACGCCAACCATCTGCATGAGCAGAAAGTCCTTGCGCGCATAGTGAAGGCCCGATGTGCCCCACGACAGGGCGAACACCGTCATCAGGTAGAACAACACGAATGTTGCGACCGCCGCGAACGTGCCTGCGAGCAACGCGCGCGCGTGATGACGGCCCACTGCCGCGATCGGCAGCCGCTCGCGTTCCTCGTTCGCGACGGCGCGCAGGAACGCCGGCGTCTCGGCCAGCCTCAGCCGCACATACAGACCCACGCCGACCAGCAGCGCACTCGCGACAAACGGGATGCGCCAGCCGAACGACAGAAACTGCGATTCGTCCAGCAGATCGCCGAGCAGCAGGAACACCGACGTCGAACAGAGGAATCCGATCGGCGCGCCGAGCTGTGGAAACATGCCGTACCACGCCTGTTTTCCCGGCGGCGCATGCTCGGTCGCGAGCAGCACCGCGCCGCCCCACTCGCCGCCGAGCCCGAGCCCCTGACCGAAGCGGCACAGCGCCAGCAGGAACGGCGCGGCGATGCCGATCGACGCATACGTTGGCAAAAGGCCGATCGCCACGGTCGATACGCCCATCGTCAGCAGCGCCGCGACCAGCGTGGCCTTGCGTCCGATGCGATCGCCGAAATGGCCGAACACCGCGGAGCCGATCGGACGCGCGAAGAACGCGAGGGCGAACGTCGCGAGCGACGACAGCAACGCCGATCCCGGATCGCTCGCTGGGAAAAACAGTGTCGGAAAAACGAGAACCGCGGCGGTCGCGTAGATGTAGAAATCGAAGAACTCGATCGTGGTGCCGATCAGGCTTGCGAACAGGACGCGGCGGGTCGAATTGGACGATGCAGTGGGTGGCAGTGTCATGCAGGCCTCAACGAAGATCGCGCACGATCACGCGCGCTGCATTGTGGCCCGGCGCACCGGTGACACCGCCGCCGGGATGCGTGCCTGCGCCGCACAGGTACAACCCGGGCAATGCGCCGCGATAATTGGCCTGACCAAGCATCGGCCGCGCACTGAACAACTGGTTGAGGCTGAGCGCACCGTGGAAGATGTCGCCGCCAAGCAAGCCGAAATCGCGTTCGAGATCGAGCGGGCTCTTGATCTGCCGTCCGAGCACCGACGCCTTGAATCCTGGCGCTGCCGCATCGACCGTCGCGATCATCAGGTCGGCGACCTCGTCCCGATGATCGTCCCATGAGCGTCCGTCGGACAGCACCGGCGCCACATGTTGGCAGAACAGGCTGGCGACATGCTGGCCGGGAGGTGCGAGCGAATCGTCGAGCGTCGACGGAATCAGCATCTCGACGATCGGCTCCTTCGACCATCCATGCGCGCGCGCATCGAGGTACGCGCGATCCATGTAGTCGAGGGTCGGCGCGAGGATGATGCCCGCGGTGTGATGGTCGCCGGGTGTCGGGCACGCACTGAAGCGGGGCAGTTCGCTCAACGCGACATTCATGCGGAACGTGCCGGAACCACAGCGCCAGTTCGCCATCCGCTCGCGTGTCGGCGCCGGCACGGTGGCGGGATCGAGCAGTCGCTCGTACAGCAGTTTCGGATTGACGTTGGCGACAACGCAACGTGCACGCAGTGCAGCGCCCTTGTCGGTGACGACGCCGACGACGCGACCGTTCTCGACGAGGACTTCGCGCACGCCTTCGCCGGTGCGGATCTCGACGCCCGCGGCCGCCGCGGATTTCGCCATCGCCTGGGTGATTGCGCCCATGCCGCCGATCGCATGACCCCACGCGCCCTTGACGCCGTTCACTTCGCCGAACACGTGATGCAGGAGCACGTACGCGCTGCCCGGGGTGTATGGACTCGCATAATTGCCGACGATGCCGTCGAAGCCGAGCACCGCCTTGATGGGATCGCTCTCGAAGAACCGCTCAAGATACTCGGCGGCCGATACGGCGAACAGGTCGAGCAGATCGGTGCGCAAGCTCGCATCGAGCGCGTTGACGCGTCGGCCGAGTTTCCCTGCGCGCAACAGTTCGGGCAATGCCTTGAGCCAGCCGCCTTCGGTGACGTTCGGCGGAGGCTCGAGGGCGACGGCGCGCAACACGTCGGCGATCGCCTCGAGTCGGCGTTCGTACTCGGTCAACCGATCGGCATCGCGACGCGAAAATTTCGCAACCTCCGCGTGCGTGCGGCCTGCACCCGTCGCGAGATAGCGACCATCCGGCAACGGCAGGAAATTGTTGAGACGTCGCTCGACGATTTTCAATCCGTGCGCGTGCAGGTCGAGGTCGGCGATCACCTTCGGTTGCAACAGCGATACCGTGTACGCCGCGACCGAGTTGCGGAATCCGGGCAGGAACTCCTCGGTGACCGCGGCTCCACCGACCACGTCTCGCCGTTCGAGCACGATGACCTTCAAGCCCGCCCTGGCGAGATAGGCGGCACAGACGAGCCCGTTGTGGCCGCCGCCCACCAGGATCGCGTCGAAGATTCTGCTGTCGGTCATCGACAAAGTATGGCGTTCGCCGGCGCCACGCGCCATCGGCTTTCAATGCGCGTTCGAGCGCCCGCAAAAAAAAAGCCCCGCATCGTGCGGGGCTTTTTGAGTTCGGCAGAAACGCCGTCAGTGCTGCTTGAGCCCGGACATGTGGCGCACACCCGGACTGTGCGGCCGCGAGGCGGTCGAGGCGGGTGCGGAGCAGTCGAGCGTCATGTCGTCGATGTAGTAGTCCGCATCCGTCGCACCACCGCCATACACGTAGCCGAACTTGATCGTGTGCGGACCGCCGTCCGCATACGCGCTGACGTCGATGGACTGCTGTGTCCACTCCGAATCAAGCCCCACCACCGCAAGATCCTCGGTCCTGATCACCGTGCCGTCGATGCTGTAGGTGACGACGTTGCTGCCGTCGCCGATGCCGTCGATGTAGCGCCAGAAGTTGAGGAAGCGCGGGGAACCGACCGGAATCACCACCGCCTGGGAAGCGGAATGTGATTCCGGATCGGTCGACTGATACCCGCCGAGCCAGCCCACATACGTGCCCGAGTGGACCTGCATCGCGCCGCCGTTCGCTTCGTCCCAGAAGAC
>NZ_JBDSWZ010000091.1:0-19529 GCF_039926425.1 Dokdonella sp.
TCGGTTGCGATCGGCGGCGAGCAGACCGGCATCTATCCACGCGAACTTCCGGGCGGCTGGCAGCTGGTCGGGCGAACACCGTTGATCCTGTTCGACCCGTGTCGGGCGACGCCGTGCCTGCTCGCGGCTGGCGATCGCGTGCGCTTCCAGGCGATCGCCCAGCACGAGTTCGATGCGTTGGAAAAGGATCGATCCGCGTGAGCGTCCACGTGCTGAAACCGGGCGTGCTGAGCACCGTGCAGGATCGCGGACGCGTCGGTGGCGCGTCGTTCGGGATCGGGCACGCCGGACCGATGGACGAGGTCGCGTTCCGCCTCGCCAACGCGCTCGTCGGCAATGACAACCTTGCCGCGCTGGAGATCAGCGTGATCGGACCCCGCTTGCGCTTCGACGTCGACGCGACCATCGCACTGACCGGCGCACCGTTCCACGTGAGTATCGACGGCGAGCCGATGGCCATTTGGCAGCCGGTGTTTGCGAAGGCGGGTTCGGTCGTCGACATCGGCACGACGCGCCGTGGCACCCGCGCCTACCTCGCGGTCGCGGGCGGTTTTGATCTCGCGCCTACGCTGGGCAGCCGTGCAACCGACATCCATGCCGGGCTGGGGCCTTTGGACGGTCGACCATTGTCGGTCGGCGATGTGCTGAAGATCACGCGGCCTGCGCACGAAACAGTGGTGCAGACGCGACGCCGTGAGCGGGGCGAGGCAAGCGCGCATCCCAAAGCGTGGTCGCTTGATCCGCGACCCTGGTTCGATGAGGACGCAGGACATCCAATCCGTCTCATCCGCGGCACGCACCATTCGGCGCTGGACGACGCAGCGCTGACATCCCTCTACCAATGTGACTTCCGCATTTCCGTCGACTCGAACCGCGTGGGCTACCGTCTCGATGGAGCGCATCTGCACTTCACGGCGCCGATCGAATGCGTGAGCGAGGCGGTCGCGTTCGGCACCGTGCAGTTGCCGCCCGCGGGTCAACCGATCGTGCTGATGGCCGAGCATCCGACCACCGGCGGCTATCCGCGCATCGGCCAGGTCGCTGCGGTGGATTTTCCGCGACTCGCGCAGCGCAAGCCCGGTGATGGCGTGCGCTTCCGCGAAATCGACCGCGACGACGCGCAAAGACGCTATCTTGCGCGCGAACGCGAACTCGACCGGTTCGTCCTGACCATTGCGGAACGACTCGCCACGCATGAATGATCCGATTGCCGACACGACGGGTTCACCGGCGATGCGTGCCACGCGCGTCATCGATCTCAACTGCGATCTCGGCGAATCGTTCGGTGCGTGGACGATGGGCGCCGACTGCGATGTGATGCCGTTCATCACGTCGGCCAATGTCGCCTGTGGCTTTCACGCCGGCGACCCGGACACGATGCGCCGAACGGTCGCGCTGGCGGTCGCCTCGGGCGTCGCCATCGGCGCACATGTATCGCTGCCTGATCTCGTCGGCTTCGGCCGACGCGAAATGCGCATTTCAGCGGACGAGGCGCACGCAATGACGCTGTACCAGATCGGTGCCCTGGATGCGTTCGTGCGCTCGTCGGGTCGACGGCTGCAGCATGTCAAGCCACACGGCGCGCTTTACAACATGGCCGCGCGCGACGCGACCCTCGCCGATGCCGTCGCTGGCGCAGTGCGCGATTTCGATTCCGCTCTCGTGCTGGTCGGCCTTGCCGGAAGCGAACTGCCGCGCGCCGGGGAACGCGCGGGACTCGTCGTTTCGCACGAAGCCTTTTCCGATCGCCGCTACGAAACGGGCGGTGCGTTGACGCCACGACGCGAAGCCGATGCGGTGATCGAGGATGTGGATGCGGCGGTTGCGCAGGCGCTGTCCATTGCTATCCATGGTGTCGCCCAAACCCGCAACGGCGGCACCTTGGCGCTTCACGCCGACACGCTGTGTGTGCATGGCGACCGGACTGACGCCGCACGGTTCGCCCGTCGACTGCGCGCAGCGCTGGACGCGGCAGGCGTCATCGTCCGTGCGGAACGCGGACGATGAATTATTGGCCGCTCCTCGGCGTCGCAGTGGTCGTCGCGGGGTTCGTGACCCGCCGCAATCCGGTGCTCGTCGTCGTCGTGGCCGGACTGGTCAGCGGACTCGCTGCCGGAATGGGCATCGGAGACCTGCTCTCTCTCCTCGGCACGTCGTTCATCAGCAATCGGGCTTTGCTGCTGTTCGTGCTGACGCTGCCGGTGATCGGTTTGCTCGAACACCACGGCCTGCGCGAACGCGCGCAGGGTTGGATCGCCGGGTTCCGCTCGCTCACGCTCGCCCGCCTTCTGGTGAACTATCTGGGACTGAGACAAGTGCTGTCGATGTTTGGCCTGATCGATCTTGCCGGCCATGCGCAGACGGTTCGCCCGCTCCTCGCGCCGATGAGCGAGGCCGCTGCCGAGCGGGAGCGTCCGCTCGACGAAGCGAACCGCATGCGCGTGCGCGCGCTTGCCGCGGCAACCGACAACGTCGGACGCTTCTTCGGCGAAGACGTGTTCCTCGCATTCGGCGCGGTGCTGTTGATCCAGGGATTCTACGAACGCCAGGGCATCCATCTGGAACCGCTGGCGATTGCACTATGGGCGCTGCCGACCGCAATCGCGGCTTTCGTGATCCACGCGGTGCGCATTGCGTGGGTCGCCCGCTCGATCCGACGCCACAACCCAGCCGGAACAACGCCCCATGCTGCGGATTGAATACGCTTACTGGCTGATCGGCGCATTTCTGCTGGTTGCCGCAATGTTCAACGCGCGCGCGAAGCGATGGGCAATGACCGCATTCTGGGCCGTCCTCGCAACTCCGTTCCTGTTCGGCGAAGCGATCCTCGATGCGAACGCCCGAGGCGTGCGCTGGCCTGCGCAGGGGATGGGTCTGTGTGTGATCGCACTGGGTGCGCTGGCGGCGCGCGGCGATTTGCGCATGCTGCCGGAAGCCGCGTCCGCAGTGGCCGCACGCCTGCGATCGGCGGCCGCGCTCGGCAATCGACTGTTCCTCCCGGCGCTTGCGATTCCGGCGATCACACTTGCACTGGTGCTCGTCGCAAAATACGCCCAGTCGCGCGACTTCGCGCTGATCGACCCGGCGCAGCCAACGCTGGTTTCGCTGGCACTCGCGTGCGTCATCGCGTTGCTGATCGCCCTGCGCACGACCCGCGCGTCACCCGTCGAATCGCTGCGCCAGGGAACCCGGCTGCTCGACACGCTCGGCTGGGCCGCCCTTCTGCCGATGCTGCTTGCAACGCTCGGCAGCGTGTTCGCAGCCACGGGCGTCGGGGACTCGATCGCCTCCATCGTCGCGGTGCTGATCCCGACCGACAGTCGCATCGCCTGTCTCGCCGCATTCGTACTCGGAATGGTCGTGTTCACCGTGATCATGGGCAATGCGTTCGCCGCGTTTCCGGTGTTGATGGCCGGTATCGGACTGCCTCTGCTGGTTCTGCGCCACGGCGCCGACCCGGCCGTGCTCGGGTCGATCGGCATGCTCACCGGCTACTGCGGCACGCTGATGACGCCGATGGCGGCAAACTTCAACATTGTCCCCGCGGTGTTGCTCGAACTGCCCGACCAGTACGGAGTGATCCGCGCGCAACTGCCCACGGCGATCGCGCTGCTTGCAGTGAACATCGTGCTGCTCTACTTCCTCGCGTTCCGATGAGCATCGAACGAACCATCCTGCTGACCGGTTTCGAACCGTTTGGCGGTGAAACGATCAATCCTTCGCAGGAAATCGTGCGCGCACTAGACGGCGAACACATCGAAGGGCATCGGGTGATCGGCGCGATCCTGCCGGTGGTGTTCGCACCCACCCTTGCGCTGCTGGAATCGCTGCTCCATGCGCATCACCCTGCACTTGCGGTGGGCCTCGGGCAAGCGGGTGGCCGCAGCGGCCTTGCAATCGAGCGGGTCGCGATCAATCTGATCGACGCACGCATTGCCGACAACGAGGGCGTCCAGCCGCTCGACGAACCGATTGCCGCGGGAGCGACGGGTGCGTATTTCTCGACGCTCCCGGTCAAGGCGATGGCTGCGCGTCTTTCTGCGCTCGGCATTCCCGCAAGCGTCTCGCTCAGTGCAGGCAGCTTCGTCTGCAACCAGGCATTTTTTGTGCTCGCCCATCTGATTGCCGATCGGCATGCCGGAACAGGCGGCGGCTTCATCCATGTCCCGTGGCTGCCGGAACAGGCCATCCGCAACGCGGATCAGCCAAGCATGACGCTGGAGACGATGGTCGAGGGAGTGCGCGCCGCGCTTGCGTGCGCCATTCTGACGCCACACGACGTGCGCACTGCGGGTGGCGAGATCCACTGAGATGGTCGTCGGAGCCAACGGATCAAACGACTGAACCACGATGGGCACGAATGCGCGGAAAAGAGCACCTGATCTGCCCGTCTCCTCTTCGTGTTTCAGGCTTTCGCATTGCCTTTGCGCGACGACTCAACAGCCCTCGCCGGACTTCGATTCCGCGGTGACCTCGAGAATCAGCGTGCCGGTGGCCGCATATGGCAGCTTCACTTTGACCGCATCGGTCGTGTAGTAGAACCCACCCGGCGTTGCCGCCTTCACGGCGTCGCGCACCTCCGACTCATACGACTTTCCGACCACGTCGGGGAGCGTCGCGACCGCGAAACGTTTGACCTTGTCGAGCGTGACACAGCCGAGCAGACGCGAGCGGCGGAACGGTCGAATATCCAGATGCAGCGGTTTCGCCTCAACCGGATCCTGCGGCGTGTCGTCGGCCGCCAGCATGTAGAAATACGGCTTGAACACCATGTTGCCGTGGCCGTGGTCATTGCGCTCGGTTGCGATCTGCATGCGCAACGCAGCGTGCTCGACTTCTTCCGGAAGTTCGATCACGCGGTAGCGACTTTTTCCTTTCGGAAAATCCCGCTCCGGCGCTCGCGGTCCAATCTTCAGGCGGACAGGATGCCCGGGCTGCAAATCGATCGACCCGCTCGCCGGCGCATCGACCACCTTGGGGGTGGGGTGGCCGGAGCCGAACAGGCGCTCCTTCCATTCCGAATAGGTTTCGGTGATCAGCCGCAGAGGATTGGCTGAAAATGCAATGGCGCCATGTGCGGCGAACACGCACGCCAGAACGAGTGGAACGCGAAGACGATTCATGCGCAGGTGATGGGGGCACTATCGATCAGCACAACCGGCGCACCCTCATCCGCTCGCACAGTGACGCGCGCCGACAATCGATCAATGACTGCTGTCGGCGTCCGCCGGCGGGGCGGCGGCGGCTGGAGCAGCGGCGTTCTCGATCGGAGGCGGCGGGGGCGCGACGGCCGGCAAATCGATTGGCTTGAGGTCGCGCCCATCCTGCTCGAAGGCTTTCAGTTCGAGCGTTCGCGCAATCGACCCGATGACACGGCGCTGATCGTCGTTCCCGCCGCGCTTGAGCACGATGCCGGTGATGTGCTCGCGATCGCGCAGGTCGCCCATGTAGCCATACAGTTCGGCCTTTCCCATGGTTGATCCATCGATCGAGTATTTGTCGGCCTTGACCGGCCCCACCATCGCGTTGCCGTCACGGACGTCCGAACGTGCGACTGCAAGGCTCGTGGCCGCGAATCCCACCGCCAAAATCACGCTACGCATCATCTTGTTGTTCATGGTCCAGCGCTCCCGGAAGATTCAATGGATGCCGCAACGGCGGCGGTACGCCTGCCTATCTGGACGGCGGCACGTCATTGGCGGCCGGGGCCTGCTTGCTCGGCGATGCGTCTGCTTCCTTCAGCTCCGCCTTGATTTCGGAGATCTCGTCCTTTTCCTCAATGAACGCTCGGAACTTCATCTGGTAGGCAATCCGAGCCAACGCGATGATGTGTTCGTTCTTGATCTTTTCCTTTTCGCCGCGCTTCAGCAGGATGGTCGCCATCGGCAGCGCCTCCTCCTGTCGATAACGCAGCGCACTCTTGAGATCTTCAGTGGTCAGCGGCGCGCCATCCAGATCAAACTGGGTGTCCTTGTCCGCAATCAGCGTGAGGTCGAAGCCTGCGGGAATATTCGCATTGGGCACGGTATCGGGCTTGCTGCCGCCGCGGTGACACGCTCCGAGCAGCACTGCCGTGAGGGCGAGCGCGATGAATTTGCAGGACGATCCGATCGAAAAACTCCGCATGGTTCCGCCGACTCCAGATGGGTGCGATAACGCGTTATTGACAATTGATGCTGCAAGCGCTGCCCAAGCCTACCACCAGCCTTTGCGCAGGGCACCCGCACCGTGCGAATGCTTCACGCCTCATGCATGAGGCAACGTCACGCCGGTCTGCCCCATGTATTTTCCTCCGCGATCCTTGTAACTGGTTTCGCATTCCTCGTCAGACTCGAGGAACAGCATCTGTGCAACGCCTTCGTTGGCATAGATGCGCGCGGGCAATGTCGTAGTGTTGGAAAATTCCAGCGTGACATGGCCTTCCCACTCCGGCTCGAGCGGTGTCACGTTGACGATGATGCCGCAGCGCGCGTAGGTGCTCTTGCCGAGGCAGATCGTCAGCACCTTTCGCGGAATGCGGAAATATTCGACCGTACGCGCAAGCGCAAACGAATTGGGCGGGATGATGCATTCGTTCGCCTTCACGTCGATGAAGCTGCGCGAATCGAAATTCTTCGGATCGACGATCGTCGAGTTGATGTTGGTGAACACCTTGAATTCGTCGGCGCAGCGCACGTCGTAGCCGTAGCTCGATGTGCCATACGAGATCAGGCGTCGATCGCCCTCGACCTTGACCTGGCCGCGCTCGAACGGCTCGATCATCCTTTGCTGCTCCGCCATCTGGCGGATCCATCTGTCGCTTTTTATTGACATGGGAATCGGGAATCGAGAAGGGGGAATGGGTTCAGGCCAGTCGTCATGGGCGTGCGAAGATGAGGAAGGAACCGTTTTTCAATTCCCGATTCCGGTCTCTGCATGCCCCGTTGTCACGTATTTTGCACGACGATCTTCGGGAACGAGATCGCCTTGTTGCGGGCGCGCAGCGCAAGTCGCGCAGCGGTGTTGCGCGCAATCTCGCGATAACGGGCGGCAAGATCCGAATCGGGCATCGCGACCACGGTCGGCGTGCCGCTGTCGGCTTGCTCGCGGATGCGGATATCGAGCGGGAGCGAACCCAGCAACGGCACGTCGTATTGCGCGGCCATCCGCACGCCGCCGCCTTCGCCGAAGATGTGTTCTTCGTGGCCGCAGGCCGAGCACACGTGCGTCGACATGTTCTCGACGATGCCGAGCACCGGCACGTTGACCTTCTCGAACATCTTCAGGCCTTTCCTGGCGTCGAGCAGGGCGATGTCCTGCGGTGTCGTCACGATCACCGCACCGGACACCGGAATGCGCTGACAGAGTGTCAGCTGGATATCACCGGTGCCGGGCGGCAAGTCGATCACGAGGTAGTCGAGATCCGACCAGTTGGTCTCGCCGAGGAGTTGCTGCAATGCCTGGGTCGCCATCGGACCGCGCCAGATCATCGCGGTGTCTTCCTCGATCATCAGGCCGATCGACATCGCCTGGATGCCGTGGTTGCGCTTGGGCTCGATCCGCTTGCCGTCCGTCGTATCGGGTTTCCCGACCAGGCCGAGCATGCGCACCTGACTCGGGCCGTGGATGTCCGCATCAAGCAGGCCCACGCTCGCACCTTCGGCCTTCAGTGCGAGCGCGAGATTCGCAGCGACCGTCGACTTGCCCACGCCGCCCTTGCCGGACGCGACCGCGATGACGTTTTTCACACCCGGCAAGGGGGTCAAGCCCTGCTGCACCTCGTGCGCAAACACGCGACAGGCAACGCTGACCGCGGCGTGGGCGATTCCCGGATCGGCTTCAAGCGCTCTCTTGATGGTGTTGGCAATCGACGCCTGCACGGATAACGCGGGGTAGCCGAGCAGGATATCGACCGACACATCAGCGCCGGCGATCCCGACGCCGCGAACAGCGCCGCTGGTGACCAGATCGATTCCGGTGTGCGGATCGGTGACGCCAGCCAGGAGCTCCCTGACGTGCGTTTCGAGGAGTTGCGTCATTCGAGGGATGAACCGGAAAGCAGGGTGCGCATTATGCCAGCGCGATTGCGCTGCGGCGCGGCTTGACGCCCCTTGATCGGAGCGGCAAGTTGCAGCGGCACCCACCCCCTTCAGGAGTTCCGCCATGCTGCACTTTCGCCAAACCGCCCTGCTCTCCCTCGCGCTGGCCATCGGTGTGCCCGCGCTGGCGGCTGACATCAGCCCCGTCGGCACGTGGACCAGCATCGATGACGCCACCGGAAAACCAAAGTCGATCGTGCAGATCACCGAAACGGGCGGCAAGCTCGAAGGCAAGGTGCTCGAAGTGCTGCAGTCCGATCAGGGACCGCATCCGGTCTGCAAGGAGTGCGATGGCGATCGCAAGAACCAGCCGATCGAAGGCATGACGATCATCTGGGATGTGCAGAAGGATGGTGACGTCTGGGACGGCGGCAAGATCCTCGATCCGAAGAACGGCAAAACCTACAAGGTGAAGCTCACCCTCACCGACAACGGCCAGAAACTCGATGTCCACGGTTACGTCGGTTTCGCGATGCTCGGCCGCTCGCAGGTTTGGGAGCGCAAGGCTCCTTAGCAACACAGACCGGGGGCACGGTAAACGACGGTCACCTCGCTTCGCGTGTCGGGGCAGTGACTTCCATCAGGGAGCGCGGCGGCAACTCGCTTTCGGGTTGACGCCTGGCGATCCTGGAGCTCCTCGGCCGCGGGCTTCACGGACCCTCGAATCCGTCATTGAAAATAACGTCCGACTGGAAGATGGCAATTCCCTGTTGATAGGCGGAGTCGAACGTGACGAACGATCCACCCGCGTAGAGCGTGCCGTTTGGAGTAACCGCGAGCGCTTGAACGATGGCGCCGGGATGGCCGTTCGGGTTGAAGTCCGTGGCGCTGCCGTCGTCGTCGTTCAACTCCGCGAGGATGTTGCGCGGCTGGCCGCCAATCGTGCTGAAGGATCCGCCTGCGTAGACGACCTTTCCGGAAACGGCGATCGACGAAACGCCTCCACCCGTTACCGGGTCACTGGCTTGGGGATCGAATGGCGTCGGCACGCCATCGCTTTCGCCGATCCCCACCATGTTGGTCCGCGGCACGCCGTGGATCGAGGTGAAATTACCGCCGGCGTAGATCGTCGTGCCGGAAATGGCTAGCGCAAGGACGTTGCCCAGTTCGGTCGCGTCGGGATCCCAGTCCGTGGCGGCTGCATCGGCTGCGCTGAGCGCGGCAAGCTTGTTGCGGGCCTGTCCTCCGATCTGGGTGAAATTGCCGCCGACATAGAGAAGGGGACCTTTCGCCACGAGGGCGTCGACCTCGTTGTTCGCCTGTGGATCCCACGAGGTCGCCGCGCCACTCGCGGCATCGATCGCGCCGAGGAAGGTACGGGGTTGCCCTCCCAGGTTGAAGAAGCTGCCGCCGGCGTACACGGTGGAACCCGACACGGCCAACGACAGGATGATCCCGTCGGTGCCCGGATCCCAGCCGGTCGCCATGCCGGTGGTCGTATCGAGCGCGGCGATGCCGGCGCGCGGCTGTCCACCCATGGTCGAGAAATATCCCGAGACATAGAGGGTCGAATCGGCCACGGCGAGCGCGGTGACCTGCGGATCTTCATCGACACTGCCCGGCCCCGTGTCGAAGCTGGTGGGAGAGCCATCTGCCGCATTCAGCGCCGCAACGCCCTTGCGTACGACGCCCCCGAGAGAACTGAAGTAGCCGCCAAGATAGATGTCCGAATTTGCAACGCCGATCGATAAAACAAGCTTGTTCGGGTTCGGATTGAACGCAGTCGCGGAACCGTCGGCGAGGTTGAGTTGCGCGACGTAGTTGCGGGGCTGCCCTCCGATCGACGGTGACCCGTCTCGGGAATTGAAGCCGCCCGAGATATACATGGTGGATCCCGAGATCACCATGTTGAAGATCGTGTTGTTGGAATGCGGATCGAATGACGTGGCCGTGCCATCGACGCGATTGAGCTCTGCAAGGTTGGACCGTGCCTGGCCTGCAATCGTGTCATACAGACCTCCGACGAATACGGATGACCCCGATACCGTGATTCCGAAAATTTGCGCGCATGCGCCGCATTGGAAATAGCTGGGGTCCGGGTTGAAGCCTGGCACCGCGACGCCGTCGTTCGCTCCACCGAGACTCACCGCCGCAATGTTCGTGCGCGGTTGCCCGCCCATCGCCGCAAAAGATCCGCCTGCGTACAGCGTGGAGCCGGCGACGGCGAGCGTAACGACGACGCCGGTGTCGTTGGCACCGGCCACGTTCGCATTGAAGGACGCAATGGCGGAGCCACTGGCCGGGTCGAGTGCAGCGAGCGACGGACGAGCGAGACCTCCGATGGTCGTAAACCGGCCACCGGCATAGACGATCGAACCATCGTCGGACAACGCCAACGTCTCCACATCCATGTCCGCATTCGGACTGAATGCGGTGAGACTTCCGTCGGCGACGTTGAGTGCTGCGATGTGATTACGTGTCTGGCCGCCGACCGATGTGAAAGAGCCGGCTGCGTACAGCGTGGAACCCGAGAGCGCGAGCGCGTGGACCGCATCATCCACGACAGGGTGGAAATTGGGGTCGACGCTGTGATCGGAGAGGATGTGCGCCAGATTGGTACGTGGCAGATCCCCGACATGCGTGAACAGACCACCCACGTACCAGCCGCCGGCACCGTCGGCGATGACCTTATTCAATCCACCACCGAAGCCGATGAACGCGCTCGGTCCTGACCCGGCGATCTCCGGCAAGCCTGCGTGCTGCGATCCGTCGGGACCCACTTCGACGCCGGGACCGGTGCGAAGCCCGATCCGATCGAACGATCCGCCGTTGTAGATCGTGTTGCCTGCCTGCGCGCCGGCCCGCACCGGACCATTGGTGACGTAGTTGCCGACCGGACGATCCGGAAGGGCTGCCGACGCGACCCGCGGCGGGCCACCAAACGAAAGAGCAATGAAGGACCCGACACCGATGGCCAGGAAGCGGGATGCAGCGGGACGCCACCCGTTCCGGACACTGCTGCGCGCGGTCAAGTAGTCGACGGACAGGACGGTCATTGTGTTTCCTTTCGAGTGTCTGAAGCGGAGGAAAAGCGGCGATCGGAAAGCGTGCCCGGAATCGTTGTGCACGATGTGCTGAACGATCCCGACCGACTTTGCGCCGATCCGCAGCGTGCGAGGCGAAACGATGGCTTGGCGCCCGCACGATCCGGTGGCGAGCACACGATTGGAGTGTCGGCTTTTGATCGCAAGCGTGTCTACGCGTTTTCTGTCTGATCTACGCCATGTCTTGATCAGACAAACCAGATCGCTTTCCGAAACCGACCGGAACACCGGGTTGTTGGCCGCAAGCACGCGGAGCGACCACCACTCGCGCAGCTTGGTTCAACGCCGCGAACGCGGCCTTGGCTTCTGACTCGACATCGGCGGCGATTTGGCACGGATGGCGGCAAGCCATCCCGCCTGAAATCGGGTTCTCGCGCCGAGCACTTTCAGCAGGTCGACGATCCGGCGCGCCACCGTGCGTTCGGAAACATCAAGCTTATGCGCGATTGTCTTGTCGTTGAGTCCCGCGGTGAGCAGCGGCAGCAATTGTTCGAGTTCGGCCGACAGACCCGCTCGCGAGTCACCGATGGTCGCTGTCCCTGAACTCGCGAACGTGATGGGTGCCGCCTTGTCCCAGAGAATTTCGAACATCGTGTAGAAGGCTTCGAGCAATGCGGAATAACGTACGAGCATCAATGGATTGTCGGCTTGCTCGGGATTGAGAAAGATCAGGGCGATCCGGCGGTCGACCAGGACCATCTTGAACGGAAGCGACGGCAGGACCCGCGCCGCCTCCCCTGCCAGGACATGGGCGCGAATGTGCTCGAGGGCACCGGGGATCGTCAGAATCTCCGCGTCATTGATCGTGCGCACCCGCACGCCACGCGCCTGCACGATGCGTTGAATTTCGTCGGGTTCGGAACTCTTGAGCGATGTGTACAGCACGGGGGCGCGAACGAAGACATCGATTTCGTGCTCGGCCGAACCGTGGACCTGCGCCAAGAGCAGTCGGCCGGCATCGCGACTGCTGACCAATTCGATGATCTGCTCCTGCTTGATCTGCGGGCCGGCCGCGGCCAGCTGCTGCAGCTCCCGAATCATTCCCTGTGCCCTTTGCATCGATTGCTGCAGGTGCATGGTGAGCGCCTGAATGGCGATGTCGGGCGGGGCCGGTCGGTAGCGCGGTGGCCGCTCCGGCGAGCGCGTCGCGAGTCCTTTCGACTCGAGCACATCGAGCAGGCGTTGCGTCTTGCGCAACGTGAACCGCGGTTCCTCGGAGGCCTCGGCAGCGGTGGCCGCGCCTTTGACCAGCAGCACGCGATAGATCCGTTCCTCGTCGGGGCCGATTCCGAGAACCTCGAGCGGCCGGGAGTCACTGGAGTCGATCTGCGTGGGGGTCATCGGCGCGCTTGGGTACCAGCAGGAGTGTGTCGCGCGGCCTCGGCCGCAAGGAACGTGCGTCGGCATCCCTCATGCATTCAACGGGCGCGCCGGCGCGGTAGCGCGGACTATACCAACCGATCAACCGGCAGGCGTCGCATCGACGCCAGCGAAGGCGTGTCATAATTTCAAGCTGCATCCATCAGCGGAAGCTCACGACGCATGACTGCGCCGACACGGAACATCCTCGCCACCTCGGCGCTCCCCTACGCAAATGGCCGCATCCACCTCGGACACATCGTCGAGCATGTGCAGTCGGACATCTGGACGCGCGCGATGCGCATGGCCGGCCACACGGTCCATTTCGTCTGCGCCGATGACGCACACGGCAGCGGCATCATGCTGCGCGCCGAGAGCGAAGGCACCACGCCGCAGGCGCTGATTGCGCGGGTGTGGGAAGAACACACCGCGGACCTGCGCGATTTCGGCGTCGAGTACGACCACTACTCGACCACCGACAGTGCCGCCAATCGCGATCTCACGGCGCGAATCTGGAAGGCGCTCGTTGCGGGCGGCCACACCGAATCGCGTCCAGTGAAGCAGTTGTTCGATCCGCAGAAGGAAATGTTCCTGCCGGATCGCTTCATCAAGGGCGAATGTCCGAACTGCCACAGCCTGGACCAGTACGGCGACGCGTGCGAGGTGTGTGGCAAGACGTACAACCCGACCGACCTGATCCATCCGTATTCGGTCGTGTCCGGAGCAACGCCGGTCGAGAAGGAATCGAACCACCTGTTCGTCAAGCTCGCGAACTTCGAAGAGATGCTGAAAGCGTGGCTGATCGAACGCCGCGATGCCGGCAAGTTGCAAAGCGAAGTCGTGAACAAGCTGCAGGAATGGTTCGCCGACGGCCTGCGCAGCTGGGATGTGTCACGCGACGCGCCGTACTTTGGTTTCGAAATTCCCGACGAGCCGGGCAAGTTCTTCTACGTCTGGGTCGATGCACCGGTCGGCTATCTCGCAACGTTCAAGGAACTGTGCGAAAGCGGCAAGAAAGCGGATCTGTCGGTCACCGACTTCGAGCGCTATACGCGCGCCGATACGGCCGACACCGAGATGGTGCATTTCATCGGCAAGGACATCGTGTACTTCCACACGCTGTTCTGGCCGGCGATGTTGCATGGCGCAGGCCTGCGCACGCCGACGGCGGTGAACGTGCATGGCTTCCTCACCGTCGATGGCGCGAAGATGTCCAAGTCGCGCGGGACGTTCGTCAATGCGCGCACCTACCTCGATCATCTCGACCCGGACTATCTTCGTTACTACCTCGCGACGTTGCTCGGGCCGACGCTGGCAGATCTCGACCTTGACCTGAAGGCGTTCGAAGAGCGGGTGAATTCGCACCTGGTCGGCAAGTGGGTGAACATCGCGAGCCGCTGCGCCGGATTCATCGAGAAGTTCTTCGACGGCAAGCTCTGCGACTCGCTGGATGAGGAGGAAGGCACAGTCGCCAGCGATCGCTACGACCGAACCGTGGCGGAATTGCTGCGACCGTGCGTGAAATTGTATGAGCAACGGGACTACGCAGCCGTCACCCGCCTGCTGGTGCAAAGTGCCGACGTTGCGAATGATTTCATCGCGACACAGAAGCCGTGGTCGCTTGCGAAGGACGAGGCACGCCGTGATGACCTCCATCGCGTCTGCACGCTGGCGATCAACATCTTCCGTGCCACTGCGTGTTATCTCAAACCGATCATTCCCTCGACGGTGAAGCGGGCTGAGGAATTTCTCGGTGTCGAGTTCAAGCGGTTCTCGGATGTCGACGACCCGCTCCTTGGAACGTCTCTTCGGCCCTTTGCCATGCTCCAGTCCCGAATCGAACCTGCGAAGATTGCCGCCATGATCGAAGCCTCCAAAGAATCGCTCCAGCCTGCCAACTCGGTTGTGGGAGCGGCTTCAGCCGCGGCAGGCATCGCGCCGAAAACCGCCGGACAGGACAAGAGCATCGCGGCTGAAGCCGCTCCTGCAAAGTCCCCGATTGCGGCGCCCGTGCCGGACGCTGCCGCAGCGCCGATTTCCATCGACGACTTCGCCAGACTCGACCTGCGTGTCGCCAAGGTTGTCGCGTGCGACTTCGTCGAAGGGTCGGACAAACTGTTGCGTTTCGAACTGGATGCGGGCGATCTCGGCACGCGTCAGATCTTCTCGGGCATTCGCGCAGCGTATGGCGAACCGGAAAAGCTTGTCGGGCGCAGCGTCGTGTTCATCGCCAACCTCGCGCCGCGCAAGATGCGCTTCGGCGTGTCCGAAGGCATGATCCTGTCGGCAGGCAGCGGTGGAGCCGATCTCTTCCTGCTCGACGCCGACAGCGGCGCGACGGCAGGGATGCAGGTCAAGTAGCGCCGTTCGACGGAATGCCACGAGCGCATCATGGCCGAGCCGCATGAAACCGTGCCTTTCCGGCGACAATTCATCGCGAGCGTCCGGCGCAATGCCGTCGCGCTGATCAGCCTGACGGTCGCGCTGTTCGGCACCAGCTACAACACGTGGCGCAACCAGACCACGGAAGCCCATCGCAACACGCGGGCCGCCGGATTCATGGTGCTGGAAACGCTTGGCCAACTGCAGGAAATCGCCGACCGGCGCTACTATGGCGGAGATCACAGCGACGAAAACCGGCTGAGCGGCTGGGGCAAGGTCACCGTGATCCGCGACATGTCGACCCTGGTTTCCGTCAACGTGGACACGCAGGGGCACGCGGTGTTCGCTGCGTGGCAGGAGAACGTCGACAAGCTCGACACCGGCGACGCTCAAGCGGAAGAATCCGTGACCCGCGCGATCTCCGCGTTGCGCGACGGGGTGATCGCCGACCTGCGTGCGTTGAACTAGAAGCGCGGCGAAAACGCGCGCCCGACGCGTCCGCGACGGAAGCGACGGTTCGCCCTTTGGGCGCACCCCGTGCTGCCACCGTTCCCGGCGCGGCGCATCCAAGCGTCTCCTCCTCCGGGTTTCGCCCGCTACGCACCGGCCCGCCGGCAAGCCTCGCTACAATCCACACAACATGTCCCTCGCCGACCGCATCGACGCCGTCCTTCCGCAAACCCAGTGCACGCGCTGCGGATACCCGACCTGTGCCGCGTACGCGCATGCAATCGCCAACGAGAACGCAGGAATCGACCGCTGTCCACCCGGCGGAGCCGATGGTGTGAAGGCACTCGCCCGCGTCACCGGTCGCTCGCCCGTCCCCCTCGATCCGACGTATGGGTTGGAGCAGCCGGCCCTCGTCGCAATCATCGACGAAGACGTGTGCATCGGCTGCACCAAGTGCATCCAGGCCTGCCCGGTCGACGCAATCGTCGGCGCGGCGAAACGCATGCACACGATCATCGCGGCGGAATGCACGGGTTGCGAACTGTGCCTGCCGCCATGCCCGGTCGATTGCATTGCACTGGTGCCGATCGGGACGACTCCGCCCCCACGCTCGCAGGTGCTCGAAACGGCAGCGCGCGCGCGCTCACGTTACGAGAATAGAGAGCGAAGGTTTGCGCGCGCAGCCGATGTTGACTCGGTGGGAGCGGCTTCAGCCGCGATGGTTTCCGGAATTCCGAGCAAAAGCAACTCGGCTGAAGCCGCTCCTACGACAATCAACGCATCGCAGCCCCTGAGCCGAAGCGCCGTTCTCGATGCCATCGCCCGCGGCAAGGCAAAGCGCGCCGGGCGCATGCCGGACCCATCCGACGCATGAAGCGCGAACAGGTGATCGAACTGTTCCGCCGCCTGCGCGAACTCGATCCGCACCCGACCACCGAACTCGACTACACCACGCCGTTCGAATTGCTGGTGTCGGTGATCCTGTCGGCGCAGGCGACCGATGTCGGCGTCAACAAGGCGACGAAGAAGCTCTATGCGGTCGCCAATACGCCGCAACAGATCCTCGATCTGGGCGAGGCGCGCCTCAAGGCCTCCATCAGCTCGATCGGTCTGTTCAACGCAAAGGCGAAGAACGTGATCGCGACATGCAGGATTCTCGTCGACAAGCACGGCGGCGACGTTCCGCACTCACGCGAAGCGCTCGAAGCGCTGCCAGGCGTCGGCCGCAAGACCGCGAACGTGGTGCTCAACACCGCGTTCGGCGAGCCGACGATCGCGGTCGACACGCACATTTTCCGGGTCGCGAACCGCACTGGTCTGGCGAAGGGCGACGATGTGCGCACGGTCGAGGACAAGCTGGTCAGGGTAGTCCCGCAAGAATTCCGTCACGACGCGCACCACTGGCTGATCCTGCACGGCCGCTATGTGTGCAAGGCGCGCAAACCGGCTTGCCCCGTCTGCGCAATCAACGATCTGTGCGCGTACCGGCACAAGACGCCGGCAAATGCGTAGCGCGCTGGCGTCGACGACCTGGATTTGAATGGACATCGCATGACAACCGACACGTCCGAATGCGCACGCGTTCGTGGGAGTGGCTTCGGATGCGATGGCGTTCTGTGGAAAGACCCGCAAGAGCATCGGGGCTGATGCCCCTCCCATGGAAGTGATCGTCGCCCTGTGTTCAACCGCGCGATGAAGCATGCGCCATCATCGATCTGTCTCATCAATGTCATATCAAGCACTTGTGACAGAGTCCCGAGCGATTCGTCACGTCCGCAACCGCAGTGCGCGGCGACGTAACAACGAGACAGCGTTAAAAACCTGTTGAACCGTCATCGGACCGTAACAAGAGGCCACCAGACTGCGCGCCAGTTCAGCCGCACTCTCCGAGGACTCCGATGAAACTGCGACACGCGATTGCCGCCACTCTTTTCTGCGCCTATGGCACCAACGCCATGGCCTACGACTGGCTCAATGATTGGCCGACCAAGTACAAGCCCGCCGATGGATACGAATTCGGGTTCAAGGGTCTGTACCAGTACGAGCTCAACCAGTTCAGTGGTGACACGACCGATCCGCGCACGGGGAAGGAACTCCTGTCCGACGCGAACGCGTGGCGCCGCAAGGAATTCAACTTCTACGGCAAGCTGCCGGGCGGTTGGGACTTCAACATCGGCTACGACTTCACGGTGAGCGGATTCAAGACCACACCGTCGGGTGCGGGTGTCCACGGCCAGTGGATCGACAATTTCATCCGCTACAGCAACAAGCAGGTCGGAGATTTCCGCGTCGGCCAGTTCAAGACCCCGGTCGGCTGGGAAGAAACGATCAGCTCGAGCGCCACTACGTTCCTCGAACGCGCGCTTCCGGTGCAGGCCACCAACATGGGACGCCGAATCGGCTTCGACTGGACCTACACCGGCATTCCGAACTGGTTGCTCTACGCGGCGTATTTCAGCGGCGGCGACCTTGGCGGTGACAACGATGGTGACGGCCCCGCCGCGCGCGTCGTGTGGAATCCGGTCAACCGCCAGCCGGGCGCCGGCTCGCGCGAACAAAGTGAAGTGTTCCATCTCGGCATCGCCGCGTCGCAGGAAGATCGCGATGCAACCACGGATGGTCGCGGGATCGTCTCAAATCCGTCCGCACAGTTCCGTGCAAAGCCCGAAGCAGGCCTGATTGGCACCCGGCTGATCGACACTGGAAAGCTCAGTTTGCCCGGCACGATCGATCGCGTCGGATTTGAAGGCGCGTGGATTCACGGGCCGCTGCTGGTGCAGGGTGAATACCTGACCTTCAGCGCAGATCCCAAGGGGAAGCCGAGCTTCACCGGAGATGGCTATTACATCCAGGGTTCGTGGGTATTGACCGGCGAGAGCCGTCCGTACAGCAAGGGCTCGATCGGCAATGTGCGCCCGAGCCACGACTACGGAGCGTTCGAAATCGCTGCGCGCTACAGCCAGCTTGATCTCAACGACGGCCCGGTGCTTGGCGGCAAGCAGAACGACATCACTGTCGGTGCGAACTGGTATCTCGGCCAGCATCTGAAATTCCAGGCCAACTACATTTGGGCCCAGAGCACCAAGCATTACGGCGCACCGGTCAACGGCGACGCCGATGTGGATCCGCGCGTGTTCGAACTGCGCGCGCAGGTCTACTTCTAAGGCTGGTCTCGCCGAAACGAACTCTCCTTTGGGGGCGCCATCAGCGCCCCCTTTTTTATGCACGATCGTCGGGTGACGCGTTGACGGATTGTTACGCGGAGGAACCGGCGACGACATCCGACACGGTGTAGCGCCCCACGTCCCTGCCCGCGATCCAGCGTGTCGCTTCGATGGCGCCGCGCGCAAAAATGTCGCGGTCGGTCGCGCGATGGGTCAGCTCGATACGCTCGCCCCGGGTCGCGAAGAGCACCGTGTGCTCGCCAACGATGTCGCCGCCACGCGTCACTGCGAAGCCGATCTCGCCAACCATCCGCGGCGCATCGTTGCCCGAACCAGAGAGTTGGGCAACGCGGTCGAAGTCCTGCCCGCGCGCTGCAGCCGCTTCGCGACCAAGAGCGATTGCGGTGCCCGACGGCGCATCCTTCTTGCCACTGTGGTGCGATTCGGCAATCTCACAGTCCCAGCCCGGCAACGCTTTGGCGGCTTGCGCGACCAGCCGTGCGAGCACCGCCACACCGAGACTGAAGTTCGCGCTCCACAGCACAGGGATGATCGCCGCTGCCCGATCGAGTGCGTCGCGCTGGCGCGCATCGAGGCCGGTCGTGCCGCTGATGAATGCAATGCGTCGTTTCACTGCAAGCGCGAGTGCGCCGTCGAACGCGGCTGCATTGCTGAAATCGATGAGCACCTGCGGATGCAGGTCGTCGTCGAGAGACGATGCATGCAGAAGCGCGGACTGCGCGACGGAAACCGCAATGCCGTCGAGGCTGCTACCAGGGCGCACCATCACCGCCACGACGGACAGGTCATCGCAGTCGCCGAGCAGACGAAGGATGGATTGCCCCATGCGTCCAGCTGCACCATGGACGGCGACGTTGATGGGTGGGCTCACTCAATGGCTCCGTGAATCTGGGCAGTCGAACGCATGCGACGCTCACAATGCAGCGACATCGAAGCGATGTAAATGGACAGCGCGCGTGCGCGACGATCAAAGGTGGATCTGTGCGAGCGGCTTCAGCCGCGATGCTCTTCGTGAACCATCGATAGAGCAT
>NZ_JBDSWZ010000092.1:0-37569 GCF_039926425.1 Dokdonella sp.
ACGGCTTCAATGTGGTCGTGCATGAAATCGCGCACAAACTCGACATGCGCGATGGCGCGATGAACGGCACGCCTCGGCTTCCATCGACCATTCGACGAAGTGAGTGGGTCGGCATCATGCAGGCGGCGTACGACGGCTTCGTGCGCGCGGTCGAGCGAGGTCGTGAAACGCAGGTGGATCCGTATGCCGCCGAAAGCGTCGACGAATTCTTCGCAGTGACCAGCGAGCTGCATTTCTCCGACCCGGGTACGTTGCGCAGCGCGATGCCCGCGGTCGCGGCGCTGCTGGAGCGTTACTACGGTCCTGCGGCGGTTGCGGCGCCGGCAACAGGGCGGTAGCCTTTCCTGTTACCTCCCACTCCGGCAGTGCGCCCTGCGCCGCCACGCATTCATGCCGCCATGCTCCCCAGATTGCTGATTCGCGCCTCCGCGCTGCTTGTTTCCGCCGCGCCCCTGCCCCTTCTTGCCTGCAGCGGCCAGCTGCACATCGAGCTGGAGCATGCGGGCGTGTATGCGCTCGATCATGCGGCGATCGCGGCGAAGCAGCCCGCCCTGGCCGATTGTGCGGTCGCCGACCTCGCGCTCAGCCAAGGCGGTCGCGAAGTGCCGATCCGTGTGGTGGCCAAGGGTGATCGTTTCGCCGATGGCGACCATCTCGAATGGATCGGCCTGCCACTGCACGGCCCGGAAAGCTGGTACGACGCGTTCAGCGTGAACAATGTCTACCTTCTGGGCGCGGCGCCTGGCGCGCACGCGCGCATCCGCGACGCCGACCCCGCCGATGACGGACACGCCGCCCTCGAGCGGGTCACCCACGTCGAGCAGGAAAATCTGATGATCCGCCTCGACCAGGCGCAGCAGAAGCCTGGCGAGGAGGCCGATGTCTGGCAATGGGCCAAGCTGACGCATGTCGATCCGAAGCCGTTCGAGACGCGCTTCGATCTGCCCGATCTCGACACGCGCGGCGGCAGCGTGAAGCTGACGCTCGACTTGCGCGGCTTGTCGGAGGTGGCGCCGCCCGCGAAGGAAAAAGCTTCCAAGCCGGACGATCACCTCGTCGAGATCAGCGTGAATGGTCACGCGCTGGCACCGCTGGCGTGGAACGGACGCGATGAAGTGCGGCGTGATCTGGCGGTTCCTTCATCGATGCTCAACGCCGCAGGCAACGTTCTGACGTTGCGCGTTCCCAAGCGGCCGCTGCCGTGGGCGCCTGCGGTCATCGCGGTCGACGTGGTGATGTTCAACTGGGTGGAAGCACGCTACCCGATCACCGGCGATCTGGATGCCGGTGCGCAGTCGTTTTCGGTGCGCGACGGGGCGCCAGGCGCGCTGCAGCTCGGCTACCGCGGTGCGGGCGATCCTGTGCTGTACGGCAGCGACGGCGTGCGTCGGCCCGGCAAGCCAACGACCGCAGGGCGTTACGCGTTTGCGGCAGCGCCGGCGGATACCGATCTTTACCCGGCCATCGATGGAAAATTCGCGCAACCCGGTTCGATGCGCGCCGTCGCCCAACAGAATTGGCGTGGATCCGGCGATGGCTTCGACTACCTCATCGTCGCGCATCCGAAACTCATGGATGCGATTCGGCCGCTTGCGCAGTTTCACGAGAAACGGGGTCTGAAAGTCGCCGTGCTCGATGTCGATCGGGTGTACGACCAGTTCAACCACGGCATCACGCATCCTCAGGCGATCCGCAATCTGGTCGCCGCGGCGACGCGCGATTTGGCGCGCAAGCCGCGCTTCCTGCTGCTCGTCGGCGATGCCAGTTTCGACATCCGTCACGACACCTACAACGATCTCAACTACGCGAAGTGGACCGACCAGGAACTGCTGTTTCCCGGTCATTTCGGTGCGGTGCCCGGCTCGCAGTACAAGGAAAAGACTGCATCTCTCGCCGATCGCAACCTGATTCCGACCTGGCAGTACCCATCGCCGGAAGGTCAGTCTGCAAGCGACAACTGGTTCGGCGCGGTGAATGGCGACGACTGGCATCCGGTGGTTGCCGTCGGTCGATTCCCGGTGATCGAGCCCGCTGAAGTGAAGGCGATTGTCGACAAGACCATTGCCTACATATCGACGCCGCAACTGGGCGCATGGCGGCGCGACGTCATGTTCATCACCGACGAAATCGAAGGCTTCAAGCAGGCCTCGGACACGATCGCCAAGTCGCTGGGGAAAGACGGCTTCCTCGCCGACAAGGTCTACGCGAGCCCGAAGGAAACCGAAAACGCGCTGCATCAGACGGCGATCCGCGACGGCATCGACGAAGGGCGGCTGCTGGTGCATTTCATCGGCCATGGCGGGCGCTACATCTGGCGTACCGGCCCGGTGGACCTGCGCAAGAATGCCGACCTCTTCACGCTCGACGACGTCTCCTCGCTGAAGAACGGCGCGCTGCTGCCGATGGTGCTGTCGATGACCTGCTATTCGGCGCCGTTTGACAACCCAACCGAGGATTCGATCGGCGAACGGTTCCTGCGCGAACCGGGCAAGGGAGCCATTGCTGTGTTTGCTGCGTCCTGGCGCAACACGCCGTCCCCGGCCTACAGCACCGCGGTGATGCATGAACTGCTGCAGCCGGGCGCAACCATCGGCGAAGCGATCGTCCGTGCAAAGAAGGGATCGCCGGATCGCACCCTGGTGGAAATGTACAACCTGCTCGGCGATCCGGCCGTGGTGCTCGAACGCCCACGCGACGTCGCCCGGACAATGGTCGATGGCGACCGCTGGAATCGCGGAATCCTGATCGATCTTGGCCAGAACCGGTTCGACGGAAACGTCGCAGTGGATTGGCTCGACGACAAAGGCGCCAGGCTCGTCTCGTCGACCTACCACTCGAACGACACGCGTTTTCGCCTGCCGCTGCCCCTGACGCCATCCGGCACGATTGCGACGGCGCGCATCTACGCGTCGTCGCCGACCACCGGACGCGATGCAATCGGCTCGGTCGACATGTCCGCCGAGTCGACATTGCCTGCAGCGCAGTCGCGCTGGTCGGCATGGTGGAAGCGCCTAGTCGAACCGGCGGCGAAGACTCCCGTGCGCACCGAAGACACGATCGAGATCCTCGGATTCGATGGGCCTGCAGCGGGCGCGCCGGGCAACGCGCACTGACCCCCGGTCGAGCTGCTGTTCGCGCCTTTTTCCCAGCGCATTCACTCCTGCTGCGGCGAACGACTCACTCGTCCGCGGCCGCGTCACCTTCGGGTTCCTGGCTACGGGCCTGATCGAGGGCGGCGCGCAGATCGGCGCTGCGGGTGAAGAACACAGGTTGCGATTGCGGCCGTGCAATGCGGATCGACGGCGGTTCGAGTCGCTCCAGCGTCGATGCCTGACCGTAGGTCGCGCGCCATTCCGACAGTTTCAGCGTCTGCACGGTGACACCAAGAGCCGCCAGCGCGATCACGGCCGCCACCTTGATCGGCAGATGCGCGCGACCGAGCACGCGCAGGTGCGCAAGACACACCGCCGCGAACGCCACCCACGCGCCGATGTACACCGAGCGCGCAAGTGCCGTCCACGAAAATGCGAACGCACCCAGTTCGCTGGATTCGTCATACATCGTGTACAGCGCAAGGCCGGCGCAGATCACCAGCAGATGCGTTCCGAAGCGCGCGTGCCCGGTCAGGATGCGCGAAAGCACGCTCCACACGCAGGTCCATGCGGCAACGACCGCGGCGAGCACAAGCACCGGTGACAGATAGCGAATCAGCTTCGGCTCGGCTGTCTCGGCGCGCCACAGGTCGAGCAATGCGACGCCGAGCACGAACGCGAAACACGCCAGCGCGATCGGCCAACGCGGCGTGCCACGCACCAGCGGCAGTTCCGCGGCGACCGGCTGCGAGGACGTGCGCAGACGTACAAACGTCGCGCCGATCTGCAACGTGCCCGAACCGTCGAGAACGATCGGCCCGCGCATCACGCGCGCTCCCTCCAGACGAACGCCGTTGATGCTGCCGAGGTCCTCGGCGATCCACACGCCGTCGTCGCCGCGCGCAAGACGCAGATGATGCGCAGCGACGTGCACGTCATCGACGACCACGTCGTTGTCGTAAGCGCGTCCGATCGTGATGATGTTGCGTCCGTCGAAGCGCTGGCGTGATGCGACGTCCCGCTGGCGTGTCAGCACTTCGATCCAGGTCACTTCGTCCATGTGACCTCTCCCATGAACCGCTTGCCGAGCGCCAGTGCGTTCTCGTAACTGACGCCCTGCATCACCAGGCGCGACACCAGCGCCTCGCGGCTGCGGTCCTGCGTGACCGTGGTCAGCGCAACGTCGTAGAGGCCGGCGAAATCACGGTAGGCGCGAGCGCACCACACCGCGCGCAGCACCGGTGCCATTGCAGGGTCCGCGGGTGCGACGAAATCCTCGTGGCATGCGGGCTCGGTGAGCCGCTTGCGCGACCACGAGCGCGCCATCGACGCCGAACCGTAATACTGCGACAGGAACGCGGCGAACTGGAACGCGTTGAGGTCGGTGCTGCGCACATACGCGTGCGACAGCTCGGCGCGGCCGCTGTCGAAATCCCCGGCGATGAAGAGCGAGCTCTGCGACGTGCAGCTGGAACTGTCCATCTGCGCACGCGGCTTCGGCGTCTGCTCGGCATTGGTGCGCGCCCAGCAGTTGAACCAGGTCGACGCGCTTTCCGGCGCCTGGTACGGACCAAACGTCGTTGCACGAAAACCCTGTGCATCGAGGCCCTGGTAAAAGCCGGCCTGCCACGCGATCAGCTGGCGGTCGATCTCTTCGCGCACCTGCAAAAGATCGATCGGCGGATCCTTTCGCGCGCGCGCGAGCAGCGCCGCTGCGTGGCGCGCTGGAACGAGAAAGCTGACGAGTTCGCCATCCAGACGCTTGGCGACGTTGATGCCGACCACCTTGTCGCCGTCGGTGACCGCCGGGCCACCGCTCATGCCCGGGTTGATCGCGCCGGTGAAATGCACGCGTTCGGTGTAGCTGCGCTCGACCAGCCCGTTGTAGGTGCCTTCGACAATGGTGAATCCGAGATCAAGCGGATTGCCCATTGCATAGACGCGCTCGCCACGCGGCGACTCGCCCGCCACCGCAACCGGATCAAACGCCAGATGGGGAAGATCCGAACCGGCAAGCCTGACCACCGCGAGGTCGTTCGCAATGTCGATCGCGAGCAAGGTCAGCGGACCCTGCATGCCGTCCGGCCGCGCGAATTCGAGGCGATAGGTTTTGGGCTCCAGCGCGTACTGAGAGACCACGTGGTAGTTCGTGATGGCCAGCCCGTCGGCCGCGACGAGGAACCCGGATCCGATCGAGGACTGCCGACCTGCAGCCTCCACCAGCGTGCGGATCTGCAGGAGACTCGGCCGCGTCGCCGCATAGATGCCCTCCGCCGCCGCCGAGACGGGAGCCGCAGCGGCCGTGGCGGACGGTTCGGTCGGCTTCGGCTCGGGCAGCGCTTGCGCGAACGCATGCGTGGCAACGAGCGCCGCAAGGCTCGCAAGCCAGCGAAATTGCAGTCGGGTCATTGAAGAGGTTTCCAGGCAATTTCTTCAGCCTATAGCGATACGCACGCGCAGTTCAATGCAGCCGATCGCCGAGGTGTGACTCAGGTCCGCGCAATGACGTCGCGGTAGACCACCACCGTTTCCTCGACGCAGCGCGCCCAGGTCAGTTCGCCTGCACGCCTCACCCCGCGCGCAATCGCACAGCGTCGCCAATCCTCATCGCCGAACAGGGTCACCAGACCCTCGCGCAGCGCCGTCTCGTCGAGCGGATCGACGTTCAGTGCGATCGATCCCTGCGCATCGCGAGCGACTTCAGGCAACGAGGACACGTTGGAGGTCAGCGCGGGAACCCCGCTGGCAATTGCTTCGAGGACCGGCAAACCGAACCCCTCATAGAGCGATGGGAACGCGAACGAGTGCGCGCCCGCATAGATCAGCGGAAGCTCATCCTCGGCGACGTAGCCCAGTCGCCGTGCCTCACCACGCGCCTCGAGCGGCGCCAGTGACTGCTCCAGTTCCGCATTCAGCCAGCCGCGCGCGCCGACGATCACCAGCGGATGTCGCGCACGCAATGCCGCGGGCAATGCGGCGTAGGCACGCGCCAACCGGGCAAGATTCTTGCGCGGCTCCTGCGTGGCGACAACCAGCAGATAGGCACCCCGCGTGAGATCGTATTTTGCGAGCACCGGCGCGAGCTCGGCCGCCGGGCGTGGACGATAGGCCGCGTCGACGCCGAGCGGAATGACCCGAAGCCTTGCACGGTCGACGCCGAGTTTCGACACGATTTCGTCCGCGATGAAATCGGAATCGGTAAGGATCGCCGATGCCTTTTCGAGAGTGCGCGGCAGATGGCGGTCGAGAAAACGCACGCGCTCGCGCGGATGCGTCTGCGGATGATTCAGCCACGAAAGATCGTGGATGGTGGTGACCGCAGGCCCGTCGAATGGCATCAGGACATAGTTCGGCGTGTGCAGCAGCCAGTCGCGCATGCCGCGCGTGTGCATGCGAAACATCGCCGAGCGCAGATGCGTGTAGGCCTCCAGCGCGAATTCCTTGAACGGCACGTTGCGCCGCACTGCGGCAATCGTGCGGTTCGCCGCGAGTGCGTTCTCCGGATCGTCGACCCACTGATAGGCCGAGTAGAGACGCAAGGCCTCGACGTCGCGATGACTCGCAAGCCCTCGTGCGAGTTCAAGCGCGTACCGACCGATTCCGGTCAGCGGCGCCGTGATCGCATCGACGTTGAGGATCACGCGCATCGTGAGTGGGTCATGTAAGGGGGTCGCGCAGGGGCGGAAACGATTGAACCACGAAGAACACGAAGAACACCGGATTCATGCGCGGCCACCTGGCATGGATTGAGCGCGTTCCGTGCTGGAAGCTGCGAAAGACCAACGCCCTCAGCCCGGATCTCCTTCGTGTTCTTCGTTTTTCAATCGTCAGGTAGTTGGGTTCCGCTCACGCGCACCATCAGCCTCGACCATGTGGCGCGCAAGGCCGGCAAGGTCGAACGTCGACGCAAAGCCGAGTTCGCGCCGCGCCTTGGCGGCATCACCGACCAACAGCGGCGCGTCGATCGGGCGGAAAAAGGCAGGATCGACGCGAACGCGCACCCGCTCGCTGCCGTGTTCGACGCCGACCTCGTCGACGCCTTCGCCAAACCAGTCGATGGCGATCCCCGCCGCTGCAAAAGCCGCCGTGGCGAATTCGCGAATGCTCGATGCGATGCCGGTCGCGAGCACAAAGTCGTCTCCCTGCGCACGCAGCGCCATCGCGGCCATCGCGGCGACGTGGTCCGGCGCGTAGCCGAAATCGCGACGCGCATCGAGGTTGCCCAGTGCGATCGCCGTCTCCCGTCCGAGTTCGATGCGCGCAACGGCGCGGCTGAGCTTGCGCGTGACGAACGCCTCATCGCGCAACGAGGATTCGTGATTGAACAGGATCGCACTCGACGCGCGCACGCCGAAGCTGGCGCGCCAGCTACCCACTGCGCCATGCGCGATCAGTTTCGACAAGCCATAGGGCGAGCGCGCCGCGACGGGCGTCGTCTCGTTTTGGGGCGAATGCGCCGGTTCGCCAAAAATCTCGGCGCTCGATGCGAGCACGAAGTGCGCCTGCGATGCCTGGGTGCGCACCGCTTCGAGCAGGTTGATGGTGCTCGTCCCGTTGGCCGCGATGCTGCCGCGCGGATCGCGAAATGAATCGGCAACCCGTGACTGTCCGGCCAGATGGAACAGCGCATCCGGCGCGACCGCCGCAACACAGTCGACGCACGCGTGCGGATCGAGCGGATCGAGCGCGACCAGACGCAAGCGGGGATTTGCGACGACGCCGAGTTCGCGCAAACGCCAGACGTCCGGCGCGCCACCGGGTCGATGCGTGCCGATCACGTTCATGCCCTGGTGGAGCAGATGCGCGGCGAGCAGCGCACCGTCCTGCCCGCTGATGCCGGTGATCAATGCGGTGCTGGATGACCCACTCATGCGCGGCGCTCCGGGAAACTTGCGGTGTCCGATTCTGCCGCACGCAATGCCTCGATTGCGGAGGGTGCCGTCGGCTGGACGATCGCGATCGGGATGTCGAGCAGGCCGCAGAGGATTTCAGCGGCGGACTGCTTGCGCTCGCCGACCACCAGCCACTCGATTGCGTAGATCTGCAGCCAGTTCCACAACGCGCGATACGACGGCTCAGGATCGGCCGCTTCCCAGGTGTTTGTTGCGATGATCCGTTCGTCGCAGACGAGCTCGTTGCGCGCACCGTTCGCGCGCAGGTTCCACACCTCGGCGTCAGGCCAGTCCGGCGCCCCTGCGCCCACCCACAACACCCGCATGCGCGCACGATTGGCGGCGCTCGCGCTGGAGTACAGACGACGCACGCGCCAGTCGAGCACGCGCCGCTCGAAGGAGAGCAGCGTGGCGCCGACATCCGCTTCGTAGCGCGGCCAGCGTTCGCGCAGCACGTCCATGCCGGCGCGACCGAGCAAATGGCGCCGTTCGTCTCCGAAACTCATGCTGCGGGCGTGTCGAACCCACACGTTGCCGGCGATCACATGGCGAAGGCCGAGAGCCGAGGCGCGCTGGCAGAAATCATTTTCTTCGCCATAGCCTTGCGGGAATGCGGCTTCGTCGAGAACACCGACCGCATCGATCACGCTGCGCCGGATGTACAGGCAGAATCCGTTGCCGGTCGGCAACTGCGGATACGCCATACCTGCGTGCTGCCACGACGCGCGCGCGCAATCGATACCGGACCACGCCGCAGGCGTTTCGTTCGCCTGCTCCAGTTCCGGCACGGAAAACGCCCCTGCGTTGTCCGAGACCGCAGTGGCCGTGGCGATCTCGTCGTCGGCATACGCCGCGCGTCGCAGCCCTGCAAGCCACTGCGGACCGACTTCGGTGTCGGCGTTGAGGAGCACGACGTCGGCGCGGCCCGCGTGCGCGATGCCGCGATTCGCGGTCCCGGTGAATCCGAGATTCTCCGCGTTGCGCAAGACTTCAACGCGCTCGATGCCATCGTAACGCGCCAGCAGCGGCGCGATGCCGGCGTCCGTACTCGCGTCATCGATGATGATGAGGCGTGCGCGGCCCCGTGTCTGGGCAAGTACCGCGTCAAGGCACGCTGCCACCATCGCGGGCGCGTTGTACACCGGCACGACAATGGCCATGTCCACCGCCGCCAGTTCCACGCCGAACGGCACGCAGCAAGCCGGAAGTGTCGATTGGGAAAGCGCGGGTACGACAGCGGGTGCAGCGACGAGACCTCGGATGCCCTGTGTTGCTCGCAAGGGTTGCGCAACGAGTTCGGCACCGTTGCGTCGGACGCGCGGCAGCACATGGAACACCGGCTGACCGGCCGGAGAAAATGGAATGGACAAAGTCGCGCGACCCTTTTCGTCGAACGTGAAGGGCGAGAAGAAGCAACCGTCGATATCGAGTGTCACCTCCGCATCCGCATCCGCATCCGCGTCGAGCACCAGCGTCAACGTGTCGCCGTTCCAGTCGATCGAACGCAACGGGGCGATCAATGGCAGGCGCGTTCGACGCAGGAAGCCGAACATCGCGCTCAGCCTGCGTCGCGTTGACGACGCTCGGTGGCCGCCCGCGCCGGCGAGGGAACGGCGTCGAGAATGCTGTGATCCTCGATGCTCGCCTGGAGCGCGCGTTGCGCTCGCGTCAGCTGTACGGACGCCATCGGCGACCCATCGCGGTCCAACGTCGGTTCGATCCATTCGCGCAAGGCGTGCGGGTCGGGCATCGCGAGTCCGGCCACGCCGAGCGCCTGCAGCCCGTCCAGCAATCGTTTCGTGGCCGCCTGTGGATCGGCGAGCAGTTGCGTGTAGTCGATCAGCACGCGCGGCCATCCATCGCTTGCGTCGAACGCGGCGCGCGTGTAGCGCTCCCACAGCGCAAGCGCAAACCCGCCGTCGAGCGCATCGCGCGCGCAAAGCGACTGCGCCACCGCGAGCGGATCGCGCACCACGTGCACGAACACCGGACGCGTCAGCAGCGGCAGCAGTTCTTTCGCCAGCAGGCACAAGCGTGGCTCCTTGATCAGCCACGGTCGGTGCGTGTCGAACCCGTCGATCAGCACCGCCATTTCGCGGCGGAACGCATCCACGTCAATGCCGCTTGCCGTCGATGGCGGATCTCGCCAGTCGCCTCCTGTGGCAGCGAGTCGGCGCACGCAGGCCATGTGCACGCGGCCCGATTCGTAGTGGCCTTTCGGATTGTCGGGGCCGTGCAGAAGATCATCGGCGGGCCCGACCGACACGCCCATCCGTGCGAGCAACCCGGCAACGCTCGACGTGCCCGAGCGGTGCATCCCGAGCACGACGAGTTGACCGCTCGCTACACGCGCAAGATCCGCCGGACGGTGCCGACGCGGGACAACGCGAGCCGCCGCGTAACGACCCTCACGCGTGACGAGATCCACGAGGCGCTCGGCGCCATTGTCGATATCGTGCGCCGTCGCGAACGCGTCCGCGCGCTCACTGGCGCGATCGAGCAAATACTTGCGACCTTCGAACACCTCGCGAAGCCGCGCAGCCAGTGCGTCGGCGTCGGGTTCCGTCCAGCGAAGACCGGGATAGCGCGGATCGCTCACAGACACCGAGTCGACCGCGAAACCTTCTTCGCGCACGCGGTCGGCGTGGCTGCCGAACGCGGTCGCAACCAGCACCTTTCCGCACGCAAGCGCCTCGTCCACGAACGGATCCCATCCGCCGCCGCGACGTGCACACACGTACGCGTCGGCGGCGGCGAGCAACTGCGCGCGCTGATGCCACGGATAACCCCAGTCGGAGAGGACGCGCACGCGCGGATCGCCGGCGGCGCGAGCCACGACCGCTTGCGTGATCGACACGGCGTCGCGACCGGGCTGCACGTGCAGCAGCAGACTCGCCGGCGCGTCCTTGCGGAACGTGCGCAGGAACGTGTCGACCAGCACGAGCGGCGCATCGCGCTCAAGGTCGTCCGCGACCGCGAGGAAGACGAAATGATCCGGCGAGCTGCGCGGTGCCGGAACGCCCGGATGGCAGTACTCGCGATCAACTCCGAGCGGAAACACGTCGATCGGAATGGTGACTCCCGCAGCGCGGAACGCCTCGCTCTGGAACGCGTCGGGCACGAGAAGGCGATCGAGTGCGTTCGCGGAACGGGCCCACTCGGGCGGCACGCGCTCCCACTCGCCAAAGCCGATGCCGATGCGATGACGACCTTTGGCCCGCGTGAATGCCAGCGCGGGCGCGCAAACGATCGACACCTCGGGCCGGACCGGACCGCGTCGACGCGCCGCGAGATCGAGGCGGAAATCACCGGCGTTGCCGATTTCCCGCTCGACCGCCTCGTACCCCATGCGCAATCCGCGCGCGTCGAGTCGTCGCACCAGCATCCGGGCGATGTGCGCGTGCGCGTACGGGTAGCGCGTTGCGCCCTGCCACAGCAGATCGCCTCGATAGTCGTCGGCCAGAGGACGCTGCCAACGGCGCGCGAATGTCGCGCGACTGTCGTTCCACAGGCGCTGGCGGAAACCGTTGTCGTCCTGAGTCGATCCATGCTGATCGTGCCGCAGTGTGACCGCGCCGGCGACGACGCTCGCGATCCCCGATTCCGCCGCGCGCAGGCAGTAGTCGGTGTCCTCGAAATAGCTGTGGTACGCCGTATCGAGCAGGCCGATGCGATCGAGGCAATCGCGCCGGAGGTAGGCGAGCGCGAATGCGATGTGCTGCACGCGCCGTGTGGAAACATATTGCGCGACGTCCCGCTCGATCGTGCCTGCTTCGGTCTGCTGCCCGGCCAGTTCATCGGCTTCGATGAATCCGCCGACGTGATACACGCGCCCTTCCGCTTCCGGACCCAGCAGCCGGCAGCCGACGATGCCATTCACGGGCGACGCATACGCGGCGTCACGCAGTCGACCGAGCCAGTCTGCCTGCGTGAAGAGCAGGTCATTGTTGAGCAGCACGACGTCGTCGTCGGGGCGCGCCGCCGCGATACCGGCATTCATTCCACGGACGAAACCGAGGTTCTCCCGCAGCCGGATGACGCGGACCCGATCCGCATAGGTGTCAAGCCCGGCCACGGTCGCGTCGGTGCTTCCGTTGTCGACGACGATCACCTCGGCGACATCCAGTTCGCTTGCCAGCAGCGTGTCGAGACAGCGCTGCGTCAGTAGCCACTGGTTCCACGCCAGGACAATCAGTGCGGTGCCGCGAGCGCTCATGCGTCCGCCCCGCGCCGCGCCGCAGGCGGCAATGCAAGCGCCGCCGCGAGGTCGTCCTGCGCGAAACTCGTGACCGGCGTCATCAACAGCATGGCCGTCGTGTGCGCCGCTTCGCACGGCCTCCGTGCGGCGGCCAGCGCGCTGCGGCAGCGTGGATCATCGACATCGTCCACGCGGGCGATGCGCGCCGCCAACACCAGCAACTGGCGTGGTGACGCGTGCAACGCGTGCGCCAGCCTGCCGAGACGCTCGGCGTCGAACGGGTTCACCGTTTGTCCGCGACCAGGTGGAGATCGTTGTGGTATGCGGCGAAGACCTCGTCGCGGCCCCCCTCGAGCACGCTGCGCCCGTGCTCGATCCACAGCACGCGGTCGCACCGTTTGGCGATCTGGCTTTCGTCGTGGCTGACCAGCACCACCGTCTGCCCTTCGCCCATGCGCTGCGCCATCGCGGCGCCCGATTTCTGCTGGAATTCGGCGTCTCCGACGGAGAGCACTTCATCGATCAGCAGCACGTCCGGCTCCACCTGGATGGCGACCGAGAACGCCAGCCGCATGTTCATCCCGGAGGAATAGGTGGCAATCGGCTGGTCGAAGAAGTCGCCGAGTTCGGAAAACTCGCGGATTGCAGGTAGACGTTTCACGATCTCGCGACGGCGAAGACCGAGCATCAATCCGGACAACACCGCGTTGTCGCGTCCCGACAAATGCGGCACGAAGCCGAGCGACAGCGACAGGAGCTGGCACGTCACCGGAGCGCGCCGCACGCGCCCCCGATCGGGCGCGAGGATGTCGGCGATCACCCGCAGCAGCGTGCTCTTGCCCGCACCGTTGCGGCCAATGACGCCGAGGCGCTCGCCGCGACGCAGCTGAAGGTTCACATCTTCCAGTGCCCAGAACCGTCCACCGACGACGCTGCGTCCCGCGCTGAAGGCGATGCCGACGTGTTCGAGTTCGATCAGGATCTCGCCCATGTCAGCCGGCCAGTTTCGGAAAGCGCGGGGCGAGGCGATGCACGGTCAACGAACCGATCGCGCACATCGCGAGAGCGATCGCGCCGACCTTGCCGAGGCCGATCCAGTTGGGCAACTGGCCATGCATGAGGATGCCGCGCGCATCGTCCATCACCACCGCGACCGGATTGAGCGCCATCAGCCATTGCAAACCCGGCGGCACCTTGGCCAGCGGAAAAATGACCCCGGAAAGGAACATCACCACAGTGAGCACCTGTTCGATCACGAAGCGCAGATCGGGCACCAGCGGAACGATCGATGCGACCACGAACCCGGCGCCCGCGGCAGCGGCGAAGATCGCCAGGAACAGGATCGGCAGCGCCCAGTAAGCAGCATTCGGCGGGTACCCCATGGCCCACAGGATGCCAACGAGCAACGCAAAAATGAACATGAACTTCACGGTGTCCGACAACATCGCGATCAGCGGAAACACGATCGGCGGCAGGTTCACCTGGCGCACCATCGCAAGATTGCTCCAGATCGCATAGCCGCCATGGGTGATGCACGATTTCATCCACTGCCACAGCGTCATCCCGATCAGCAGGAAGGGCAGATAATCCGGTCCGCCGGTGTGCAGGATCACGTCGAACACCAGCCAGAACGCGCCCATCATCATCGCCGGTTCCAGTACCCACCAGATCAGGCCCAGATAGCTGCGCGCGGCTTCGGCACGCAGCTCTGCGTAGGTGCTGAAAAGGATGAGCTCGATCAGGTGACGGTGCATGCGGCAATGGAAGTCAGGGGCGTCCGCGAGGATACCGGATTCGCTTCGGACAGGCCCGCAGACTCAGGTGCCGCAGAGGTGATCGAGTGCAGGTCCGGCGAAAGCAAGGAACAGCAACAACGTTGCCAGAGCCGCGCCCAGCGAAAGGCGCAGCGGCGTGAGCGCGAGAGTCGGCCGGCCAACTCCGCCCTGCCAGCGCTCTCGCACACCAACCATGAAACTGCCGGCAAAGCCGCACAGGAATGGCAGCATGGGGAGCAGGAAGCGCGCTTTCACGTGGATCAGCAGGAACAGTGCGAGCTGGTACGCAAGGAACGCGACGACCACCGCGAGGATGGCGGCGGCGCGCCGATCGGGCACGCATTTCCAGCGCCGGCAAGCGACGCCGAACGCGCACAGCGCAAGCAACAGCGCGTGCATCGCGCTGTTCGCCACGGTCAGCATCGTGGTCAGCTGCGGGCCGGCACGATAGACGGACAGGTGCCCCGAACACGCCGGGCCGGGCAGCTGCGACACCAGCGGTGTCTTTGCGCTGAAGAGCCGGAAGTATTGCCGACCGATCTGGCCGAGCAGCATCGCCGGGATGCCCCGTTGCTCGATCTCCGCGCCGATCTTGTCCCGATAAATGAGGTTGCGTTGCTGCGGCGTCGCCGCACTCGCGAGGAACGCCGGCAACGTCGCTCCGCCCATGTCGTCGACATAATCGCTGCGCCGGTTGTCGGTCAGCCCGACCCACAGGTTGTAAATCGAACTGTCCGCGATCATCGGCGTGCCCCAGGTGCGCCAGCCATGGAGCAGCGCCGGGCCGGTGATCGCCGCGAGTGCGAACACGAATATCGCCGCGGCGCGCAGGCGAAAGCGCGGACGCTCGCGCTGCACGAAGACGATCAGCAGCAATGGCCAGAACACCGACAGCAGACTCTTGGCAAGCATCGCAAGCCCGGTGCACAGCCCCGCGGCTCCGGTACGCAAACGAGTCGGCGCCCGCACCAAAAGGCAAAGTGCCGCAAGCAGCAGGGTCAGGTGCGGCAATTCCGGCCATAGCCAATGCGCGTACGCCGCAGCGGCAGGGTTGAGCAGCCACAATGCGGCGGCAGCATTGGCCGCCGCGACGCCAGCGCCGAGCCGGCGCCACACATCGCGCAGCAGCGCGCCACACACGACGAACAGAAGGGTCTGCGCGATCTGCACGGCCACCAGGTGAGGCCCGAACAGTGCATAGATCGCCGCGATAAACAGCGGTTGCAGCGGCGGCCAGATCGAGCTGGGCATCCACGGACCGCCGGCCAGGATCGACACGGCAGTGTCCTGATAAACCCGTTCGTCGCCGACCAGTGCCTTCGCGCCGTGGCCGTAATACGCGAACCACAGCAGCGCTTGCAGGGTACAGAACAAAACGAGGAACAGCGCCGCCGGCAGGAACCGACGGCGCGCTCCGGCAGACGCCGGCGTTGTCATGCCGGCGCGGCCGCGCGGTACCGGCTCAGTGCTGGGCAGGCGCCGGTGTGGCCGGGCTGCCCACCGGGCGGTGCTTCGGCGGCGCACGGAACACCGGGCTGAACTTCTCGTGCGTTCCGTTGGTGGAGATGCCCTCGACGTAGTACCAGTATTCCTTGCACGGATCGATGTTGTCGTCGTGGAATTCGTACTTGTGTGTTTCGTCCGACGTGCCGGCACCGAGAATCGGATCCTTGGTGATCTTCTTGAATTCGCCTTTTTCCGTGTCGCCCCGCAAGACATCGAAGCCGAAGTTGTTCTGCTCGCTCGCGGTCGTCCAGCGCGCGGTGTTCGCGACGCGATCGGCCGCCGGGAGTTTCGACTGGTCTCCGCACGCGCCTTCCGGAATTTCCTTTGGCGGTGCCGCAGCCTCGGCGGGCGGCGCGGCGGGCGGCGGTGCAGCTGGCGACGCCTTCATCGAGTCGGCGGGCTTGGCCGGCACGGGTGCCGCGGACTGCGGGGTCGACGGGCTGCAGGCGCACAGGAAAGAAGCAATCAGGACGGTGGTCACGATCGGACGCATGCGAAAACTCCGGAGTGGCAGGCTGGACAGCAGCGGGGCGCGACAACGATAGTCGGGCGATGTATTCGCTGGCTCGACCGAATGGTACGTCACCTCAGACGCTGCGTGTTCACCCTCCTCACAACATTCATTGCGGCTCACGCCGTTGCGTTCGAATGGCAGGTCGACATCACCCCGGTCGATCAACTGTTTCCGGCGTTGCAGCTTTCACAGGCATCCCGGTCCGGCGCCTCGACCCGGTTTGGTGGCGGTGACGGGCTGGTCAGCGTGCACGTCCGCGGCGGCGATATCCCGGCTGATCTGCGAGTGCGCATCGAGACGCCGGGCTTGCGCGCGCCGGCGACCGTGATGCCCGGCGCCGGCAGTGTGCCGGGATCGCTGGACCTGCGGCCGCTGCTCGACTGGGATGTCGACGACCTGGCGCATCTGCGCGCGCCGCGCCGCCAAACGATGACGGTGACGCTGGAAGCTCCGGGTCGGCTGCCCGAATCGCGCCGGGTCGCGGTCCGCGTCCATCCGCTCGATGACGCGCTGTACTTCGTCCGCGAAGGCCAGGACCGGGTCGATCTCGGCTGGGCGTTCGCAGGCTACGTCAATCCGGCCGATCCGGTGGTCGACGAAGTGCTTGCCGCGGCACGCGCATTCGACCCCGCTTTTGATGCCGCGCCGAGCGGCCGCGGCGACGACGTCGATCGGCGTCGGGTCGGCGCCGTCTGGGCGGCGCTCGAACGTCGCGGCCTGCGCTATGCGAATGGCGATCCGGCACTCAGCCGTGGTCCGTCGGTGTGGAGCCAGCGCGTGCGCCTGTTGCGCTCGATCTGGGACGACCGACAGGCCAACTGCCTCGACAGCAGCGTGTTGATCGCGTCGGTTCTGGAACGGCTCGGTCTGCGCACCTTCATCGTGCTGGTGCCGGGACACGCCTTTGTCGGATTCCAGTCGCGCTCCGTCGGCGATGCGGCGCACTATCTGGAAACCACCCTGCTCGGCGCGCGCCCATCCACGACCGCCCCGCTGGCCAACTACGACTCCGCGCTTCGCGCCGGTCGTGCGCGCTGGCGTCGGGTCGCCGCAAAGTTCGATGGCCGCCACGGGCCCGCCTATGCGCGGGTTGATATCGTCACCGCGCGATCGTATGGCATCATTCCTTTTTCTGCTGCTCGTTCCCGCTCGCAGTGACCTGCGGAATGTCTTCGACGGGCGGCAGCCGGCGGCAGCAGGGGTTCGCCCCGCGCGCATCGCGACGCCGTTCGTCATCGCGCTTCCGGGTTGTCCGGGGTCGGACGATGATCTCGAGTGGCCAGACATCGACGGAACGCCGTGAACGCCAGCGAACAAGACGACTACCTCGAACGCATCAAGGACGAAATCCGCGCGGAGGCGGATGTCGCGCGGCATCGTGATCCGCTGCCCCGCGCTGATCCGCCGGCGCGTTCGATTCCCGAGGCGAAATCGGCCAGCGCCGGAGTGCCCATCGAGCGCGAGCGGCTCGATTACGCGCTGTCCGACCTCACCGGCATTCACTACATCGCGTTCGTCGACAACGCATTCCGGGCACTGCTCAAACGCGAACCGGACGAGGGCGGATCACACGCGCAGATCCGTCTGCTCGCATCGGGGGCGAGCAAGGCCGAAATCCTCGGCAACCTGCGCTGGTCGCGGGAGGGCAAGCACGTCGGGGCGCGCGTCCACGGGCTGTTGCCGCGGTACGCGATCGCCAAGCTCGCGCGCGTCCCGGTGCTGGGCTATTTGGTGGAATGGGCGATCGCGTTTGCCGGGCTCGCGGTGATGCTGCGACACCAGCGAGCTGCCGATACCTCGACCGCTGCGGGATTCCATGCGGCTCGCGATACGCAGGCGCGCGCCGAATCGGAGTTGCGCGGACTGCATTCCGCGTTGGGCTCGGAGCATGCTGCGTTGGTCGCCGGGCATGCAGGGTTGGTTGCGCAGCATGCAGATTCCCTCGTGCGGCAGCAGGCACTCAATGACGCACACGATCGGCGCACCGAACAGTTGACGATCGATCTGCGCGTTGCGCGGGAGCAGGCAGACGTCATGCGTGACCACACGCATGCGCTGGACCAGCGACTTCACGCATCGTCCGATGAACTGGTGCAACTGCGCCATCTGGTGCATACCGTGAACCACTGGCTCGTTTCGCTGCAACGCAGCCTCGACGATCTCGAGTCGGCTGAAGCGGCATCGAGCGAGCGGACGGATGCGCTCGCGGCGCTCGTGGACGAAGGTCCTGACGCAGCGGCCGCTCGGAATGAGCGTTACCGCAACTGGTCGAGCGCACTGATGCAGCGATTGCCGGCGGAATCGAGCGTGCTGGACCTCGCCAGCGGAGATGGGTTGTGGCTGGATCTGCTGATGTCGCATGGTCTGGACGCCAGCGGCATCGAAGCAAACGTTGCGCTGGTCGAGCGTACGCGAGCGGGCGGCGCAGCCATCTCCGTTGGAGATGCGATGACGGCACTCGCTCGATGCAACGACGCATCGCTCGACGGCATCACGCTGGGTCGGGCTGCGTTGCCGGATGACCGGTCGGGTATCGATCGGCTGACGCGCGAGATCGGGCGCGTGCTCAAACCCGGAGGACTGCTGCTCGCGCGGATCGAAAGTGAGCCGTTCCGCATCGAGCCGCAGGGCGCCTCGATTATGGACGCACGGCGCTGGTCGGCCGTGTTTGCAGCGGCCGGATTCGCACCGGCGCAAGTGCTCCCGGCCGACGGCGGCATTGCCGTGCTGACGACGCGACCATGAGCGCGGCGTCCGTCGCATGAGAGTGGCGATGCTGGTACCGGGTCTCAGTCCGCACGACGCGGTGAGCAACGACGCGCGGCAGATGGCGAGCGTGCTGCGGGGGGCAAACCACGAGGTTCGCCTTTTCGCACCGCATGCGCGCGCCATCGACGACCCGGTCGGTACGCCCGAGGAAATCGAGGGCTGGCTGCAATCGCCACGTGATCTGCTGATCTATCACTACTGCGTGGGATGGGAGTTTGCTCTCGCGCTGTTGCGACGCCTGCGCGTGCGACGCATCGTGCGCTATCACAACATCACGCCGCCGGAATTCTTCGAAGGCTGGTCGCCGGGGTACGTCAGTGCCTGCGCGGAGGGTCGTGCACAACTCGACGCCTTCGCCCGACTCGATTATGACCTCGTCCTCGGCGACTCCGCGTTCAACATCGAGGATTTCACCACGCGCGGAGTGGATCCCGCGCGCTGCGAGGTTCTCGCACCATTCCACGAAGTGGACGAACTTCGCACCATCGAGGCCGACACCCGCCGCGTGCCGCTTGGCTCGCCGTTGCTGCTGATGGTGGGACGCATGTCACCGAACAAGGGTTACCTCGATCTGATCGAATCACTGGCCGCCTGCGTTGCCGGTCGCGCGCGCGACGCGCGTCTTTTGATCATCGGCAAACTCGACCCGAATCTCGCGCGCTATGGCGACGCCGTGACGGCGCTGATTGCAGACCGTGGGCTGGAGTCGCGCGTCACCTGGCTGCAGGACGCCGGCGGAGCCGAGTTGCGCGGCGCTTACGAACGCGCCGACGCGCTGGTGATGTTGAGTGGGCATGAAGGATTCTGCGTGCCCGTGGTCGAGGCAATGGCCCTCGGCACGCCGGTGATTGCGCTTGCGTCGAGCGCCCTGCCCGGCACCCTCGGCGATGCCGGGTTGTTGTGGGAGAACGCCGATCCGCACGTGATTGCAGAGTCCGTCGCACGCATCGCCGACGATGCGCCGTTGCGAAACACGTTGCGCCAGCGTGGACGTGAAAGGTATGAATCCACATTTGCGCCGTCGGTTCTCGGCGTGCGCCTGCTCGACATCATGCAGCACCGGTTCGCAGCATGAAGGCGGCGATCCTGCTGCCGGTGCTCGCCGGAGCCGACGCTGTCGGCAACGATGCGCGCGCGATGGTGCAGCTTCTGATCGACCGCGGCATCGATGCCCGGCTGTTCTGCGACGTTGCGGTCGGCGTCGCGGACGCGACGTATCCGGCCTCCGAGCTGCTCGAATTCGCGGGTGGACACGACGACCTGGTGATCTACCATTTCTCGGTCGGCTGGCCCCCGGGGCTGGATATTCTCCGGCGCGCGCGCGGGTTCCGTGTCGTGCGCTATCACAACATCACCCCGCCGGAGTTTTTCACGGAGTTCTCGGTGGACCACGCTGCGGCCTGCGCCGACGGCCGCGCGGAAATCCCCGCTCTCGCGCGGCTCGGCTGCGAACTCTACATGTGTGACTCGGCGTACAACGCCGGGGAGCTGGTCAGCGCGGGGGCCGACGCCGACAGCACCGTGGTGATTGCGCCGTTCCATCGCATCGCCCAGTTGCTCGAAGCACCGGTCGACATGACGCTGCTGTCCGAGCTCGACGACGGCACCCACAATGTGTTGATGGTGGGACGGATCGCGCCCAACAAGGGCCACGTGGAGCTGGTGGATGCGTTCGCGCGCTTCGTCGACGGCTACGGCGATCCCGCGCGACTGATCATTGTTGGAAAATCCGATCCTCGTCTTAATGCGTATTCGGAGCGGATCCGCGCGCGCGCAGACGCGCATCAGTTGGGCCATCGCATCTGGTGGCTCGATTCGTTGAACGAGTCGCAGATCAAGACCGCCTACCTTGCAAGCCACGCGTTCATGATCCTGAGCCGGCACGAGGGGTTTTGTGTGCCGCTGATCGAGGCCATGGCGCTTGGCGTGCCGATCGTCGCCCATGCCTCGAGCGCCATTCCTGGAACACTCGGCGGAGGCGGGATCGCGTGGGAGGAAGCCGATCCGTGGCTGTACGCGTCGAGCCTTCAGCGGCTGCGCGCCGATGACGGATTCCGCAACGATCTGCGTGATCGCGCACACCGCCGCTTTCAGCGCGAGTTTGCACACGACGTGCTGCGCGACCGGTTCTTTGCAGCATTGGAACCCGCGCTGTGAAACGCGTCGCGATCGTCAGCCCGCGCTGCCACGAGAAGATTGTCGGCGGCGCCGAAGCCCTCGCCTGGCAGTACGCCCAACTGCTCGCGGGCGATTACGCGGTCGACGTGCTGAGCTCCACCGCGAGTGACTACACGCACTGGAAAAATGATCTGCCCGAGGGCATCGAAAAGCGCGACGGCGTGACGATCCGGCGGTTTCGCGTTGCGGGCGAACGCGGCCCCTATTTTCATGAGCTCCACCGCAAGCTTCTTCTCGACGCATCGGCGTCAGGGGGCGTGTACCCTTCAAGGCGCGTGCGATGGACCGAAGCGCTGCAGGAAGAATTTATCCGCGCACAGGGGCCTCAGTGTCCCGGGCTGGTCGCGCATCTGGCAGACCATGGCGACGACTACGCCGCGATCCTGTTCGTTACTTACCTCTACGCCACCACCTACGACGGCGCGCGCGCGCTGCGCCACCGCCGCTGGGCGGTGGTGCCGACGCTGCACGACGAACCGCCCGCGTACTTCAGCGTGTTCGCACACGCGGCGCTGCGCACGCCGCAACTGTTGTGGAACACGGCCGCGGAGCGCGCAATCGCCGATCGCCTTTGGGGAATCAGCACAGGGACGATCGTTTCGATGACCGTCGAGACACGAGTCGTTGAACCGGCACGCGAGAATTTTCCGTACCTGCTCTACTGCGGCCGCATCGATTCGCACAAGGGCTGCCCGATGCTGATTGCGGCATTCGAGCAGTACAAGAGCGCACATCCGTCGCACCTGAAACTGCTGCTGACGGGATCGAACCAGCTTGGCGTGGTCGACAGCGACAACGTGCGCTATCTCGGCTTCGTCGACGAAGATCGCAAGTTCGCGCTGATGGCCGGCGCACGCGCGTTCGTGCATCCGTCAGCGTATGAAAGCCTCAGCATCGTTGCGCTCGAAGCGATGGCGCAAGGCACGCCGATCGTGGTGAATGGTGCGTGCGAGATCCTCGCCGATCACGTCGCGGGCAGCGACAGCGGCTTTGTTTTTCTTGGGCAAGACGGACTGCACGCGGCCATCGACGCGGTGATGTCGCTGGATGATGCGGCACGCGCGGGCCATTCGACACGCGCGCGTGACTATGTGGTGCGCAACTACGGTCACGCGCAGATACGCGCCCGCCTGATGGCCGAAGTGGAGACGCTGGCCGCGTCCTGACGGTCAGCGCGCGCCGAGGCGAACAGTGAATCGCGCGCCGTTGAGCGACGGCGAACTGTCGACCGCAAGTTCGCCGCGATAGGCCTTGATGATGTCCTGGACGATGGCGAGGCCGATGCCGTGGCCCTGCACGCGTTCGTCGCCCCGCACGCCGCGTTGCAGGAGGTGTTCGACCTGATCGTCTGGGATGCCCGGACCGTCATCCTCGATGACGAGGTCGAGGCCGGCGCGTTTGCCGACAGACTGGACCGGGCGAACGCTCAGCAAAACACGCCGACGTGCCCACTTGAACGCGTTTTCGAGCAGGTTTCCGAGGAGCTCCATCAGGTCACCCTGGTCGCCATGGAATCGCGCGGCCGGATCGATCTCGAATTCGCACAGCACGCCCTTCGACGCATAGACCTTTTCGAGGCTGCGCACGATTTCCTCGGCATACGGATCGAGCGGCAACGGCGCGGCGAATGTCTGCTGACCAGAGGTCGCCGCTCGCGAAAGCTGGTAGGCGACGATCTCGTCCATACGCCCGACCTGCTCAAGCACGGTCCAGCGCAACGATTTGCCGTCGCTGTCCGCTTCGAGCTGGCTGCGCATGACCGCCAGCGGCGTCTTCAGACTGTGCGCGAGGTCGGACAAGGTGTTGCGGTAGCGCGATACACGGTCTCGTTCTGCGTCGATGAAGCTGTCGAGACTGGCGGTCAACCCCGACAGTTCGACCGGGTAGTTGCGGCCCAGACGTTCCTGCGCACCGAACTCGACGCGCGCCAGATCCGCAGCGACCTTGCGCAGCGGTGCGAGACTCCAGCGCAGCACCGCGAACAACAACAGCAGCAGGCCAATGCCGAGCGTGCCGAGCCACGCAAGCAACGTGCGCCGGTACACGTCGACCTGTCCGCGCAACGCGCGACCGTCCTCGGCGACGTAGTAGGTGAGGTGGATCTCGCCTTTGGTGCCGCTGTTCCAGTCCACCCCCTCGGACAGGATGAACAGCTCGCCGGTCGGAGTCTGGACCGGCCCTGCAAATTGCGGGGGTCCTCTCGGAAGCTCGTCGGAAAATGGCAATTCGCGGCCGGTTGCCGATGGCGACCTCCAGATTTTTCCGCTGACACCGGCGATCTTGTCGCCGACGATGCCGGCGTAGAGGCCGCTGGCCGAGGGTTCATCGAATCGGCGGTCGGGTCCGACCTCGGGTGGAATCAGCAAGCCGGATCGGCTTTGGTCCGATCCGGCGAGATACGCATAGAGATACCCTTGCAGCCGGTCGTTCAGCGCACTCTCGGCAGCCTGGAAAAAAGCGCGGTCCAGCGCGAAAAAGGCCAGCCCCAGGAACGCCGCCAGCACCAGACTGGCGGCGGCCAGTGAGCGCGCTTGCAGTGAAAGCGGGCGCGCCACCGGCCGATCCTCAGGCGCTGTCGGCTTGCGGCTCCGTCGTTGCCGGACTGATGTCGTCGCGTTCGAGCGCGAAGCGATACCCGCGCCCGCGCACCGTTTCAATCGGCTTGATCGCGTTGTCCGGATCGAGTTTGCGGCGCAGGCGTCCGATGAACACCTCCAGAACGTTCGAATCGCGGTCGAAGTCCTGCTGGTAGATGTGTTCGGTCAGATCCGCTTTCGACACCAATTCGCCGGCGTGCAACATCAGATATTCGAGCACCTTGTACTCGTAACTGGTGAGGTCGACCGTCGCGCCATTGACGCTGACCGTCTGTGCCGTGGTGTCGAGGATCACCGGCCCGCATTCGAGCGTTGGCCGCGACCAACCACTGGCACGCCGCACCAGCGCGTTGAGGCGAGCCAGCAGCTCCTCGACGTGGAACGGCTTCACGAGATAGTCGTCGGCGCCGTTCTTGAGTCCCTGCACCTTGTCCTGCCAACTGGACCGCGCGGTCAGGATCAGGATCGGGTAGCGCTGGCCCGATTCGCGCAGCTGCTTGACCAGATCCATGCCGGACAACTTCGGCAGGCCGAGATCGATGATCGCGACATCGAACGGCACTTCTCGTCCGAGGTAGGAACCTTCCTCGCCGTCACCGGCCGCATCGACTGCGAACCCGTCGCGCTTCAGCCGCGCTGCCAGCGTCTCCCGCAGGGGCGCCTCGTCTTCCACCAGCAATACGCGCATGTTCTCTCCTCAAGTTTGATCACACGACCCGTTCGGTCGTGCCGTCGTAGATGTCGTACTTATTGATCTGCAGCGATCTGGATCACGCGGACACGGCCGTCACGCGTCAGCAATTTGATGCGATAGACCTTGCGTTTGCCGACATTCAACGTCTGCACAGAAAGCACTTTGCCGTCGGTTTCTTGCTGCGCCTGAGCAGCCGCCTCTTGTGGCGTCAGCTCACCTGCATCTGCAATGAGCGACATCGATACGCCAAACCCGGCCAGCGCGACTCCCAGCAACGTTCGATAGACCGGCCGCGCAAACGTGATCCACATGTGTGTCCAAGCATTTCCCGGCGAGTCATTCCGCCGTTCCGACCTGCAGTCTCGACAGCGGGCTTTGAATTGCGGCTGAACTCGTGTTTGCGAACCAAAAAAAAGCCCCGCTCGCGCGGGGCTTGCAAACATCCTGGAAGGGCGCGGCCGCGGCCGCGCCCTTCTTTCGTTCAGTTCGTCGCGCAGCCGGCGACCTTCACATCGTCGATTGCCCAGCCCGGATTGGCGTGTGCCGCTGAAGAATCATTCGCCATGCGGAAACGGAACTGCACGGTTTGCCCGGCGAACGACGACAGATCGATCACGGAGTTCAGATAGGCCTGTGGATCGCCGCACCACGCTTGCTTGCCGCCCAGCGGATTCTGGAAACCACTCGACACCAGCCCATCGTACGGGTCGGTCAAAAGAGTTGCAGGCAGGGCTTGCGTCCAGTTTGTACCGGCATCCGTCGACACTTCCATGATTGCGCCGTCGTAGCAAGCGCCGGTGGTGCTCTCCATCGACTGCTGGTTCCAGAACGAGAGCGTGAGCCCGCTGAGCTCAGCTGGCAGGACGACGCTCGGCGACACCAGCCGCTGGTCAGTGACCACGGTCGCGTTGCTCGCCTGCCATGCGTGCGTCCCGCTGTGCGCGGTCGAGCCGAGCGTCCAGGTGTCACCCGTGCCCGAATGCGCCCAGGTTCCCGCACCCGACTCGAGGTCGTCCGACCAGATCACCTGTTGCGTGCTTCCGATCGAGCAATCGCCCGGCAGTGCCATCGTGATGAACGACTGCGAAGCCGTTCCGATCGGCGGCAGCGGCTCACCCTCGAAACCATCGCCAAAAATGCGGTCGCCTGCCGCCGTCGCGCTGTCGCCGCACGCATTCAACGCGGTTACGCGCCAGTAAAACTGCGTGTTCGAGTTGAGTGCCGGAGACACGGTCCATGCGGTATCGGTGACGGTCGCCGACGCAACCGGAGTGGCGAACGACGGATCGGTCGCCACTTCGACCAGGTAGCTCGTTGCCTGCGGCGAGGGTTCCCACGTCAACGTTGGAGTCAGGGTCGTATTGGTCGAACCGTCCGCCGGTGCGTCGAGAACAGGCGTCAACGGCGCTGCAGTTGCATAGGTCAGATCGAAGTCGAGCGTCTTGGTGATCGAGCCGGACATGCCGGTCAGCGTCATCGTGTACTCGCCCGCAGCAACACCGGAAGAATCGGTGACCGACACGGTTGCCGCATCTCCCGGATTGACCGTGGTGGGAACCACCGCAGCCGTTGCGCCGGGAGGCGCACCGCTCAGCGCAAGCGCGACCGGATCGCTGAAGCTCTGGATCGAACCGATGTTCACGACGGAGGAGAAGTCGGTACCGGCACAGATCTCCGCTACATGGGTCGTCGCGGCCAGCGTGAATGACGGCGCCTGCGAGCAGTTGCTGCAGACCAGCGCGAAGTCCTGATCGGTCGCGTCGCCGACGTTCGGAATGCCATTGCCCGCGATGTTGGTCGCGGTCACGGTGATCGTCACGTCACCGGTGGTGCCGGCAGGCAGGAATACCGCTTCGTAGTTGTTCTTCGTATCCGCAGTTCCACCTTCGATGCTGAAGGCGTGGTCGAAGCGATTGCCAAGGTAGGTGTGACCGCCGACTGCCACCTTGAGATCGAGGTTGTTGACCTGCGGACTGGTGCCGAGGGCGCCAGGCGCATCGGTGTAGGTCATCGCAATGCGAACGGGTTTGGTCGAATCGACGACGCCCCACGTGTACGAGCGGGTTTCGCCGGTGTTGTCGAACACCTCGCTCTGGTCAAGCAACACCTTGGGTGTTGCATCGAACATGCTGGTCATGTTCGGCATGCCATAGCCCTGGCTGTTGCTGGGCAGGTTGTCGTTCGCGCCGACGCCGGTGAGATATGTCGGGTGCGCCATCATCCACGCCTTCATCAGCGCGGGGCTCGGAGCGCGGTTGCCGCCAATCTCGTCGACCGTGCCGGCCGCCGCACCAGCCCCGTTGTGCTCGATCCACCAGAATGCCAGCGAGGCGATGCCCGCCGTTGCAGGTGTCGAGTGGCTGGTCCCGGAAGACGCGGCGAAAACCGTCTGGCCAACCGGATGGTATTTGTCGCAGACGCCCGTGCCGGTGTAGCCGCTGTAATTGCTCGCGCCCGACTGGATGTGCGTGCCGGGTCCGATCACTTCGGGCTTTGCACGCTGTCCGGGAGCCGGACCACGACTGGAGAAGTCGATCACGTCATTGGCGTTGTCGGCGCCGGTCGCGGGAACGCCGCAACCGTCCGCCCACGTTGGCCGGGTATTCTCCGACGCGCCGACGGTGATGACGTTCTTGCCGGAGGCGGGTGACGACACCGTCGCAGCGCCAGGACCGTCATTCGCCGCGGAGAAGATGTAGATCATTTCCTGGTTGCCGCTTGCAACCGGGTCGGCGTCGCGAACGCCGGCGTCATACGACTGATCGCCGTCATCATAGGTGGTCGGCGGGACGGTCAGACCCCACGAGTTGCTGCTGATGCGCGCCCCGTTCGACCAGTTGGCGGCGATGACGCCCTGGTCGGTGCCGCCACAAGCGCTGATGTCAAAACCCGGCACGAAGATCGCGGTGGAGCCGACGCGGCCGAACGGATTGATGCCCAGTCCCAGCTGGTGGCCGTCCGAATCCTGGTAGGGAGAACCGGTGGTCTGATCGTAGCCGACGATGATGCCGGCGTTGAGCGAACCGTGGCCGTCGATCGCACCGACCGATGTGCTCGGGGTGTTCGAACAGTTCTTGAAGTACGACACGCGCACCGGGTTGCTGACGCTGCCGCCAACATGCAGACGCGGATCGGTGGTGTTGAGCACCGTGACCCCGGTGCCCCCTTCGTCGATCGTGCTGTCGGTGAGATCGACGATCGGATAATCGGCCGCGCTCTGGCTGAAGCCATGATTGATCAGGAATTGCAGGTAGTCGATCGATACCATGCTCGGCGAGAAGTCGCCGGTCATGATGATGTCCTGCTTCTCGTCCATCATCCGGCGAGGCGACACGGTGCCGACGAAGGTCACGTCAGGCCGTTCGGCAATCGCCGGAACATCCGCGATATGCACGCGCAGCTTGACGTTTTCGTAGGCAAGGACCGGCGCCCAGATGTAATCGGCCTTGCCCGAACCCACCGGTCCCAACTGGCGCGGCGGAAGAATGCCTTTCGAGGTGATGAACTGACGCGTTGCCTGCACGTTGTCGTGGCGATAGACCTGCACGATCACGTCGACTTCGTCGTTGGTGGCCGCGAGCGTATTCTTCGCGAGCGCGTCGCCAAGTGCGGGATCGACTTTCAGGAATCCGTAATACGGCGTTGCGAACTGCAGCCACGATTGCGTCGTGCGCAGATGTTCGAGCTGCACTTTCGCGGCAGCGTCGGTCCACACGATGTAGCCGTTGTTGGCAACGTACTGCACCGGCTTGATTCCGCGCACGGACAGTGCGGTCAGCCACTTCTGCTGGATTGGTCCGGTGAACTGCACCACCTGCAGCGTATCGCCGGCCGGCGGATTCATCGAGAAGGGCGCGGGTGCAACTGGATGCGTGCGCTGCGTGTCGAACGGGTAGGCGCTGAACAACAACATGTCCGCTTCCGGATCCGCGTTGGCCACCTGCGTGGTGGCGTGGGTCGGGAACGCGGGAGCAAGGATTGCACCCGTGCCGACGAGGGCAGCCATGATGGCCGCCGTGATTGGTTTCTGCATGTGATCCCCGCAAGCTGTCTGGAACAACGTTCATGGCGCGGGCGCGCGCGAGTTCGCTCGCTGGCCTCACACCATCCCAATGACGCCGGTTCAACCGTCACTCTGCCACGCAGGTCATGCCGCGTGATGGCTCGGTCCGCGCCGTCGCACCGACACTAGCACAGACCGCCTTGTTCACAGCTCGGTCGCGAGTCGGAGCGTCCCAGGCACTGACGGCTCGATACGGCCACGTATTGACGGTTCGGATGATTCAGAAGAGTTCGGCGACGCAACAGCGCAAGCTTCCACCGGATTTCTCGATCTCGTCGAGCGCGATATCGTCGACGGTCAGGCCGGCGCGCTCGAGCAGTGCAAGCTGGGCAGGTTCGAGCGCAGCTGCGCCGGCAGCGCTCATCCAGGTGCGGCCTGGAGCCAACGCGATCGCATTGCCGGCAAACGCGCGCTTCTGCGCGACGCTCAATGCAACCGTGCGCTTCGAATAAGCCTGCGCGATCGCCGCCGGAACTGCGGCGTCGGCGAATCCGTCCGGCGCGAGAATTGCGGCGCGGCCTGCAAGAATCGCGAGAACCACATTGGTGTGGTATTCGCCGGGAGCGAGATCGAAGACGAACATCAAGCGCAACCCGAAGGCGTCGAACATCGCGCGCGCACCGGCCATGTCGCAGCGTTCGGACAATCCGCAATAGCCGATCCCGCGCGCACGGTCGATGCACACCGAACCGGTCAGCTCGGCGACGAAGGCCTCGCCGGACAAATCGGTTTCGCGGTAGTGGAGAACGTCGCGGAAGAATCCGCGGATGTCGGAACGCGCGGCTTCCCGCCGACGCACTGCATGGCGCATGCGTCCGATAATCAGTTGGCCGCGGGTGGTCGCGAACACGTTGTTCGGAAACACGCCATCGGGACATTCCGGGTCCCCCGCGAAAGTCACCACCGGCACGTCGGCACCGAGGCGGCGCGCCAAATCGGCGTGTTGCCGGCGCGCACGCGATGCGTCGGGCACGCGTGAAAGATCCATGTAGCGATTGTCGATCGCCGATTGCGCGGCCAGCCCATCGCTCGCCGGACTGACCAGGAACGCGCCGCGCGCCGTCCCGGCGGTGCGCACCGGATAGTTCCCGGACGCAATTTGCGCAAGGAACGCGCTCGCATCGCTGACGATCATGCGCGTTCCTCAGTCCGGATTGCGATGTCGAAAGCAATCGACCAGATGGTCGTCGACCATTCCGGTCGCCTGCATCAAGGCATAGCAGATCGTCGACCCGACAAAGCGGAATCCGCGCTTGCGAAGAGTCTTGCTCATGCGGTCGGACATCGCAGTCGTCGCGGGCACCTCGCCCGGTTGCCGCCAGTGGTTGCGGATCGTGCGGCCGTCGACATGCGACCACAGCAACGCGTCGAGACTGCCGACTTCGTCGATGGCTGCAAGTGCGGCGCGCGCGTTGTCACGCACGGAACCGATTTTCAACCGATTGCGGATGATCGCCGGATCCATCATCAATTCCCCGATTCGACGATCCGTGATTCGCGCGCAGGCCTCGATGTCGAAGCCGTCGAACAGGCGTCGATACGCATCGCGCTTCAACAGCACGGTGCGCCAGCTGAGGCCCGCCTGCGCGCCTTCCAGGCAAAGGAACTCGAACAGAGCGCGGTCGTCGTGCAGCGGCACACCCCATTCTGTGTCGTGGTACGCGCGCATCTCCGGATGGTCGCCCGCCCAGCTGCAACGCGTGCGATCGTCGCCGGGGGACTCGTCGGCCATCGTGGGTGAACCTCATGCGTGCAGCGGTTTCGTATGATACCCAGCCCGACGCCGCTTCGATGCGCGTGAGACGTTCCGTGACCCAGGCCTCCACTTCCCGCCGCGCCGCGCTGATTGCCCTCGCTTTTCCAACGCTGATCTGGAGCTACAACTGGATCGTGATGAAGCAGGCGCTGCAGTTCAGCGGCCCGTTCGAATTTTCTGCGCTTCGGTATGTCGGCGGCACGATCGTGCTGTTCGCCGTGCTGCTGGTTCGGCGCGAGTCGTTGCGACCACCTCCGCTCGTTCCGACCGCGATGATCGGACTGGCGCAGACGCTCGGCTTTCAGCTGCTCGTGCAATGGGCACTGGTCGATGGCGGCGCCGGTAAAACGGCGCTGCTCGCGTACAGCATGCCGTTCTGGCTGGTGCTGTTTGGCTGGCTGGTGTGGAAGGTGCGACCCGCGCCGCGCCTGATCGCTGGACTCGCCGTTGCAGGCATCGGACTGGTGCTGGTGCTCGAACCCTGGCTCGGTCTGGGGGACGGCCGCAGTTCGTTGCTCGCACTCGCGGGCGGGTTTGCGTGGGCGATCGGCGTGTCGTTGTCCAAGCGATTGTTCGAACGCGGTGGCATCAACGTGCTTTCGCTGACGGCTTGGCAGATGCTGATCGGAAGCGCAGGCATGGTGGTGATCGCGCTGCTGGTGCCGGAACGCCCAATCGAGTGGTCCAACGCGTTCATTGCCGCCCTTCTCTACAACACGGTACTGGCATCCGGACTGGCGTGGCTGCTGTGGTCGTTCGTGGTTGCCGAGTTGCCTGCGAATGTCGCGGGTCTTTCGAGTCTGGTCATTCCGATCGCGGGAGTAGCGTTCGCGTGGGCATTGCTGGGCGAACGGCCCTCGCCGGTCGAATGCGTCGGCATCGTCTTCATCGCCGTTGCGCTCCTGCTGGTGAACTGGCGCAGCGGGGAAGCGCAGTCGCGCTGATCCGCGGAAAGCGGTCGGGCAGACCGCGTGTCCTGGCCGCGGTCGCTCGCGCTCTCACCACGGCAGCGCGTCGAGATCGACGTTGCCACCTGAGAGAACGACGCCGACACGTCGGCCGGCGAACTGCGCAGGATGCTGCAGGATGGCCGCCAGTGCGATCGCCGACGACGGTTCGACGACCAGCTTCAATCGTTGCCAGATCAAGCGCATCGCAGCCACCGTATCGACGTCGGAAACCCGCAACACCTGCACGCCGTGGATCCGCAGAAGATCGAAATTGATCGCGCCGATGCCGCCGCGCAGACCATCGCAAAGAGTGTCCGGCACGACATCGGTCACGCGTTCGTTGCGACGAAGGGATTCGAACGCGTCCGCGGCTCCCTCCGGTTCGGCTGCGAGGATGGCCATGGCGGGCGCAATCGCGTGCGCGGCAATCGCACTTCCGCCAACCAGCCCGCCGCCACCGACCGGGGTGATCAGCGCATCGAGCGGCCCGCTCTCGGCGAGAAGCTCCAGCGTCGCCGTTCCCTGACCGGCGATGACGCGCGCGTCGGCATAGGGGTGGACGAAGTGGGCTCCGGTACGGTCGCGCACCAGCGCCGCCAGCGCGTCGCGCGCGGCCATCGTCGGCGCGCAGCGATGCACGATTCCGCCATAGCCTTCGATCGCGACCACCTTGGACTTCACCGCGCCCTCGGGGACGACCACATGGGCAGCGATCCCGCGCGTGCGCGCAGCGAGCGCGAGCGCGGCACCATGGTTTCCCGAGGAGTGCGTGACGACGCCACGAGACGCTGCGTCGTCGTCGAGCGACCACACCGCGTTGCACGCGCCGCGAAACTTGAACGCACCGGTGCGCTGCAGGTTCTCGCACTTGAAGTGAAGCTGTGCTCCAGCGATTGCGTCGAGCGTGCGCGAACGCACGACCGGCGTTCGATGCGCATGCGAACGGATGCGCAGCGCAGCGGCTTCGATCGCGGCGAAATCCGGAGGTTCGATCGTCGGCACCATCAACGGTCCAAGTGTCGTGATCGCGCACGATACACGCGTGCCGAAGTCGCATGCTAGCCTGCCTCGTCGTCCTTGATCGAACCTGTTCCGATGACCGAAGTCCGTGGCGCAAAGCCGATCCACCTGTTGCGCGACTATTGCGCGCCGCCATGGCTCGTCACCCATATCGAACTCGTCTTCGATCTTGATCCGGCGACAACGCGGGTCACAGCGCGGTTGTCGGTGGAGCGGGATCTGTTGCAGCCTGCGCAGGATCTGGTGCTCGACGCAGAGGCGCTCGACCTGGTCGACGTCCGCGTCGACGGTCGACCCCTCGCACCGGACGACTATCGTCATGCCAGGGGCACGCTCACGATCGTTGGCCTGGCCGATCGCGCGGCGGTCGAAACGCGCGTGCGCATTTCACCGGACGGCAACACGGCACTGCAGGGGCTGTATCGAAGTGGCGCGGTGGAGGCGGGTTTCCTGCTGACGCAGTGTGAAGCCGAGGGCTTTCGCCGGATCACGCCGTTCCTCGACCGGCCCGACGTTCTTGCGCGCTACACGGTGACTCTGCGCGCCGACAGGACACGCTATCCGTTGCTGCTCGCGAACGGCAACGCCGATGGCGCCGGCGAGCTCGAGGACGGACGTCACTGGGCGCGCTTCGTCGATCCGCACCCGAAGCCGAGTTACCTGTTTGCGCTGGTTGCGGGCCGACTGGAAAGCATCTGCGAACCCTTCGTCACGGCGCAGGGCCGGCACGTGATGATCCACATCCATGCCGAGGCGAACGCAATCGGCCAGTGCGCGTGGGCGATGCAGTGCGTCAAGCGCGCGATGCGCTGGGACGAAGAGCGGTTCGGTCGGTGCTACGACCTCGATGCATTCCACGTGGTCGCGACGCACGACTTCACGATGGGTGCAATGGAGAACAAGGGCCTCAACATCTTCAACGCGAAGTACCTGCTCGCGGATCCCGAGCGTGCGACCGACGACGACTACCGGCACGTGCTGGCTGTCGTCGGCCACGAGTACTTCCACAACTGGAGCGGCAATCGCGTGACCTGCCGTGACTGGTTCCAGCTCAGCCTGAAGGAAGGACTGACGGTTTACCGCGAGCAGGAGTTCGAATCGGATCTCGCGTCGCGCACGTTGCGTCGCATCGAGGACGTGCGCGGACTCTGGCGTGCGCAGTTCAGCGAGGACGCAGGCCCGCTCGCGCATCCCGTGCGCCCAGACCGCTATCGGGAAATCAACAATTTCTACACCGCGACGGTGTATGAAAAAGGCGCGGAGATCGTCCGTATGCTTGCGACGCTGCTCGGTCGCGAGGGTTTTCGCCGCGGCCTCGACACGTACTTCGATCGTCACGACGGGCACGCGGCAACGATCGAGGATTTCCTCGGCGCACTCGGTGCAGCAAACGACATCGATCTCGACGAATGGCTGGCATGGTATGCGCAGTCCGGCACTCCAGAGCTTGCCGCGCACGGTCGCTACGACAATTCCAGGCGTTGCTACGAACTGACGTTGACGCAGCGGACGGCACCAACCACGACCCAGCCCCGCGTCCACGCACTACCGATTCCGGTTGCGGTCGCCCTGCTCGACGCCGCAGGCCGGCCGCTGCCGCTGACTGTCGACGGCGACGCCTCGCCGAGCGCAACCGAACGCGTGCTGCTGCTGCGCGGCGACAGCGCAACGTTTCGCTTCACCGGCATCGATGCGCGTCCCGTGGCATCGATCCTGCGCGGCTACTCGGCGCCGGTTCGCCTTGTGCAGGATACGAATGCGGACGAACTGGCCTTGCTGGCCGGCCACGACAGCGACGGATTCAACCGCTGGTTTGCCGCCGACACGCTGTCCCGGCGCCTGTTCGCACAGACACTGTCCAACGGATCGCCCGAGCCAGCGTTGCTGCGGGCGTGGACGTCGTGCCTCGCCCGTGCGGTCTCCGATTCGGATGCCGATCCGGCGCTGCTCGCCGAAATGCTGACGCTGGCGGACGCGGGTTCGCTGGTCGATGGGCTTGCAGACATCGATCCGGACGCGGTGCATGTGGCCAGGTCGAGCCTCGAATCGGCTCTTGCGCTCGCGCTTGCTGACACGCTGCTCGACGTCCACGATCGTCTGACGACCGATCGCGTGTCACCCGATGAACTCTCCGCACAGGGCCGGCGGCGCTTGCGCAACGTCTGCCTCGCGATCCTGTGCCGCGGCGATCGACGCCATCTCGAGCGAGCGCGAGAGCAATTTGCAGAGGCCACCACCCTCACCGATCGACTCGCCGCACTTGGGATGCTCGTCCACTCGAGCGCCGATGGCGCCGACGACGCGCTTGCACGGTTCGCGCAGCGCTATGCGACGGATGCGCTGGTGCTGGACAAATGGTTTGCCGTACAGGCCAGCGCGACGGATCCGCGCACGCGCGCGCGCGTCGACGCACTGACCACACATCCGGCATTCCGCTGGAACAATCCGAACAACGTGTACGCGCTGCTGGGCACATTCGCCTGGCGCAATCCTGTCGGCTTTCATGCCGCCAACGGCCTCGGTTACCGCTTCGTCGCCGACGCAGTCGAACGGCTCGACGCGATCACTCCACAGGTGGCTGCGCGGTTGGCGACGGCGTTCGGTGCGTGGCGCAACTACGAACCCGTACGCCGCGCGCTGATGCATCGGGAGCTGGAGCGTCTCGCAGCGCTGCGCGGGAATTCTCCCGACCTTGCGGACATCCTCACACGGAGCCTCGCGGACTGACGCCGATCATGCGCATCGCCCACAAAAAAGGTCGCGCAATGCGCGACCTCGGCCCCTGTTCCCGCCGTTTTGAAAAGGGTCAGGCTGGCAGTTTGCTCAGCGCTTCGTTGATGCGTGCGCAGCGCGATTCGAGCTGGCCAAGCGTGTCATTGGCGGCAGCTTCATGGCGCGCGTTGTCGATTGCCATTTCGAGGCGACCCAGTTCGATCATCAGATCGTGACGGAGGAAAAGCGGATTGAAGCTCATGCTGGCGGCGATGTTGCTCATGGTCGTGCTCTCCCGGATTCTGTGAAATGAGTAGAGCAAACGGCGTGCCAAGTCCGCCGCGCCGCCACTTCGATGCGCCGTTCGTTGCGCGGATACGAAATCGTGGCTCCCGGTGCCGTTGCATGGACGCTGCTCGTCCGAATCTGACTGGAGCGGCCTCATCTGGCCGCGGAAGACAGGAGTTCGCGATCCTCGTCACAGTCTGCCAGCGACGTGAACGGCTACTTTTGACGAAGCCGCAAAAAATGAAGCCGGGATAGTCTCGACGACCCCCGGCTGTGGAATGGATAACGGTTTCGATCACTGGCGCCCGGCACACGGTTTTTCTGGATCCCCCCTGTTCCCGAGACCGCCGGGCGCCAGCCTCTGCTGGCGACCTGGTGCCCGAACACTGGCGCGTGTCCCTCAAAAACCCTCCCGCCGGCGCAACCGGCCCCTGAATTCCGGTCGTTCGACGTGCTCGCATACGTCGCGCGCCAGCGGGAGTGCGGAGGGATTTGCAGGGACTGTGCCAGCACCTTGGCCGGCGCTTGCTAGACTGCGCGCCATGGAAACCTATGACGTCATTGTGATCGGCGGCGGACACGCCGGTACCGAGGCTGCGCTGGCCAGCGCCCGCGCGGGTGCTTCGACGCTGCTGCTGACCCACAACATCGAAACCATCGGGCAGATGAGCTGCAATCCGGCCATCGGCGGGATCGGCAAGGGCCATCTGGTCAGGGAGATCGACGCGCTCGGTGGCGCAATGGCGCACGCTGCGGACGCGTCGGGCATCCAGTGGCGCACGTTGAACGCGTCCAAGGGTCCGGCGGTCCGTGCCACCCGATGTCAGGCCGACCGCGTTTTGTACAAAGCGGCCATCCGGCGTCGGGTCGAGACGCAGGCTGGCCTGCGCGTCTTTCAACAGGCAGTCGATTCCCTGATCATCGAAGGCGGACGCGCGTGCGGCGTTGTCACCCAGTCGGGCCTGCCGTTTCGCGCGCGCAGTGTCGTGCTGACCGCCGGCACCTTTCTGGCCGGAAAGATCCACGTGGGACTGACCCAGCATGCCGGCGGGCGCGCCGGCGATCCTCCCTCGCTGCGTCTGGCCGAGGCGCTGCGGGAACTTCCATTCGGGGTCGGTCGGTTGAAGACCGGAACCCCACCACGGATCGACGGGCGTTCGATCGACTATTCGGTGCTGCAGGAACAGCCCGGCGACGATCCGGCGCCGGTGTTTTCATTCATGGGATCGACGGCCGAACATCCGCGTCAGCTCAGCTGCTGGATCACCCACACATCCGAACGCACGCATGCGTTGATCCGCGGCGCGCTTGACCGGTCGCCGATGTACAGCGGCGTGATCGAAGGAACCGGCCCGCGCTACTGCCCGTCCATCGAGGACAAGGTGGTGCGCTTCGCCGACAAGGACTCGCACCAGATCTTCATCGAACCGGAGGGGCTCGACACCTGCGAGATCTATCCCAACGGCATCTCGACGTCCTTGCCGTTCGACGTGCAGGTCGAACTCGTTCGTTCGATTCGCGGCCTGGAGAACGCGCACATCACGCGTCCGGGGTATGCGATCGAATACGACTACTTCGATCCGCGAGGGCTGGGCGCATCGCTCGAGACCAAGAGCGTTCCCGGGCTGTATTTCGCCGGCCAGATCAACGGCACCACCGGGTACGAGGAAGCAGCCGCGCAGGGTCTCGTCGCGGGCCTGAATGCTGCGCGTGCGACCAAGGGCCTCGAAGCGTGGACGCCGCGCCGCGACGAGGCATACATCGGGGTGCTGATCGACGACCTCGTCACCAACGGCACCACCGAGCCGTACCGCATGTTCACCTCGCGCGCCGAGTATCGCCTGCACCTGCGCGAGGACAATGCAGACCTGCGATTGACCGAGCTCGGCTTCGAACTCGGTTGCGTGTCGCAGGACCGACGCGATGCGCTGTGCCGAAAGCGTGACGCGGTCGCGCAGGAAACCGCGCGTCTGCGCGGACTGTGGGCGGCACCGGCGAACGCGCTCGGGCGCGAGGTGGCCAGCACCCTCGGCGTGACCGTGTCACGCGAAACGAATTCCTTTGATCTGCTGCGGCGGCCGGAAGTGCTGTATCGCGAACTGATGCGCGTCGACGGCATCGGGCCGGGTGTCGACGATGCCGCGGTGGCGGAGCAGGTCGAGGTTTCGGTCAAGTACGCGGGCTATCTCGAACGGCAGCGGGATGAAATCGAGCGCAACCGCCGGCATGACGACAGCTCCATTCCGGACGCGTTCGATTTCGAAACGGTGCGCGGCCTGTCCGCCGAAGTGCTTGCCAAGTTGACGGCGGTGCGTCCGCAGACGATCGCGCAGGCGCGGCGCATTTCCGGCATGACGCCGGCAGCGGTGTCGCTGTTGCTGGTCCATCTCAAGCGCGACGGTCGGCGCGTCGCCTGATTCACGAGTCGCGTCGGCGCAACGCACAAATAAGCCGGGCATTGCCCGGCTTATCTCAGGATCGCTGATCGTTCGACGACTACTTCTTCTTGCCCGCGTCGACTTTGTCCTGGGCCAGCTGCAGCGCACTCATTGCGGCTTCGTGCAT
>NZ_JBDSWZ010000093.1:0-21025 GCF_039926425.1 Dokdonella sp.
CCGCATTCTTGCCGGCATCCGTTACACCTCGCTCGCGCCGACACTTGGCGATGTGGTGGAGTTCGTGCGATCTCCGGTGACGGCGTCGCAGAAGCAATAGCAAAAGCCTGAAACACGAAGAACACGAGGAACGCGAGAGAAAAACGGAGAGTGGTTTTTTGGGCGTTGTTCGCGGCGTTCGTCTCCTTCTCGTTCCATCTTTTCCTGAAGGCCGACTGGGACGCTTACCTTGGGTAAAGGTCGAGGTTGGTACTCAGGACATTGCGTCAGCGCTTGCGCGGCGCTGTCCATGGATCCGACGAGGTACAGCGATGAAGAAGACAGCAACCCGCAAGACCGCCGTAAAGAAGGTCGCCAAGAAAGCGACCGCGAAGAAAGCGACGAAGAAGACGGTGGCGGCCAGTGCCGCAAAGCCGTCGAAGAAGGCTGCGATCCCGCGAACGTCCGCCAAGAAGTCCGTCGCAAAGAAAACTGTCGCAAAGAAAACCGTCAGCAAAGTGGCGGTGAAGAAGGCCGCAAAGAAAAATGGTTCGAAGGCGGTGAAAAAGCCCGCTGCACGGAGCGTCGGCAAGAAGGCGACCGCCAAACGCTCGGCAACGAGGCGCACGGGCACCAAGGCTGCCGCAGTGAAGCGTCCAGCGAGCAAGGTCGCGTCGACGAAGAGCGCCAGCAAGCCGAGTGCCGTAACGAAAGCGGCCGTGGGCGCGGCGAATGCGAAGTCCACTGCATCCAAGCCGGTCGGGAAAAAATCCGCGGCGAAAACCTCCCCCAGGACGACATCGGTCAAGAAAGTCGGCGTCACAAAAGCGCGTCACGAATCACTTGCGAACACCGCAATGAGCTCGCCGGCGCCTACGAAGAAGTCGGCCTCGATGCCGGTTGCGCCCGCAAAACGGCCGCCACCGTCTTCGACCGCGCCAATGAAAACGCGCAAATCCCCGCCTGCGTCGCCGAAGAGTGCGGCCAACGGCGGCGGTGCAGTGGCACCGGATGTTGCGATCGCGCACTTCCAGGAACTGTTGCGTGCCAAACAGGAACGGGTGCGACAAGGGCCGAGTTATCCCGCCGCGAATGCGTACACGGGTCGTCACGACGCAACGGCAGACGATGTGCACGACGATCCGAACAGTCACGGCCCGCCAATGGCGAGTGCGCCGGACGCCGAGGCAACCTATGGCGCGAGCACCACGCATGCGCGCGGCAATCAGGGAATGCGCAAGCCGAAGTAATCGTGCAGGCGTACAAAGACGCGCGGTGATCGACCTCTTGATCGCCGCGCTGTTCTGTAGCGTCAACGACGACGCTGAGCGCGAGGCGGCCGAGTCAGGAACCCCTTCAATGCGGTAAACGATTCTGCACGCCCGAGGATGTCGAGATGGTTCATGCCGTAGCCGGTCCACTGCCGTTCCGTTGCAAACGCAAGGGTTCGTCGTGGATCCGGGTGCCGCCCGAGCGCGCTGTCGACGGGCAGAATTCCGTCGCCAAACAGCCGACCCCCGAGATCGTCCGCGCGCTTTCCGGTACTTGCTGCGAGCGCAGAACAGGTGACGCCCACCGGTAGCGGGACCGTTTTCGGCAACGGCGCATCGGCGGCGAAGCGATCCACTCCGCGCCAGTCGGAATCGAGCAGGCTGCCGTGTCGCAGGTCGGTAATGCCAGCGCTGCGAATGTGTCCGAGGCGAGCCAAGGGCGCGCTGTAGCGCGTCGCGCCGAGCATCATGTCGATCCAGTTGCCGCCGCGCTCCATCGGCGCGCCGTGATGCGGTGTTGCGATCGTCACCAGATGTTTGAGGCGCCGTGGCCAGCGATGCCCGGCCTCTGCCGCGTAGTGGCACGCGCTGCGCGCGACCAGTCCGCCGAGGCTGTAGCCGACGATCGCCAGTTCAGTGACAGGTGTTTGCGCGTCGCCGAGCCAGCGCTCCAGCTGCTCGGAAAGTTCGCGACCGTTGATCGAGACGTGAAGGCCGGTGTTGTAGCGAAGGTACGCCGTGCGATAGCCGAGATCGCGCTGCAGTGCGGCGCCGTGATCGTGGCCGTGACGCAACCAGTGCGTGTCGTTGAGACACAACCCGTGAATCATCAGCAACGCGCGTCCGCCGGGTGCGCGCTCGAGCACGTGTCCGTCGCGACGAAACGTCATCGGCAAGGCGAGCGGATTGCCGGTGGCCGCGAGGTGGTCGCCGAGCACGCCGTTGAGCGCGGACACCAGCGCATCGCGCGTGGGACCGTCGGCCTGACGGCTGATCCGGTCGATCAGCGGCTGCAGCTGTCCGATTGCAAGGTCGACGCCCGAGCCGATCCATCCGGTCAGCGTGCGAATGCCGCGGTAGACATAGCCGGTGACCCCGTGCGTGCGTGCATCGCTCTCGACCGGGCGCCACGGCAACCGCGCGATCGTGTGGTGCATGGCTTCGACGAGGTCGGTCGCGGCAAGCGTCGCGTCCACTGCAAGTCGCGCGCTGCCCTTGAGGTCGGATGAAAGCATCGGAACGGCGTATCGGTACGAGACACCCAGTGTGTGGATCGCACCGGGCCGGCGCAAGTGGGGAAGGCGCTCACGCCACGTGCGTCGTTCAGCGGCCCTTGCTTGCAGTGAACCGAGGAGCTGCCGGCCGCCCGGTGGGCGTCCAGCCTACAGGTCAGTGCGTGGCATACACCTTCATCACGTCGCGGCGCATCGCGGCCTGGCTGTCGGCGCGGCTGTAGAACATGTGGCCGCCTGGATATTCCTTCACCTGCACGCGGGTTGGGTCGCCCATCAGCGGAATCTGGTCGACGATCAGCTTGGACGCCATGAACGGACACGACAGATCGCCCCAGCCGTGCACGATGAGCACCTGCAGCTTCGAATCGACTGCCACCGATTGGCGCAACTGCTCGACCGAGCCCTTGTTCTTTTCCTCGTCGTCCTTCCCCCACGACCACAGCCGACCCACTTCGTAGCTCAGCGCGTAATAGCGCGCTGTGGTTTTCCAGCCGACGGTGCGCGTGATGAAGTCGACCATCGCGGTGGTGGTCGGCGCGATGATCGCGTCGAGGATCGGGTCGTTGGTGCGCTGGTCGGGCGAGAACGGAAACGGATCCCAGCCAGTGACGTTGGAATCGTAGCGGCTGCCGAGCTTGCCCTCGCCGCGAAATTCCTCGCGCAGGAATGCCTGCGTTTCGAGACGTCCGCCAGAGCGGCGCACGAATGCCGGATCGAGCCCGGACAGTTCGGTCACACGCGTGACGATGCGCTCGGTCGCCTGCGGATCGGAGCGTCCCTTCAGCAGGTCGGTCACGTAGTCGCCGCGCGTGTACGCGACGATCTCGGCCATCGCCGCATCGGTGAGCTTGCCCTGGCGCTCGAGATTCGCCGCGGCGATGCTCGGCAACGTGAGCATCCACGGCAGCGGCGACAGGTCGCCGTTGTCACTCGCTGCCGGATCGAGATAGGGCGACACCAGCACCATTCCGTTCATCGCGACGCCGAGTCGCGTCTGCAGCGTGTGCGTGATGCGCGGGCCGCGGAAACCGCCGTAGCTTTCGCCGACGAGGTATTTCTTCGATGTGAGACGGCCGTTTTTCACCAGCCAGTCGTAGACGATGCGCGAGAGGTAATCGATGTCCGCCTCGACCGCGTAGAACTTCTTTTTCGCTTCGTCTTCGGGAACACGCGAGCGACTGAAGCCGGTACCGACCGGATCGATGAACACCAGGTCGGTGAAGTCGAGCCAGGTGCCCGGATTGTCGACCGCGATCGCCGGGTCGGACGGGCTGTTGCCTTCGGCGCCGAACTGCACGCGCTTGGGACCCAGTGCGCCGAGGTTGAGGTACACCGATGACGCACCCGGGCCGCCGTTGAGCGCAAAGGTGACCGGACGATCCTTGCCAGGCATCGTGTAGGCGATGAACATCACGTCGGCGATCGATTTGCCTTTCTCGTCGAGTACCGGCAACGAACCGACGGTGGCGTCGTAGCTGATTTTGCGACCGTCGACGGTGGTCGTCTCGCGTACGGTCTTGTCCGCCGGGAACGGTGCGAGCTGGAACTCCTCTCCCTTGGCGCCGTCTTTTGCGTCCTTTGCAGCGTCGTCGGCGGCAAATGCAGCAAGCGACAGGGTTGCCAGCGCCGTCATGCATGCGGCCAGAAAGGAGACAGTCAGTCGCGTGCGCATCGCGGAATCCAGTCGTCGGAGAGAGTCCTCGAGACTAAACCCATTGGGGCGCACCGCGATGTGCCAGAAGGCGCGGTCGCTTGTTTCCGCGCGCGCCGCCTCCACGTGGGATCAGCCGTTGCGGGGCGGTCCCCTCATCTTCAGGAGAATTGCATGTCGCTTTCCATGTACCAGGCCTCGGTGCCGGTTTTCATCCGCACGTTCGACAACCTCTCGGCGATCCTGCACAAGGCAGCCGCGTATGCCGAGGCCCGCAAGATCGATCCGTCCGTGCTGATCAACGCTCGTCTTTACCCGGACATGCTTCCGCTGTCGCGTCAGGTGCAGATCGCCAGTGACAACGCGAAGGGCGCGGCGGGGCGCCTTGCGCAGGTCGAGCGCCCTGCGTGGGACGACAATGAAACCACCTTCGACGAACTCCAGGCGCGCATTGCAAAGACCATCGCGTTCCTCAAAGCCATCAAGCCGGAACAGATCGACGGCAGCGAAGAGCGCGCGATCTCTCTCAAGGTCGGCCCCAACGACCTGAATTTCCAGGGGCAGGCGTATCTGCTTGGGTTCGCGCTGCCGAACGTGTTCTTCCATGCCACCACGGCGTACGCGATCCTCCGTCACAGCGGTGTCGACATCGGCAAGCTGGATTTCCTCGGCGCCATGCCGACCTGAGCGTTCCGCGCTCACACACACGTGCGTTGCGCGAACTCGCCGTACTGATCTTCGTGTCAATTCCCCACCAATGAATCCTTCCCCTTCGGAGCGGGGGGGGAAGGTGCGCGGCAGGGCAGTAGGGGGCGGCTTTTCGCGGGAGCGCACGATCAGGATCAAGGGCGCCGCCATCCGCCTTCGGCACCTTCCCCGTTTCGCCGGGGAATGAAAAAACGCTGTGCGTCGTGTGTCGCTCCGCGATTGCTTCTATGCCACCGCCAGGACGCCCGGCCATACGATTGCGCGCGCGCGATAGAATCACCCCATGCTTTTGATCTGGTCCTCTCTCGTCGACGCGCTCACTGCGCACGCGATCGTTCCGTTCCTTGCGCTGGTTCATCTGGACGGGCTCGCCGGCGATCCGCGCGAGATTGCCGGTGCGGTGCTGATTGCGATCGCGCAGGTGCTGGTGATTGCCTGCGTACTCCGACCGCTGGAAACCTTCGCGCCTGCCGAGCCGTGGACCGATCGCGGGCTCACGCGCATCGATCGCACCTACACGCTGGTGATGCTGCTCGGTCTCAACCCGCTGTTCGCGTATCTGGTGCTGACGCCGCTCGCGAACGCGTTCGGCGGCGGCGCGTCGGCGGTTCCCGACGCAACCGCGACCAGCGGACTCGCGCACTGGTTGCCGTGGTTCGACCACCATCCGCTGGTGCTGTTTCTCGTCTACTACGTCATCTACGACTTCACCTACTACTGGATGCATCGCACGCAACACTGGATCCCATGGTGGTGGGCGTTGCACAGCATGCATCACAGCCAGCGCCAGATGAGCTGCTGGACGAACGACCGCGGCAGTTACGTCGACGGCTTTTTGCAGTCGATGGTGCTGGCAACCGTGGGATTGGCGATTGGCGTTGAACCTGAGGAGTTTGCGCTGCTGATGTTCATCGGCGAGCTGGCGCAGAATTTCAGCCATGCGAACGTGCGCTTCGGATTCGGACGCATCGCCGAAAAAATGTTTGTCGACCCGAAGTTCCATCGGTTGCATCACATGCGCGTCGATCCCGAACGCCCACGTTTGCACGACTGCAATTACGGACAAGTGCTGTCGCTGTGGGACGTGCTGTTCGGCACCGCGCTGTACGGCGAACCACCGCGCGCGACCGGCGTCGGCGATCCGATGGTCGACGCCGACAACGGACGTGGCGTGGTTGCGATGCAATGGGGCGCGTTCCGCCGGTTCTGGGGCGCGCTGTGGACCCGTGCCGGCTGGATCCCGGGCGATGTCGCGTTCGACGACCATCATCGGCCGGTGCCGACTGCGCACTCCGACCCGCACCTCGACGATCGGGGGCCTCCGTCCGATCCCGCGAATGTCCTGTCCGAGGGAGGGAAAAGACCGAGTCACTCAACCTGAACGGAAAGGCGCAACTCGGCGTACCATAGCGTAGGCGCACCGACGTGATCAGAGTACGGTGAACAACAGGGATTGTAGGCGCGCCAAGAGCGGGGGCACGAAGGCGCGCACCATGGATCGAGCATGAGCGAATCACTCTCCAGAGAACGGCTGCCTGGCCTCCAGCACGAGATCCTGGAAGACATTGCACGAGGGAAAAGCCTGCAATCGGTTGCGGAGCGGCTTTGCATCTGGGTCGAAAGCAATGCGCCTGGCGTCGCCTGCACCATTCTCACCATCGATACCGTTGCTGGCGTTCTCTGTCCGGTCGCCGCGCCGAGCCTGCCAGCGGAGTATTCGCAGGCGCTCGCCGGTTGCAAAATCGGCCCGAACACCGGCTCTTGCGGAACGGCAGCGTGGCGCGGCGAACCGGTCGAAACCATCGAGATTGCGACCGATCCGTTGTGGGTGGACTATCGCGAGCTGATCCTTCCGCACGGGTTCGAGGCGTGCTGGTCGAGCCCGATCAAGTCCGGCGACGGCGTGGTGATCGGCACGTTCGCGTTCTACTACCGTACCCGGCGGGGCCCCTCCAACCTCGAGCGCGAACTGGTCGACAAGTGTGTGCACCTGTGTGCGATCGCGATTGAACACGAGCGCAATCAGTCGCGCATCCACCAGCTGGCCTATTTCGACGCTGTAACCGGCCTGCCCAACCGATCGCATTTCAACGAGCATGCCCGCGCGCTACTGGCGGCGCTCGCCGCTGGAGAATCGGCAAACGTGCTGTTCGTCGATCTCGACGACTTCAAGGCGATCAACGACACCCTCGGCCACCACGCCGGAGACCTGCTGCTTGGCCGTGTGGCGCAGCGCCTCATCGAGTGCGCGACGGACCGCGCGTTTGTCGCGCATCTCGGGGGTGATGAGTTTGCGCTGATCCAGGCCACCTCACGTGCTCGATCCGATGCCACCGAACTTGCCGGCCTCATCGTGGCCGCGTTCGACGCGCCGTTCGAGCTGGATGGACGCGTGGTGACGATCGGCGCCAGCATCGGTATTGCGCAGGCGATCGATGCGACGATCGACCTGGCCGAACTCTCACGCCGGGCCGACATGGCGCTGCACGTTGCCAAAAGCGAAGGCCGCAATGCCTGGCGCTTTTTCGACGCGGAGCTTGAAACCGCCTTGCAGTCGCGCCGCACGTTGAAGGCAGATCTCGTCAAAGCCATCGACAACGGTGACTTTGTGCTCGCCTACCAGCCCATTTTCATGCTCTCCACGCGACGTGTGATCGGCGCCGAAGCACTGCTGCGATGGCACCATCCATCGCGCGGCCAGGTTTCGCCGGCGGAGTTCATCCCCATCGCCGAGGAGATGGGCCTGATCGGCGTGCTGGGCGAATGGGCGCTGCGCCAAGCCGCCTGCGCAGCAGCAGACTGGCCCCGCCAGATCCGCATCGCGGTGAACCTGTCTCCGCTCCAACTGGTGATGCCGGGCCTGGTGCGCAATGTGGTCAAGATCATCGACGAATGCGGGCTGGCGCCGGAGCGACTCGACCTGGAGGTGACCGAAAGCGCGCTGCTGGCGGAGAACGCCGCCACGCGCATCGCGCTCTATGCGCTGCGCGATGTCGGCATGCGCATTTCTCTCGACGATTTCGGCACGGGCTATTCGTCGCTGCGCTCGCTGCGCTCGTTCCCGTTCGACAAGATCAAGATCGATCAATCGTTCGTTGCCGACATCGGACTCAACGCCGATGCCACCGCGATCATCCGCGCGATCGTCGCACTCGCGCACGACCTCGGCATCAAGACCGCTGCCGAAGGCATCGAAACGGACGTGCAACTCGACTGGCTGTGTGCCGCCGGCTGCACGGAAGGCCAGGGCTACCTGATGGCAAGGCCGATGCCGCTGGAACCGCTGCGCGCATTGATCGACTCGCAGGTTGGGCCGCGCGAGAGTGTGCAGTGACCGGACATTGTGAAATGCGCAACGAGCGAAGAGGGTGTTCTGTCGCTCCAACCTCGCCGCTTCCCTGACGCAATCATCGAATCGATCCGCAGGCAGACAAGAGCCTGCGTCGACCGATTGCCTGTTTCGCGAATCGGCTCTGTCGCGCCATCAGCCACCCCATTCCGGCCCACGCACCAACGCCGCGCGAATCTCGTCCAGCGCACTCGCATCGTCGAGCGTCGACAGATCGCCGGCGTCGCGTTGCTCCGCCAGCGCCTGGATCGACCGGCGCAGCAACTTGCCCGATCGCGTCTTGGGCAATGCGCTGACGATATACACCCGCGCAGGCCGCGCCACGCCGCCAAGTTGTTCGACCACTTGGCGCTGCAACGCTTCGCCGGCGAGGCGCCGCTCAATGCCTTCGGTCGCGGCTTTCAACGTGGCGAATACGACCGGCACTTGCCCTTTCAGTTCGTCGTGCACGCCAATCACCGCGACTTCGGCGACGCTCGCGTGGCTGGCGCAGGCTTCCTCGATCTCGCGCGTGCCGAGCCGATGCCCGGCCACGTTGATCACGTCGTCGGTGCGACCAAGCAGAAATGTGTAGCCGTCGTCGTCGCGGATCGCCCAGTCGAGCGTGCTGTAGAGCAGTTCGTTGAAATGAGAAAAATAACTGCGCAGGAAACGCTCGTCGTCGTTCCAGATCGTCGACATGCATCCCGGCGGCAACGGCGGCTGCACCACCAGCACGCCTTTTTCGTTCGGCGCCGCTTCGACGCCTGTGACCTCGTTGATGACGCGGAGCTTGAAGCCGAAATTGGGAAGTCCAGGCGACCCGTATTTGACCGGCTTCAGATCCAGCCCCGGCTGCAGGCACAACACCGGCCAGCCGGTTTCGGTCTGCCAGTAATTGTCGATCACCGGCTTGCCGATGGCGTCCGAGATCCAGCGCGCGGTCGGTTCGTCGAGCGGCTCGCCGGCGAGAAACAGCCATTTCAGCTCCGGCATCGCGTGCTTCGTCAGGAAGGCCGGATCCTGCTTCTTCAACACGCGGATCGCGGTCGGCGACGAAAACATCGTACGCACGCCGTACTCGGCGCAGAGCTGCCACCAGATGCTCGGGTCGGGATGCGTCGGCAGCCCCTCGTACAACAGCGAGGTGGCACCGACCAATAATGGCGCGTAGATGTTGTAGCTGTGTCCAACCGCCCAGCCGACATCCGAGGTCGAGAACATCACTTGGCCCGGGCCGACATCGAACACCGTTCGCATCGACAACATCAGTGCCACCGCGTGCCCGCCGACATCGCGCTGAACGCCCTTCGGCTTGCCGGTGGTGCCCGATGTGTAGAGGAGATAGCCCGGCTCGTTCGACTCGAGCCACGTCACCGGAATGTCGGCGCCCGCGTGCCGCGCCTTCAACGTTGTGTAGTCGACGTCGCGGCCTTCAATCAGGGTCAGCTCCGGATCAAGTCCGCGCGAAACGATCAGCACGTTCTTTGGCGGATAGGTCGCCAGTGCGAGCGCTTCGTCGACCAGCGGCTTGTACCGGGTCACTTTGCCACCGCGCATGCCGCCATCCGCGCAGATCAGCAACGATGCGCGCGCATCATCGATGCGCAACGCAAGGTTGTGCGGCGCAAAGCCACCGAACACCACCGAATGCACCGCGCCAAGACGCGCGCACGCAAGAACCGCAAACACCGCCTCCGCCATGTTCGGCATGTAGATCACCACGCGATCCCCACGCCCGACGCCAAGCGACACCAGCACCGCGGCGAAATCATTCACTTCGCGGTAGAGCTGGTTGTAGGTGAAGTGCTGCCGCTGTCCGGTTTCGGTCGAGATCGCCGCGAGCGCTAGCTGATCGCCACGCGCGTCAAGATGTCGATCGACCGCGTTGTAGCAGATGTTGGTTTCGCCGCCGACGAACCAGCGCCGGAACGGCGGGGTGTCGTACTCAAGGATGCGATCGGGCTGTCGATGCCAGTGGATCGCCTTCGCCTGCTCCGCCCAGAACGCCTCCGGGTCGTCGATCGATTGTCGGTAGAGGGCGTCGTAAGTCATGGCGAAGCGTCCGGCCTGGGGCTTCGGGCAGGCTAGCGGAATGCGCAGGGGCGCGGGGGGAGACTTTGGTCGGGGCGGTGAGTGCGGCCGCATTGACGACGATCGGCGTTGCCCGCTCGAACGAGTGAATAGAACATCGAAGCCCCCAAGACTTTTACCCCGGCGGCGCAGCGGCCGTTATGGATAAGCCCGCAACCTTCATTCTGCTACATGCTCGGTTCCGAGGCGGTAACTGATACACCCGCGTTTTCGCCGTGTTGCAACGCGTGGATGGATCGCGCCTCCGCCGCGATGCCACTTCAAACACTGCGCAAACACACTTGACCGGCGATCCGAGTTGCTGAACGATGTCGTGCAGCACCCCGGAGGCGGGGCACAATACTAGTTAGGCCGAAAATGACCTACTTTCGCGCATTTGAAGTAGAAGCACTTCGCCTTCTTGGCAATGCCAAGCTCGGCAGCGTTGTGGTGGAGGCTATCTGCCGCGACGCTGAGTTTGTGAGCTACAGCCATTCTGGCGTTGGGTACTTCCTCACCGTCCGCCATCACTTATTACCCAATGCACGCATGGTTCTTAGCAAACCGGTTGTTCTTGGCCAAGTGGGCGAGGTAGCCGGAAGCTATCTCGCATTCGTTGAAAACACTGAGCTCATGCTTGAGTATGCCGGCACAACTGACGTTCCAGAAAACTTTCGAGATCTTTCTGTCCAAGTTGCGGCGCATAGCAGTGCGTCTTAAAAACTCGTTCGAGGCGGACGGCCGCGCCGCCGCTCAACTCAAGCGCTAGGCGGCACAAGAAACCCCAGCGCAACCATAAAAGCCCATGAATAGCACCGTCGTTCTCTGTGTCGCTCTACTGGTCATCTTCTACGGGGCCTTAAGCCTCAACGTTTCTAGAGTGCGGCGCAAACGCCGCAGCGACTCCACAGTGCCGGAAGCTGCGCTAACGAAGGCAATTCGCGCTCATGGCAATGCTGCGGAGTACATCCCACTGTTCGTCGCTGGCCTCCTCTACCTCCAATCTTTTGGTCCCAGCCTCTTCGTCGTTGGTCTGGCAGTGGCTGTCGTGGCCTGCAGAATCATGCATGCGGCTGGCATGCTTCTCGTGCCCGCCGTCACTGAGCGGCATCCACTTCGCTTCATTGGTGCACTGGGCACATACTTTTGCCTGTTCGCAATGGGCGGAGCAATGATCGTTAGTTGGTTTCAGGCCGGTGCGTAGAATGCCGGCTAACCCTCCCTTCAAGTGGACCCGCATACGACAGGCCGCTTAAATCCAACCTTGAGGCTGTAAAAAACCGCTTTTCGCGCGCACCCGACGACCGCGACGGCAGTATGGAATCGCTGCACGTCACGGTAGTCGTCCTCTGACGCGCTCGTGCTGCGCTTCGGAGCTACGCTGACCCTCGCTGGAAGCACGTCGCAATCAATGGGCGGGCCTTTCCTTCCTTCATGCCCACTTTCGATAGCTTGCCCACTTCTCCAGATTGTAGGCCAAGGCGAACAGCTTCCATTGGCCGTCGACTTTCCTCTGGCCACGCAAAGTGAAGCGGTCGAGCCGCTTGTTGTGGCGCACGTTGCCGAACACGGATTCGACGGTTGCGAAGCATCGGCCGTACTGTTCCTTGCCGGATTCGCTGTCGATGCGTTCGCGCATGCGTTGCGTGTACGTGACAGCGGCGTTGCGCGTGAGTACCGCGACTTGACGCACGGACGTGGTGTGGGGTTTGCGGAGGCGTTGGCGTCGCAACGGACAGTCCTTGCAGGCCAACGCCGGCGCGCGGAACTTGATTGCGCTGTAAGCCCCCCATCCGGCTGTTCTTTCGGTTGCGATAGCAGGGATAACAGGGACGGGGGAAGTTAAGTCCGAAGCAGCACTCCTCGCCGCCGGTTTGGATAACAGAGACGGCGGAAGTTGAGTCGCAACAGGCGCGTTCGATCCCGCGCGATCAGCCTGCGCGTTGTGAATGCGCCACCAACAGCACCTTGAGCATCACCGCCAGTCCGTGAGCCGACCCCCCCCCCCCCCAGCTCATCGTTGCGGTAGGGCGAATCGAATGCAGGCAAATCGAGAAGATCGACCAGGTGGTGGATAGCGTGCGCGAAAGACCACTGCATCAACTGCGCTTCCAGATCCACCAGCAGCAATCGTGGACTCATGCCCATCCGTTATCGCGCCATCGCCGACTCCCTTGATCGCCGCGCTCTGTTCGAGCAAGATCTCGGCCGGTTTCTCCACAGCGTTGTCAGGTCCAAGATCGAGGTATCTCAATGCGCTTGCTATTTATCGCAATTCTTGTTCTTCAAGTTTCAGCGTGTGCCGCCTTGCCAAAGGATCCATCCATGTTTACACCTTCTGACTTCTCGCACCTGAAATTTCTGGAAGGCCGGTGGGTAGGCACAGGCCCTGACGGGAAGCCTTTCTATGAGCAATACAGCTTCTCCAACGACGCCCAAATGCAATCGAGTCGTTTCGCAGATTCGACTTTTGGGGAAGTCACAGATGGTAGTTCCGTTTCACTGTTGGAAGGTCGAATCACATCACACTGGAATGAGTTCACATGGGAAGCCTCAACGGTTGTTCCAGGCAAGGCTTGTTTCGATCCGATCAACGCTCCAAGCTCGTTCTGCTGGGAACGTACGTCTGATTCAACGGTTGAGGTCACGCAACGCTGGAAGGACGAGCATGGGAATGATCAGACTTATGTAGTTCCCATGCGTCGGCTCTGACACCTGACTGTTCCGCAAGACAATTCCCGTCGATTCCACCCGCATGACGCTTTTTTCCCTGAGCTTCATGCGAGTCGTGGTGATAGCGTGGCAAGAACGCGTCAGGTCTACTAAACACCGCCGATGCCCTTGATCGTCTCGCTTACTGCGAGCAGGATCGGGCCCAGTTTTCCGCGGCTTCGCCAGGTCAAGAACGGGGCGAGAACGGGATCAATCCAGGGGTCGTCGAGTCGCGACACGCGCGTTTGATCGCACGTGAACAGACCATGCCCCTCGTATATGCCAGCAGCATTGCCTACAGCAAAAGCGCCGGAGCGTGCGCCGCCGCGTTCACCGCATCATTGCGCAAGTGCGCATCAATTGCGGACAGGTCGAGCGCGTCGACCACGTGATGGACAGCGCGCGCGAACGACCCAGGTATCAACTCCGCTTCCAGATCCACCGGCAGCAACCGCGGACTCATGCCTACCACCTTTTAGCTGGCCATTGCAGACTCCCTTGATCGCCTCACCTCATACGAGCAAAATCGGGACCCGTTTTTTCCAGAGTCTCGTCAGGCCGAGCAAACGAACGTGTCTGCCGCTCCTACCTTCTTCAAAGACGCCTCTGCTCTGCGCGCCTGGCTCCAGGACAATGGCGCGCAGGCGTCTGAGCTCATTGTTGGCTTCGTCAAGACCCACACTGGAAGAGCAACTTTGACCTGGCCGCAAGCAGTCGATGAAGCTCTGTGTTTTGGTTGGATCGATGGCGTCCGAACAAGCATCGACGACAACCACTACAAGATCCGGTTCTCCCCGCGCAAGCCAGACTCCAGATGGAGCGCGGTCAACATCAGACGAGTACCAGAGCTTGCGGCCGAGGGTAAGATGACGAACGGGGGTCTCGCCGTCTTCAGCCTTAGAACAGAGGCGAAGTCCAGGCTCGGCTCGTATGAACAAGAAGAGTTCCCCGAGCTTTCAGCGAGCGAAACCGCCGAGTTCATGAAGAACAAGGCAGCTTGGGAGTTCTACAAGGCGTTACCGCCGAGCTACAGGCGCAAGGTCAACTGGCTGATCATCAGCGCCAAGAAAGAGGCCACCCGCGTCAAGAGGTTCAGCGCCCTCGTGACAGCGTGTGCCGCTGGCAGGCGAGACTTCTGAGTTTCAGGAACCGGGTCAAGTTGACTGATCATCGCCGACCCCGTTGCCTCGTAAGAGCAACATCGGGGTCAGTTGTCCTGCAGCGCCGATATGCCCAGTCGAGAGATCCAAGTGGACAGAAAAAGTGTGGTTGACCTGTTGGCCTCTTACAACGGGTGGATGAACGAAAGCGTCTATGCAGCTGCTCGCGGTTTGCCCACTGACGAGCTGACGGCTGATCGCGGAGCATTTTTCGGCTCCATCCTTAAAACGCTTAATCATCTGGTGATCGCTGACACCATCTGGCTGAAGCGCTTCGCCAGCCATCCGGCTGGATACAGTGCGTTAGAGCCCATGTTGCTCATGGCCATGCCGGATACAGCGGATCTTCTCAGATACAGCGATCTTCACAGCTTGTCGGCACAGCGCAGCATTCTCGACAACCTGACGACTGAGTGGGCGCGATCCATCAAAGAAACCGATCTCGACTACGTCATGAATTACACAAACTCACGCGGTGAGATGTCGAATAGGGTGTTCTTCGGATTGGTATTGCACTTCTTCAATCACCAGACCCATCATCGTGGGCAGATCACCACATTGCTGTCGCAAGCGGGCGTCGACGTTGGCGTGACTGATCTGCTTGCCCTCGTGCCAGAGATATCGGGGGCATAACGATGCTGACACGCCGCTGTCGTCTGCCGGGCGCAGAGCGCCTGAAAACGGCCTCGATTCCGACTACGAGAAAGCCTCACCGGCGCAATGACCGCAAGCGAATGTGTGGCTGTATGGCTCCCCGACTGTCGCGCGCCCCGGCTATCCATGCGCCGTTTTATCGAGCATCGCCAAGTCGAGTTCGCAACCGGTACCGCGGCGAGTGTCGGAAACGTCTTCGCCAATAAAAACCTCACGCTTCGGGTTACCAAGGTGCAGCAAACGATCATTCACGGCAATTCGGCTTTGCGGCCCGGCTTTATCAGGCGATCAGACTTCACGTGAGCAAGACTGAAGAACTTCAGCACATTCGATCCTTCAAGACGATCGCGGCGTGGGCTGAATGGTTGGCCGAGAATCATGGTGCATCGTCAGGCCTGTGGTTGCGACTGGCCATGAAGTCTTCGGGTATTCCGTCGGTCACGTATGCGGAGGCAGTCGACGTCGCTCTTTGCCACGGCTGGATCGACGGCCAGAAGAAGCCTGATAACGAGCAATACTGGTTGCAGAAGTTCACGCCGAGAAAGAGCAAGAGCATCTGGTCGAAGATCAACCGGGAAAAGGCGCTGTCGCTGATCGAACGTGGTGAGATGAAGGCCGGCGGCTTGCAGGAGGTCGATCGCGCGAAAAGCGATGGACGCTGGGACGATGCCTACGATTCTGCGAGAACTGCCACGGTGCCAGACGATCTTCAGGCTGCTCTGGACGCCAGCGGCAAAGCAAAGGCAGTCTTTGCCACGTTGAGCGCCCAGGACAGATATTCCGTGCTGTTTCGAGTCCAGACTGCGAAAAGAGCCGAGACTCGCGCCCGGCGAATTCAGGTGTTTGTTCAGATGCTGGAAGATCGTGAGGCGGGACGTTGCTGAAGTTTCATGGCCTGTTGGAGACGCTCGAATTGGGGGCGCAGTTGTTCGCCCGCGTCGCTGAGACGCTGCAGAAGCGAGGCCTGAAGGAGGCACCGGAACCATCGTTGGCGCGACGATCATCGCTGCGCCAGGCTCGACGAAGAATGCAGACAAGGGGCGCGGCCCGCCCACGCATCAGACCCAAAAGGTCAGCGAGGGCACTTCGGCATGACGATGCGCGTCGGCGTGGACAGTCGAACGGGTCTGGTCCACATCGCGGCGGTCACCGCGGCAAAGGTGCAGGACGAGGATCTGCCGGAGAATCTACTCCAACGGGAGGAACGACCGGGTGGCGACGCTATATGTATCGCGAACGCGGGTCGCCGCGTGAACGCCTCGTGCCGCCAACACCACGCTCGGAGCGCGCAAATCGGGAAATCAAAAGCGGAACTGCACGATTGACAGGCAGGTCCGGCCCGCAGAACCCATCGAATCCGACGTCGATGGTTATGGCCATTTATTCAGCGTTGAGATAGGCCTCATGGAAAACCCCCTCGACCTTCTCGCAGAAAAGTACGAATTCCTGCTGGAGCAACTCGAAACGAACGCTCCACTCCCGGTCTTCCAAAATGAGCTTCAGCGCCATCCCACGAACAACGGTGACGCTCACGTTGAAGTCGTCGACGGTGCACTCAACTACGTTGTGACGGAGCGGGGCTGTGAACTGCATCGAAGAATCGCAAGGAATGAAGATGAGCTCCTTTATTGGCTGATGGACGATGTGACATCGAGCATAGCCTGGCGACTCAGGCGATCGTTGCTCTCCATGCTGCGGCGACAAGACCCGCGACAGCAAAGGTTCGAGAGGCACATCAAATTGCTCACGACCTTGCGACCGGAGTGGGGCGCGACCAAGAAGCAGCACTATGACGAGTTGCTGAAACGATACCCCTATCGAACAAAGTCCTGATCGAACCTTGAAGCCAGGCTGCGCGATGGTGCGGCCGAACTCACTCTTGGACGCCGCACATGACCCATCCAGTCCGCAAAGCCTCAATGCTCCACATCATCGTTCTGACGCTTGCCATGCTTCTTTCATCCTGTCGCGCCAATGATCTGAGCAACGCATGCCTGCCACTCAAAGCGCCCGGCATCGTGGTGCTTTTGAGAGATGTGCATGTCATGTCCTGGACCAGGACGGATCTGCTGATCGACCCGGCCAATCCCAGTCGTGTCGACCCATCCCTTCCTGCAGGAACACGCCTTCGAGTGAGCAAAATTTCCCAGCCGCGGGTGTTCGACTCGAATAACGCAGATATCGAGGTGATTGGTGAGCTTGAAGACGGCCGAACATTTCTGTACCGCTGGGGTTCTGGCGAGACGATTCACCGTGCACCGTGGGAGTCCGCTGACACTCCAGAGCTGCGTACGGTACCGTGCGCCAACAACTGATCGCCGTGTCCAGCCATTCGTTTGGGATCACACGGACAAGAGTCGGCCAACGGTGCTTCAAGGTCTGCCGGCAATGACCGCGGTCTCACGGCGACCACTTTTTGCCACGCCATTGCCGGCGTCCTTGATCGCCTCACTCCACGCAAGCGGGATGATCGGGTCGGTTTTTCCACAGCCTCGTCAGGTTTGGCATCAGATGGTTTGTCAGCAACTCCGGATTTTCGCACCATGGAGATGCTTCGCCGAAGACGGTTGAGCCGCCGCTCAGTTGACGTGTCGTCGCTTGAGAAAGTCACGTTCCTGACGCGTCGGTCATCGGGCGAGTAGAAAGAGACCTCGCAGAACGCTCTACAATCGGCGGGCAGTGCTCAAGACCCGTCAAATCGAACAGATTGCCGACCGGACATTTTTTACGGCCCCGTTTGGAAGCAGAAAAATACGTCATGGCCACCACCTTCATCGCAATCATCGCCCCCATCCTGCTTCTGGTCGTTCTATTCGCTACCCGAAAGAAAGAATCGATTCGAGAGGTTCGTGATTTGCCAACACCGTCGATTGCCGTGAGGGCGCTGGTCAATGAGAGGAAGATCATTGATGCGATCAAGCTCTACCGGCAGGAATCTGGTGCGTCATTGCGTGAAGCCAAGACAGTCATCGACAATGTTCGCAGGTAGCTTTTTAGTGGCCTGATTGTTCCGCAAGGCTCGTTCTATCGACCAACTCAAACGCTCGTCCAAAAGAAATTGCAGGAAGATCACCCCGTGGACAATTATCTGGTTTGGGCCGCTGTTCTTGCAGTGCTGATCGGGCTGGTTCATTCAGCACTTGGCGAGATTCTCATCTTTCGAAAGTTGCGCAGCGGATCGTTGATTCCGTCGCGCGGTGCTCCTCCGTTGAGTGAGCGGCATATCCGTATTCTGTGGGCCACGTGGCATGTGGTCACGGTCTTCGGCTTCGCGTTGGCGGCGGTCCTCTTTCAGCTGGGTTCCGCCACCACGGTCGCTTCCGCTCGAGCCACGGTGCTCACGGCAACTGGCGTCGCGTTTCTCATGGCATCCATCGTTGTGCTGATCGGCACGCACGGTCGCCATCCAGGTTGGGCCGCGCTGGCGGGTGTAGCTGTACTGGTCGCGCTTGGGTTGCGTGCCGCCTGATCATTGCGAGAATCAGCCGCAGGTTCACTGGCCAACGCAGCACGGGGCAGAGTGGCGATGGAGCGGTTGATCGGATGCCGGCAGCGGCGTCGCTCCGCGATCGTGTCACGGAAAGCCAAGTCGTGCTGAAGGAATGATCTTCGGGTCGGCCGGCGCTTGCATCGTCGTGGCCATCGCGTGTTGTGTATCGCGCCATCGGCGCGGGCAGCGGCGGTTGGGTCCAACCTGTGCGTCCATAAAGGACGTCTGTTGTCGGTCGATTGATTTCGGCGAACGCAGACGTTTTTCTGAGTTCCATGTCGATTATCTGCTCCCCTGTTCGTCATTGAGAGAGCGTTGCAGCTCACTTGCGAATGCAGTGCCCCTCAGTCACCTCAAGGAAATTTCATGAAAAAGTTTCTCGCGGTTTTTACGGGCTCGCCGGGCGCGATGCAGGATTCGGGATGGAACGCGCTCAGCGACACCGAGCGACAGGAGCGAAACCAAGCCGGAATCAGCGCATGGCATGCGTGGATGGAGAAGTACAAAAGCCAGGTGTCGGTGGCGGGAGGACCCGTCGGAAAGACGATGCGAATCTCGCGCATCGGAATCGCAAATGCCCAGAACAACCTCTCCGGTTATCTTGTCGTTACCGCCGAGTCCCATGAGGCTGCGGCGAAGTTGTTCGAGAACCATCCGCACTTCTCGATTTTCCCGGGTGAGGCAGTCGAAGTCATGGAGTGCCTGCCGGTGCCGGGAGTCTGATGGCGGCCGAGCCCGTTCACCGCCCACCGCGACCGTTCGCGCACCCGGGCGATGCGGACTTCGGAGTGGCGATGGAGCACGACGCGGGCCATGGCAACGTTCCAGAGCTGCGCCCACGAGGGTGCTCTCGTGGGCACCTCCAAGCATCACTGACGTCAATGGTTTCCGATCGTCGCAACGTTGTAGAACGCGGCAATCTGCCCGATGAAGCGCTGCGGATTTGCGCCGGCCAGATTCGTCAGAACCACGATGGCAAGGCCATCGTCGGGATACACGACAAACGCTGCGCGCGCGCCACCGATGCCGGCCACTTGCCGCTGGGGTGGGGCGTGCAGCACCGGCCATCCAGCGGCCCAGTCACCATTGGCGCCGTTGTTCAAGCGCTCCGGCACCCACATTTTCTGTAGATCATCGTTGCTGATCAGTCGGCCGTCCGACAGCGCGATGATCCACCGCGCGACCTCATCGGCCGTCGTCTGCATTCCGCCGCCGGCCCAGAGACCGTAGGGAATCTCGTAGATCCACTTGGACAAGCGGTCGCCGTCATTCGCCGCCAGCGTTCCGCGCGGCGTGGTGGCGTAAATGGTTGCGGCGTCCGGCACCAGGTCATAGCTGTCGCCGAACGTCGTCAAGGGCATCTTCGCGACAGCGAATTGATGTTGCGCGACGTAGTGCTCGAACGGCGTCTTCGCCTGCTTGGCGATGATCTGCTGCAGCAAACCGTAGTTGGTCTGGTTGTACGAGAAGCGCTCTCCCACCGGTGCATCCAGCGGCAGCTTCTTCACCGCTTCCCAAGCCGCTCGCTCGGTGCCTCCGCCCAGCATGCCTTTTTGATCGACGACGTCGGGCAGGCCGGAGGTGTGTCCGAGAAGTTGACGAATGCGAATGCTGCGCCACGCCTCGGGCACGTCGTCGAGGTAGCGCGACACAGGCGCCTCGAGATCGACCAGTCCCGCCTCCGCCAGTTGCATCATCGCCACCCCGGTGAACGACTTGGTTGCGGAATTGATGGGGAAGAGGGTGGTCGCCTTCGCCGCAATATGGTTCTCGACATTGGCGAGACCCCAGGTTTCCGACAGCACGATCCGCTGGTTCCTGACGACTGCAATCTGCACCGCGGGGATGCGTTGCTCCTGCATTTTCTTGCGGACCAGTTGCCGGGTGAGGCGATTGGCCTCGACGACCGTACCGGTCGCTGCGTGAAGAGAGGGAAGCCACAGCAGGACGGCGGCAATGATCGGGATGAAGCGGCATTTTTTGAGCATCACGAAGGTTCCCACGTTGGACTTGCCAGTGAATGGATGATCGATGGACGCTCGCGCACGCACGTTGGTCCGGCACGCAGGCATCTGGGATGCGCCCAGAGCTCCGAAGGTTTAGTCCGGTAATGCGCGATCGCGTCGCGTTCGCGGACCGCTTGCAGAGGAGCGGCACACGGAGTGGGTTCGGCGCGAGCGTAGCGCCGAACCAGATCGGTTCGCGTCGCAAGATGCGAGCATCTTGAAAAGCGGGAACTGCTCAACTTGCGAGCGGGGCCATTCTGCCAGGCATGTGCGTTCGCGCGGAACGAACCGATGCGGCGCAACCGACGGCAGCAGACTCGGAACGGTGAGTCTTGTGAGACTATCGGAACGATGGTTGGCATGTCCGAATCGCAAGCGCGGGCCATTGGTCGATTGAAGCTCTCGTGCTGACGTGCAGCCAGAGCGGGTCGGCAAGACGGGAATCCGTTCCCGGATTGCGCACGACGCATGAGCGATTCGGCGCCGGATACCGCTTCCCTCATTCGAATTTGCAGGATCGCTGCATGCAAAGTTCTCTCTTCGGCAAGATCGCACTGGTTGCCGGAATCGTGCTCACGGGATTGATCCTGCACGTGGTGAAGGACGCGTATGGCCAAGCCGCTGTCCACCATATCATCGGTGGAATTCTGATGGGCGTTGCGGCGATCCTTGCGTTTCGCCCGGGCATTTCGATTTATTCGGGTTTTCGAAAGGTGGGCGAACTCACCGGATGGCGCAAGGCGATCGTGCTGTTACCC
>NZ_JBDSWZ010000094.1:0-4628 GCF_039926425.1 Dokdonella sp.
GCGTGCAGGTCGGGCTCAGTGCGCCACCGGGATTGCGCCACACGGCCGGCTGGTTGTGCTGCGTCGCGGTCTCGCCCCAGAAGCCGAGGATCGGCGACGCGATGTTGACGTTGGCGAACGACCACACGACCCACCAGGTGCCCGGTGCGAGCGTGCAGGTGGCCGGCAGCCAGACGCCGACCTGGTGCGAGGCGGGGATCGGTATCGCGCCGAGGTTCGACGCTTCGCAAACGACCGTCGCGCCGGGATGGCCGCTGCCGTCGTCGTTGTGGATCGCAAGGTTGATCTGCGCCGGCAGCGGATTGCCGGCATTGCCGTAGGCGCTGAAGGTGAAGCTGGTGACAGCCCAGCCGGTCGGACCTTCGATCACGAAATCGTCGGCGCCTTCGGACGACAGGCCGCCGGTGCCCGGCGGCGTGACGATCGTGTTGTTGAACGCGAGCAGCGCGCTGTCGACGACGTTCTGGTCGTACAGACTCGGATCGCTCACCGCAAAAGCAACCGGAACGGCCATCGACGGATGCCGCGGATCGTCGCTGAACACGCAGATCGTCGCGCGATGCAGGCCCGGGCTGAGGCCGGTCGAATCGAACGTGACGGTCACCGACTGGTCGGCGCCACCCGCGACAATTGTTCCGCTCGCCGTGCCGAATGACAGCCACGGCACGCTGCCGGGCGCCGCACAACCAACCGATGGTGTTGCGATCGCGAGTGCAGTCAGTTCGTCGATCGGATATTCGCCAGCCGGTGGCAACAGGCCGAGCGGCTGCGAGATCGCGGTCAGCGGATCGATGGTGCGCATCTCGCCTTTGGGCTGGTTGGTGGCCGGATCGATGTACAGCGCCGCCCAGTAGAGCGTGCCGGATTGCTCGTCGAACTCGATGTCCTGCACGAACCGTACGTTGAGGCCGAGTGAATCGATCACGCTCGCCGCGCCGCTCGACTTGTCGATCGCGAGCAGTTGCTTGCCGAACAGGTCGATGCCGTACATGAGTCCACCCGGGCTGACCGCGAGACCTGCGATGTAGTGGATCGGATGCACGCCGGGGCCGTCGATCAAGCCGATACGCGTCGCGTGGCCAGTGGACAGATCTACCGTGTACAGCGCCGCCGCGGCGTTTGCGAGGCCGGAGTCGTCGTAGTTGACCACGTACACCGTGCCGGTCAGCGGATCCTGCGTCAGGTCGCGCCAGTAGGGATACAGGCCGCCCGAGATCATCCCGAGTTGCGTGAACGCGCCAGTCGCAACGTCGATCGTGCCGTACGCGCCGGGCGGCAATTCCCAACTGTCGTAGACGATCACGTAGAGCTTGGTGAAGTCGTTGCCGATGAATGCGCCGGCATCGATCAGGTCGCTGCTGTCATTGATCGGCGTGTAGCTGCCCGTTGGATCGAGCGCGTCGAAACCGACCAGGCCCGGCATCAGCACGCTGACGCCGTAAGCAGGCACGGTGGCGCGTGGATGGTTCGACGGCGGAGCCAGCGCGTACGCGGGATGATTCGGCCGCGCAATACCGGTGCGCGGGAGGCGCAGGGTCCGATCGATCGGCTGGTTCGTGGCGGGTTTCACGTAGCGCGGCACTTTCGGGAAGTGCGCGTCGGTACCCCCCGGCGCCTGCGACAGGTTCCAGTGCAGGTCCCGGTTGCCGGTGTTGCCGATCGTCAACGTACCCGTCGCGCTTTCGCCCGGCGCAACGATCGCGTCGACCGATGCGGTCGGCACGACGAGCGTCGGCAAACCGGCGCTGATGTGCACCGTGCCGCTGTCCGCGGTGGCGCTGATCGACGGCGTGTAGTTCCACTGGATCGCGGAGTTCGACGACAGCGACGGCTGGTAGTACGAGTATTTGGTATACAACCCGTTCGGATCCGCCTGCAGGCCCACCGTCGACCAGGCGCCGTTGTCGGCCGTGTTGCCGAACAGGGTCGGGCCGTACTCGTAGCGGATCGTGTCGTTGCTTTCGTTGAACACGACTTCGAAGCTCACGCCGGTCGTCGCGATCGCATAGCTGTAGAGATTGCTCCACTGAACGATGAACTGGCGGTTCGGCGCGGTCCCGATCGCCTTCGCGTACACGCCACCGGGCCCGTCGCCGATGTTCATCCACATCGGTGCGAGATAGGTCGGCACTTCGGTGCCGTAGGTGCTCGGGATATCCTGGTTGAACGAGAAGCCCGGTGGCGGTTCCTGGCCCTGCGGAGGGATGCAGGTTGCATCGTCGTACTGCAACAGGCCATCGTTGCTGATGCACAGGGCCGTGGCCGTGCGGCCGTAGAAGCGCAGCGGGAAGTCGGCGGTGTATTGCGCGACCTCGTTGTCGAACCCGTCGCCGGCGGCGAAACCGAGATCGGTGCCGGTCGTCGAGATATCGATGAAGTTCGGCGTCACCGTGCTGTCGGCGGTATAGCTGGCGAGGTTGGCGTACCCGGTCCAGCTTGCGCTGCGGTCGGTGTCGCCGGTGGCGACGATCGTCCGGACGTACGGATGGCTCTGGCCGGCGCCGATGGCGATCGGTGCGAAGCGGAGGAGCGGGCCGTCGAGGCTGTCGGTCAGCGACTGGAACGCGAGCGCGGTGCTGCCGTGATTGGTCAGCGTGTAGCAGACGTTGACCTGGTCGCCGACGTTGACTTCGAGGCTGGCCGCGGTTCCGCAGGTGTTCGGGTTGCCAGTGAATGGCGCCAGCGTGATCGTGACCTCGAGCGGGCTTCCCTGCACGCTCTTCGCGCCCTGGGCATGGACGGTGGTTGGCGTCGGCGAGGCGGATGCCGGCAGTAGCATGATCGGCCCGGCCGTCAGCGCGGCAAGGCAGGCAATCAGGAGTGGTCGGTTCATGTCGGTGTGGATCCCCGGTGATGGCTCTCGGATGAAGCGAAGTGCCGCGGCACGGCAATGGACGACGGTCCTGTCTCAAAAGCGGACACACGGGGTCCGGCCGGCCCGTGCCGGTGCCCGATTCCCGCGCACTGTCGGTGGATGGACGTCTAAACGCCTATCCATCCTGCCCATGGGTTTGCAGTCTGTGGCGGCAGCGACATAAAGTGAAATATCGAATACGTTTGAGGCTCATCAGGAAAACGAATGAACCTGACTCTCCGTCAGTTGCGCTACGCGATCGCCGCCGCCCGCTACGCCAACCTGACGGAGGCGTCGAAGGCGCTGCATGTGTCGCAGCCCTCGATCTCGATGGCGATCAACCAGATCGAGGAGTGCTTCGGGCGGCCAGTGTTCGTGCGCCAGCGCGGTGCCGGCGTGTCGCTGACCGCGTTCGGGCAGACCGTCATCGTCAAGGCGAAGCAGGTGATCGTCGAAATGGACGCACTGCAGTCGCTGGCCGAGGAGAGCACGGAGCTCAACGGCGAGTTCGTCCTCGGCTGCTTCGAGGATCTCGCGCCGTACTGCGTTCCTTCGATCCTCTCGCGCCTGGCGACGAAGTACCCGGCGATCACCGTGGTGGTGCGCGAGGAGGGCTTCGACACGATTGGCCGTCGGCTCGACGAGGGCGCGATCGACCTCGCGATCACCTACGACCTCGGCCTTCCGGCGACCGTTGCGACGACGCTGCTGTGCGAACTCGCGCCGCAAGCGCTGCTTCCGGCCGATCACGCGCTCGCGCGCCAGACATCGGTGACCTTGGCTGAACTCGCCCAGGAGCCGCTGATCATGACCGACCAGGCGCAGAGCTGGCAGCACGTGCTCGAGCTCTTTCATCTCGCCAACGTGCGGCCGTCGCGCGCGGTGCGTACCGGCTCGTTCGAACTCCAGCGCAGCATGGTCGCCAACCATTTCGGCATCGCGGTCGCCTATTCGCGGCCGTTTGGCGACGTCAGCTACGACGGCCGGCCCTTGGTGAGGCGGCCCATCTCCGATCCACTCCCGCTGCAGCGGATCCTGCTCGCGTACGACGGCAAGAACGCGCTGCCCGGCTCGCAACTGGTCTTCATCGACGAGGCAAAAGCGTGGTTCGCCGAGATGTGGCCCACGCCGGCGAGCGCCGACTGACCCTCCACGCGTCGACGGCTTCGGGGGCACCCTTTCAAGCGTCGGGAAGAGGCCCCATAGTGCAGGCTCCCTTGCGAGGCTACCCTGTGTCCGGACCATCCGCTGTCGAAGAAACACCGATCTCCAACCGAGCCGAACTGGTCGAGTACGTCGCCTCGGGGGAAAAGCCACCATCGGCCTGGCGTATCGGTACGGAGCACGAAAAATTCGGCTTCCGTCTCGACGACCTGCATCCGCCGACCTTCGACGGTCCGCAGGGAATCGGCGTGCTCCTCGAAGCGATGACCCGCTTCGGCTGGGAGCGCGTCACCGAGCACGGCAACCTGATCGCTCTGCTGCGCGACAACGCGTCGGTCACTCTTGAACCCGCCGGGCAGCTTGAACTCTCGGGCGCACCGCTCGAGACGATCCACGAAACCTGCGCCGAAGTGGCGCAGCACCTGCGCGAGGTGAAGACCGTCGCGGACGAGATCGGCGTCGGTTTCCTCGGCATGGGTTTCCAGCCGAAATGGCGCCGCGATGAAATGCCGTGGATGCCCAAGGGCCGCTACAAGATCATGCGCGACTACATGCCGAAGGTTGGCCAGCTCGGCCTCGACATGATGACGCGCACCTGCACCGTGCAGGT
>NZ_JBDSWZ010000095.1:0-5794 GCF_039926425.1 Dokdonella sp.
ACGTTTGTGATGTTCTTTCTGAACATGGTGATTGGCGTGGCAATCGGGCTGGTGATGATGAACACACTGCGTCCGGGTCATCACTTGAACCCGCAGGCCACCGCGCAGTTGCTGGAGGAGTACGGGAGCGGTACGCAAGCGATCCCCGCACGCGCCGCACAGACCGAGATGAGCCTGTCCACGCTGGTGGAGATGTTCATGCCGCGCAATCTCGTCGGCGCTGTGTCGGGCCAGAGCCGCGCCACGCTGGGCGATGTATTGCCGCTGATCGTGTTCGCGATCCTGTTCGGTGGCGCGGCGACCCAACTCGGCGAGAGCCGTCGCAAGGCGCTGCTGGAGGGCCTCGACACGATCACCGAAGTGATGACCGGCATTGTCCATTTTGCGCTGCGCCTCGCGCCGTATGCGGTGCCGGCGATGATTTACAGCGTCATCGTGAAAGTGGGACTGGATGTGCTGCTGGCGTTGTCGGTCTTCGTGATCGGCTGTGCTCTGGCGCTTGCGCTGCACCTGTTCGGCACGATGTCTTTGTGGCTGCGCTTCCTGGCGAAGCGATCGCCGCTGCCATTCTTCCGACTCATCCGACCCGTGTTGGTGACTGCGTTCTCGACGAGCTCGAGCAACGCCACGTTGCCAACCGCACTGGCCAGCGCCAGCGAAGACCTCAAGCTGCAGCCGAGCACAGCCAATTTCGTGTTGCCGCTGGGGTCGACGATGAACATGAGCGGCACTGCGCTCTACGAGGGCTGCGTGGTGCTGTTCGTCGCCCAGGTCTTCGGCGTGGACCTGTCACTCAGCCAGCAGATCATGCTGATGCTGTTGGCGGTGCTCAGTGCGGTGGCTGTCGCAGGGATTCCGGGTGGTTCGCTGCCGTTGATCGCCGGCCTGCTCGTCACGTTCGGCGTGCCTCCCGAGGGCATCGGCATCATCATCGGCATTGACCGCGTTCTGGACATGATGCGCACGACAACCAATGTCGGTAGCGACGTGGTGACAGCCGTCGTGGTCGACTACCAACTGCAGCGGGGTCAGGCGGTCACGCGTTGAATGACTGGACGCGTGGTGCGCCGCCAGCGAGCGCTGCACGAGCGCGGGCGCATCCGCCGGGTCCGCTGCAATGGCGGCGCGAACCGGGTTGAGTTCGATAGACCGGTGGCACTGGAGAAAGAAAGTCGTGCCGGCAACGTTGATCGTCACCTCATCGAAAAAGGGACGGCTGCAGATCATTGCCACGCTGCAAGAAGTGTTGCGCAATTTCTGGACGATCGACGCTGGGCGGGGGTTCCACGATGCCGTCCATTCCGCGACGCCCTCACGATGACTCGAATCGAGAGTCCGACTACAGGAAATCGACGGGCATGCTTGCTGAAGAATGCAATGCGACCGCGCGACCTGTTTTTTCGGACGGGCGACTGCGAACTTGCTCCATCGAATGCGGGCGTCTTTCAGCTTCATCGTCGTCGTCGCGATTGACGCGATCCATCCCCCCACGGACGCTGCGTGAATCACATGATCAATCGTTTTCTACTCGGTGCACTCATCGTTGTCGCCACCAATGACGCACACGCCGCAGCTGTCGCACCATTTTCGACAGCATTGCCGCAGCTCTGCAAAACTCTGCAACAGCAGGGATGGATGGCGCCAGAGGACCTGCTCAACCCGGGTCGGCGCCAGACTGCCGAGATCAATGTCCCGGGTGTCATGTACCTGTGCACGCTGGAGCATCGCCTCTCCGGGCAAGGGCCAGGACACAGGCCCGATCTGCAAGTCCTGTTGTCTGACAGCGGCAACGATCCGAGCATCATTTTTTCGGCAGACATCTGGTGTGAACGAGATCGTGCCGCTGCGCTGACCGCATTGGCTGATCAGCTGGCCAAGGAGATGCCGGCATTGGGATGGAGTGTTCCGAAGGAAACATTGGCAGCCGTTCGCGCCGGCGCTGCCCGCACGCAACGGTCATCTGCAATCGTCTTCAGCGCGAAGCCAATTGCGGTGGACTCGCGTGCGTGTGAACACGTCGGCGACGACGCACTCGGTCCCGTATGGATGAAGCTTGATGTGACGGTGGAACCCGTAGCACATGGCAAGTAGCGAAGCAGCAAGAACAGGGGCGCATCGTTCGACCCTCCTCGGCGCCGGCGCGCGGGCCGGCTCATACGGGGAATATGCTGAACCACGTGCCTTCCCTCAACGCTGGAGCGACAGCAGCAGACGGACACGCGTCATCCTCTTCACGAACTTGTGAATCTCGCAGTCCTCGGCGATCGCGATGTCGCGCAGATTGCTTCTGCGGCGCTGATTGCCCGTCGAATAAATGCGAAGACTGCCAATCGTTGCCACATTGCACGATCTGTTGCGCGATTTCTGACAGGTCGCTTGGGCGCTTGCCTGCCACGTTGGTCGTCCATTGCGCGAGGTCGGCACGATGACTCCAATGCGCCGTCCCGTCTGCGGGGCACTGCGGGCCGCACGCGGCACATCTTTTCTGACGCCCGCGATCCGTTGCTCCGCGCGTGCGGCCGACAGTGATCTTCAGGGAATCGCGATGGCGTCGCCCCGACGGTTGTACGCGTAATCGGTGATGGTGGCCGGGAACCCGTTGGTCGAGGGCTGCGTCAACAAATGCGCATAGCCGTAGTTGATCCGGCCGGTCATCGAATTGAGAAACTGGAACCCGATGTATGCATCCACGCCGTCAGGGCTGATCCACGGAGCGCATCCGGCGACCGACGTCGGATAGTCGAACGTTTCTGCAGGACCCACGATGTCGCCCGCGTGTAGCGGCAAGGAGATCGGGTACGGCGCGTCAGGGTCGTCGCTGTTGATCGTCGCAACGATGCCGTAGTTACGGACGGCGCCCGGCAAGTCATCGTCGTCATTGCTCGGGTAGCGGAAGACCAGGTACTGGTGACCCAGCACGAACAGGCTGGACGCCGGCCGAAAATGGTAGGTGCTGTCGCAGAATGCGCCCGCAGCCCCGAAGCACGTGGCGGACGTTTCCCAATTGATGCTCGCACCGTACATGTTCGCCGGGATGTCGAGGTTGATGTCGGCAACCTGCCGGACGTCGTCCTCGAGGTCGGACTGGAATACGACGTCGGCCGGATCGAGAGCGAACGTCGCGTCGATCTTGCAATCGAACTGGATCGGGCCGATCGTGTAACTGCCGTCACCGTTCGGCACACCACTGCAGGCACCGGCAGCAACCGCGATCACGCGATATCCGGGTTCCGCCACGATCGTCACCATCGATGTCCCGCCATCGGCAACGAGTTGTGTGGCTGGAAGAATACTCCCGTGCCCCGTCAGCGACGCCGGACCGAGTACACGGGTGCTCACTGTGAACTGGGTCGGCGTACCGTCGGGCGGCGCGCCGGCGTGTGCGGATGCCACAGAGCCGAAAAAAAGCAGCGACGACAGGACGGCGGTTCTGAACATCATGGTCGATCTCCGGAGAAGGACTGGGATCAACGCGACAGGCGGGCACCGCCGAGTCGTGCCGACTTCGCCAAGCATCTGCGATCACGCTTTCATTGCTCTTTCAATCGCGCCTGCCCAAATTTGTATGTGTCGAAGCCGGGAAAACGGGAGTCGTTCATGACTGCCGGGTGCGGCACGATTCCGTATTGGCACGACCATCGCGCCGAATTCGATGCAAGCCGCGCGACGTGGAGCCGCAGCAGTGCTGCGTTTCTGCCGTGCGTTGTCCGGCTGAGCCGCAGCAATGCCGACGGAAGCTCCATCGTTCGCACTCCCGAGTCCGATGCAGGAGTTTGGCGCCTCAGCGTTGGCCCTTGGGCGCTCCATCGACGATTCTTCAAGCGCCAATGCCGAGCGGTGGACATGGCATCGACGGAGCTCACGCCCTTTCGCGTCGGTAGCGCGCAAGAGCTAACAGGACCGCAGCCCATCTTCCCAGTTGAAAAAAATTCCCGTCTTATCCCATCATCAGCCGGTGGATACGCGATCGGGCGAATCCGGCGCGGGTGTAGTCGAACGTTCGGCTTCCGCAGCGCAGCATTCTTCGCCTTGTCCTGTGCAGTCGCCGTTTGCCCTCTGGAAGAACAACATGGCCTTCAAACCCGATATCGAGATTGCACGCGAAGCGACGAAAAAGCCCATCGTGGACATTGGTGCGAAGCTGGGCATTCCGCCGGAGCATCTGCAGCCCTATGGCCACGACAAGGCCAAGGTTGGGCATGCTTTCATCCAGGCACTGGACGCGCGGCCGATGGGCAAGCTGATCCTGGTGACCGCGATCAACCCGACCCCTGCTGGCGAGGGCAAGACCACGACCACGGTGGGCTTGGGTGACGGTCTGAACCGGATCGGCAAGAAGGCCATCATCTGCATCCGCGAGGCGTCCCTTGGCCCGAACTTCGGCATGAAGGGCGGTGCTGCGGGCGGGGGCTATTCGCAGGTCGTGCCGATGGAAGAGATGAACCTGCATTTCACCGGCGACTTCCATGCCATCACGTCCGCGCACAATCTGCTGGCGGCGATGATCGACAACCACATCCATTGGGGCAACAGCCTCGACATCGACGAGCGCCGCGTCGTGTGGCGCCGCGTGATGGACATGAACGACCGCGCGTTGCGCGATGTGGTGGTGTCGCTCGGCGGCGTGGCGAACGGGTTCCCGCGCGAGACCGGCTTCGACATCACTGCGGCGTCCGAAGTGATGGCGATCCTGTGCCTGTCCAATGATCTCGACGATCTGCAGGCCCGGCTTTCCAACATCGTCGTGGCCTATACACGCGAGAAGAAGCCGGTTTATTGCCGCGACCTCAAGGCCGATGGCGCGATGACCGTTTTGCTGAAAGATGCGATGCAGCCCAATCTGGTGCAGACGCTGGAAAACAATCCGGCCTTCGTGCATGGCGGCCCGTTCGCCAATATCGCGCATGGCTGCAATTCCGTGATCGCGACAAAGACGGCACTTCGCCTGGGCGACTATGTGGTGACCGAGGCGGGGTTTGGCGCCGACCTTGGCGCGGAAAAATTCTTCGACATCAAATGCCGCAAGGCCGGGCTTGCGCCTGCCGCCGCAGTGATCGTGGCGACCGTTCGCGCGATGAAGATGAATGGTGGCGTGGCCAAGGCGGATCTGGAATCCGAAAACGTCGCCGCCGTGCAGGCCGGCTGCCCGAATCTCGGCCGCCACATCGACAATGTGAAACGCTTCGGCGTACCGGTCGTGGTGGCGATCAACCACTTTTCTTCCGACACCGATGCGGAGGTCGAGGCGGTGAAGGCGTATGTCGCCGAGCGCGGTGCGCGTGCGTTTCTGTGCAAGCACTGGGCACAAGGCTCAGCGGGCATCGAGGATCTGGCGCATCACGTGGTGGAGCTGGCAGAGAGCGGTGTGGCGAACTTTGCGCCGATCTACCCCGACGAGATGGGCTTGTTTGCAAAGATCGAAACCATCGCGAGGACGATCTACCACGCCGATGGCGTCGATGCAGACCCGTCGATCAGGAAGCAGCTCAAGACCTGGGAGGCTGCGGGTTATGGCCATCTGCCAGTGTGCATCGCGAAAACCCAGTACAGCTTCACCACCAACCCCAACACGCGTGGCGCCCCGACCGGCTTCACCATTCCAGTGCGCGAAGTGCGGCTGTCGGCGGGCGCGGGTTTCATCGTGGCGATCTGTGGCGAGATCATGACGATGCCGGGGCTGCCCAAGACACCCAGCGCCGAGTTGATCCGCGTGAACAAGCAAGGCTTTGTCGAAGGTCTGTCCTGAGTGAACACGGCAACATCACTGGCCACTGGCGCGGCGGCTTTGACATGA
>NZ_JBDSWZ010000096.1:0-4543 GCF_039926425.1 Dokdonella sp.
GCGACAGATGCGCCACGACCACGACCAGCGCGTCGGCGCCATGGCCAAAGCGCGCCCACAGCGCGCCGCGTCCGGGAATGCGTCCGGGCAACGGATAGTCGAGCACTTCATCGGGTTGCCAGCGGGCTAGCAGGCCATTGCTGGACGTCGCCAGGCGCGACACGCGCCGGTTCGGCTGGTGGCTCCAGAACGGGAAATCCGCGGCTTCGGCGAGGTACTGGGTCTGATTGAGGAACCCCGAACGCAGGCTGCCGGCATCGGCCTCCTGGAGGCCCACGAGGTCGAACTCGTTGATCACCTTGGCGAGACCATCGAGATTGGCGCGCTTGCCATGCGGCAGAACGTGCTTCCAGCTGTGGGTCACGTAATCGCGGTAGCGCTTCATGCTACCTCCGGCGAGGATGTTGCAGCTCAGAAGATTGAGCTGGCGCTGCTCGCCGGGAATTGCTGGAACGGAGGACGTCATCTGCCCGAGGCTACCCACCGCTCGCGGCAGCGGCAAGCGGCTGGCGCAATCCCGGACAGGTCCCGTACACCGGGACGGTCGCGGTGAGTGCTGATTACTTCTTCTTCGCGGCCTTCGATGACGTCGCGTGTTCCTTCTCGATCAGGAAACTGACCAGCTCCATCAGCTGGGGGAATCCGCCGGCCGAGGCGGCATTCAGACGGTACTTTCCGTTGACCAGGATCGACGGCGTGCCGTCCACGCCAGCGCCCTTGATGATGTCGCGGGCGTGCGAAAGTTTGCTTTCCACCTCGAAGGACGCCGCGGTCGCGAGGAACTTCGCCTTGTCCACGCCGTGCTGCGCATAGAACGATGCGAGGTCATCGATCGTTCGCAGCGGCAGGTGATCGCGGTGCAACGCGTCGAACAGCGCCTGATGGGTGGCATCCAGCACACCGAGCGACTGTGCGGCGTAGAACGCACGCGCATACGGTTCCCACTGCGGATTGAACACCGCGGGCATGTAGCTGAAGGTCGCGTAGGCTGGCAACGCCTGCTTGATCTGCTCCGCATACGGCTGGAAATGCGCGCAATGCGGGCACGCATACGAGAACACCTCGAGCACCTCGACCTTCGACCCGCTCGCGGTCGGCTGCGGCGGATCGATCAGGAAGTAACTCTTGCCTGCTTCCCACGTGGTCTTCGCAGGCGCGGTGGCGGGTGCATCCGCAGCATTCACGCCAACCGACATCAAGAGTGCGGCAAACAGCAGGCCCAAGGGTTTCAGCATTGTTTTGTCCCGGTCGAGAATTGAAGGGCAGCGGTGCAATCATGCATCGCCGGGCAACCACACGGTGGCACGCGCACCAACGGCTCCGCCATCAAGGCGTCTTCGCCGCCGCGCTTTCCTTGTTCACGAGGAACAGAGCGATGTCGACCATCTCGTCGAAGCCGATCTTCTGTTCCGCATTCGCGGTGACCCGGTATTTGCCGTTGATGACCAGAGTCGGTGTCGATTCGATGCCATAGGCGACTTCGCGCTCGCGAATGCGTGCGATGTCGCCGTCGATGACGAATGACTGCGCGGTCGACAGGAAACTCTCCTTGTTCGCACCATGCTGCGCATAAAAACCGGCAATGTCGTCCAGCGAATTCATCGGCAGATTGTCGCGGTAGATCGCCTCGAACATTTCCTGATGCGTCTTTTCGATCAGGTGGAGACCCTGGGCGACATAGAACGCGCGGGCAAATGCCACCCATCGCGGCTGGAAGTCCGCCGGCATCAGGGTGAATTGCGCGTTCTTCGGCAGCGCTGCCTTGAGCTTTTCAGCCGCTGGCTGGAAGTGCGCGCAATGCGGGCACGCGTAAGAGAACACTTCCAGCACTTCGATCTTCTTGCCGGTGCTGGTTGGCTGCGGCGGGTCGATCAACTGGTAGGCCTTGCCAGCTTCCCACTTGGGTGCGGCGGCGTCGGCTGCAAACACGGCCGGTGCGGACGCGAAGGCGGCAGTCAGGATCAGCAGTCGCACGAACATGGGCACGCTCCTATGGGACGGGACGAAACGACAATACGACCTCAGTGCGCGGCCGCATCCTTGGCGATCAGGAACTGGACCAGCGGGACGACCTTGTCCACGCTGCCGGCCGATTGGGCCGTCAAGCGGTATTTGCCGTTGACGATCAGCGTCGGTGTCGAGTCGACGCTGTAGGCCTTGAGCAGCGCATCGGCGCGCTTCATCTTCGTGTTGATCGCAAACGAACTGGCGACGCCGGTGACATCCTCGGCCTTCACGCCGAACGTCGTGAAGAACTTCGCCACGTCCTCCATCGTTGGCATGGGCTTCACGGGCTTGTGTGTCGTCGGGTCGGAAATGCGCAGCGGGCCCGCATCTTTCCAGATCGCATCGAAGGTGGCGTCGTGCGACTTGTCGATGATGCCCAGCGCCTGCGCGGTGTAGAACGTGCGCTGGAACACCGGCCAGTCCTCGTCCGGCCGGAACGCTGCTGGCACGTAGACGATGTCGGTGTTGGGCGGCAGCGCTGCTTTGAGCTTTTTCATGGTCGGCTGAAACAGGTTGCACGCCGGGCACGCATACGAGAACACCTCGACAACTTCCGGGCGGTCGGCATTCAACGTCGGCTGTGCCGGCTCGACCAGGAAGTACTGCTTGCCTGCCTCGAAGGCGTCATCGGCGGCCATCGCGACGCTGGCGAAGGCAAGACCGAGCAGCAGGGCGGACGCACGTTTCAACATCGGATTCTCCGGTCGGAAAGGAAACGCTGCGCGATTCGCGCGGCGTCTGGACACTGTGGCAGATGTGCTCCGGCGATGAATCGACGATCCGGACACCGGGCTCTGGGCAACGAGCCTTCAGCGACGACTCGCGTGCCCTGTTATGGATTGGATCACTTCGCCGCGACGGGAGTTCCCGTCGCCGCGGTGTGCAGGCCTTCGATGTAGGACGCCACCGCGGCGATGTCGGCATCGGACAGGGTCTGCGCGATCGTCGGCATGATCTTCGCCTTGGCGTCGTCGCCCCACGTGGTGCCGCTTTTCCAGTCCTTCAGCTTGGCTGTCACGTAGTCGGTCCACTGGCCGGCGAGCTGGGGAAAGCCCGTCCCTGCAATGCCGCGTCCGTCCGGGCCATGGCACGCCATGCATGCGGGGACGCCGAGTTTCGCGTCGCCACCCCGGTAGAGCGCCTGGCCGCGTTCGAGCAGCTTGTCGTCGGCAACGCCGGGCGCTGACGACTTCGTCGCGAAATACGCGCCGATGTCGTGCATGTCCTGCTGGGACAGCGATGCGGCGAAGCCCATCATGATCGCGTTGGCGCGCTTCTGGGTCTGGAACAACGTGATCTGGCGGGCAATGTACGCCTCGTTCTGACCGGCCAGCTTCGGATACTGATTGACGCTCGGGTTGCCATCGACACCGTGGCAGGCGCCACACACGGCAACCTTGCCTTCGCCCGCCTTTGCGTCGCCGAACAAGGGTGCATGAGCGTCTGCCGCCCCTTCCGCATGGGCCAGTCCAGCGGTGGACATCACCGCGAGGGCGAGGGCATGCCGAACAAAGATGCGCCGAAAGCTCATACACTCACTCCGGTCAATCGTGGGGGAACACGCAGGATCCGACCCGTGGACGCCGCTGGCGGCGCACAGGTGGACAACCTCGGAATTATCCCTGCGCTTCCCCAAGCGGTCAAACCGACCAGCACCGACAAAATCCTTCGACCATGCCCGTGAATCCTTTCCGTCAGGCGCATTTTCTGACCAGCGCCAACCGCCTCGACCAGCTGCCTGCGGACACCGGCGCCGAGGTTGCGTTCGCGGGTCGGTCGAACGCAGGCAAGTCGAGCGCGCTCAACGCCATCTGCGATCAACACGGCCTCGCGCGCACGTCGAAAACGCCCGGTCGCACGCAGTTATTGAATGTATTTCCCGTGGGCGATCCGTCGCGCCGGCTGATCGATCTGCCCGGTTACGGCTACGCCAAGGTGCCGGAGGCAATGCGCCTGCACTGGCGCGGCGTGCTCGATACGTACCTTCGAATGCGCGTGTCGCTGAAAGGCCTGGTGCTGGTGATGGACTCGCGCCACCCGCTGAAGGATTTCGATTGCGACATGCTCGAGTTCGGTGCGGCAAGTGGTCGCGCCTGCCACTGCCTGCTGACCAAGTCCGACAAGCTCTCGCGCAGCGAAAGCCTGCGCACGCTCGCCGCGGTGCGCAAGGAACTCGCTGCAAACTTTCCCAACGGCACCGCGCAACTGTTCTCGTCGACCAGCAAGGCCGGGCTCGACGATGCGCGCAGCATGCTCTCGGGCTGGCTGTTCGGCGATGCCGCACGCGTAACGACCGTCGCAGCCCGCTAGTCGATGCGGGCAACCAGCACGCGATCGCGCTGACGGTCCGGCCCCACGAAAAAATCTGCGCTGCCGACATCGGTGAAGCCGTTTTTGTCATAGAACGTCAGCGCACGCGCGTTGTTCTCCCATACCTTGAGCCACAGCGTGCCGCCTGCGAATCCCGCCGCAGCCTCGCGTACGCCGGCCATCAGCTGCTGGCTGATCCCGCGGCCATGCCAGATGCTGTCGACGT
>NZ_JBDSWZ010000097.1:0-21124 GCF_039926425.1 Dokdonella sp.
ATCCCGGTGATCCGGCGACCGGCACCGGTAGTTTGTCGATCGCCTTGCAGAAAGCCAACGCGCGTTTCTCGATGGCCGGATCGAGCCTGTCCTGCCTTACGATCTCGATCAGCGGCATCAGCGCGACGGGATTGAAGTAATGCAGTCCGAGGAAGTGCGTCGGTCTGGCCACTGCGCCGCGCAGCGTGTCGAGCGGAATGCTCGAGGTGTTGGTGGCAAGCAAGGCATCATCCTTGAGCGTCGGTTCGATGGACTTGTACAGCGTTTCCTTCGCCTCGGCGTTCTCGAAGATTGCTTCGACCACCAGATCGGCGCCGGCGATGGCTGTACCGTCGACGTCGGCCTTCAGGCGCGCAAGTGCAGCCTCGATGCGTTCGGGGGTTTTCAGTTTCCTGGTGAAGAGGGTACGCGCGCGGTCCAGCGCGGGCTGCACCAATTTCATCTCGCGATCCTGCAACGTGACCTCGAATCCGCGCAGCGCGCACCACGCCGCGATGTCGCCGCCCATCACGCCGGCCCCGACGACATGGACGGTCCGGATGCCATGTTCGGCGCCTGACGCGAGCGACTTCAGGCGTTCCTGCAGGAAGAACACGCGGATCAGATTGCGCGCGGTTGGAGTGCCGGCAAGCTTTGCGACGGCGCGCGCTTCCAGTTTCAGGCGCTGCGACAGGCTCGAGCCGCCGCGTCGCCACGTTTCGATCAATGCAAACGGCGCCGGATACTGGTCCTTGCGAACTTTCGCCGACGTCTGCTTCACCAGGATCGGCGCGAGGATCTGCCGCGCGGGCCAGAGGTTTGTCGCCCAGGCTGTTGCGCGTTGCGCGAACGGATGGGAACGCGGGTGGCGGATCAGATCCTTCGCTGCCTCGAGAAGCAGGTCGGGAGCGGTCAGCACATCGACCAGTCCGAGCGCCTTTGCATTTTCTGCCGATGCCGCGCGGCCGGTCAGCATCAACTCCATCGCGGCAGGTGCGCCGATCAGGCGCGGCAGGCGTGCCGAACCGCCCCAGCCAGGGAAGATGCCGAGTTTGACTTCGGGTAGCGCAATGCGCGTCGACGGATCGCGCGACGCGACGCGAAACCGGCAGGCGAGTGCCAGTTCGGTCCCGCCGCCCATGCAAACGCCGTGGATCGCGGCAACCGTGCGACTGGGCAGCTGCGCCAGCCGCTGAAAGATGCGCTGTCCGTTTTCCAGTGCGTCCTGCACCGTTCCGCTCCTCCCGAAACTCTCGAACTCCCGGATGTCGGCACCAACGATGAAACCCGCAGCCTTTCCCGAACGGATTACGATACCCTTCGGCGGTTCGAACGAGAGGCGTTCGACAATCTCGGAGAGTTCGTCCAGAACGGCGCGGCTCAGCGCATTGACCGAGCTTCCAGCGCGATCGAGCGTCAGGATGGCAATGCCGTCGTCACCGAGCACGGGCTGCCAATGCTGGAAGCGCAGACCTTCGAACATGGAGTGGCTCCGGTAAGCAGCAAGGGAACGACTATAATCCCGGCAAGCCGTGCGCCGGGTCAATGCGGCGGTCGGCAGGGGTGCAAGCGATGGAACCGAATGCGGAATTGACGGCAACCCAGAAACTGCTCGACCGCATCGTGTCGTCGCCGCAGCATCTGGTGGCGCTTGAAACCAGCAATGCCGGCGAGATCCTTGCGCAGATGCGGACGCTCGCGATGCGCGGAGGCCCGTCCGTGCATGCCTGGGATCCGGAGTCGGGCATCGCATCGCTGCGCGAACGCGGCCTCAACGTGCCGGGATCCAAGCGACTCACCGATGCGCTGCGCTACATTCTCCAGAGCCTGCATTTTGGCGTTTACCTCTTTGTCGACTTCGCCGGTTCGATCAAACCGGCGGATACGCTGTTGTTGCGGCGCATCTCGCGCCTGCAGACGGCGAACGAGCGCAAGTTGGTGTTTGTCGGACGCAACATCGAGATGCCCGAGGAACTCGAAGGCATGTACGACCCGATGAGTGTGCGGACCGAGCAGTCGCACCAGCTTCGCCTGCGTGACGGGCGCTGGGTGCAATGACCGCGCTCGGTGAAAATCGCGTCGGGGTCCTGATCGTCGCGTCCGATCGCGATGATCGCCGCGAACTGTTCGACATCCTCGATGCGCAGGGCTTCGAGGTCATCTACTCGGCCCGCGATTTCAACCAGGGTCGTGAATTTCTCGACCAGAACCTGCCGCTCGATCTGGCGTTGCTGGAATTCCGCGCCGACGCTCGCGATTCCATTGCGTTCTGTGCCGAGCTGCAGCAGCGCACTGCGACTGCGCATGTTCCGATCATCGGCATTCTCGGTGGAACGCGCGGTGGGTCGATCTGGAGCGGCAAGAACAAACCGCCCGGTGTCGTCGACTGGATCGGTAGTCCGGTCAACGAACACGAGGCGCTGGCGCGCATCAGCTCTTCGCTGGCGATCCAGACGCCAGCGGAGTCACGGACCAGCGCGCCTGCGGCGCCATCCAGTGACGGCTACCAGTTCGTGTTCGACGGCAGTCTCGACGAGCTTGCGGTGGTCGATCCGGCCGATGGTCGCATCGTCGACGTCAACGCGATGTTCGTGCAGCGCTCCGGACATTCGCGCAGCGCGCTGCTTGCCGGCGTGATCGGAGATTTCGATGCGCCGCTCACGGCAGAGCGACGCGCCGAACTCAACCGCAGCCTCGCCACCGACGGACATGCCGAGTGGCGTGGCCGCAAGCTGCACGCGGATGGCAGCGACTACCCGGTCGCGATGCACGTCCGCTCCGCGGTGCAGGGCGGACGGATCGTCCACTTCTATGCATTCCGTGAACTGCGCGAGTTGAACGATCATCAATCGGCGCTGGCTGCGCTGGCACGCCTGACCCGACCTGGCGCGCGCGACGAGGGTTTCAATGTCGCGCTGCATGCGTTGATCGACTGGCTGTCGCTTGATTTTGTCGCGCTGGTCGAAGCCACTCCCGATCAGGACAGCGAGCACCAGCCGCTGGTGGTGTACAACCGCTTCGGCCCACTGGACGAATGGCGCGACCCGCTGCAAGGCCCGGCGCTCAAGCAGGTGCTCGGTGGGACAGAGATCCTGCAGACCTCCAACGCCTGGCGCACCGCAGCGGAGAAGACGCTGGTCCGCGAACGCCGGCTTGAATGCCTGATCGGCCTGCCGATGATGGGCGAGCGGACCACGTGTCTGGGTGCGTTGCTGATCGCTCGCCAGCAGAGCCTGGCCGATGACCACGCGGCGATTGCTGCGCTGCGGGTGATCGCGCATGCGGTCGCGCTCGAACTGGAGCTGCGTCGTACGCGAGAGCAGGGGCGGGCGATCGGCCTGAAGGATCCCCTCACCGGTCTGCCCAACCGGCTGTTGTTCAACGACCGGCTCAACTCCGCGATCCACGAAGCCCATCGCACCAGCGAGATGTTCGCGGTAGTGTTCGTCGACCTCGATCGTTTCAAGAACATCAACGATTCGCTTGGTCATGCCGTCGGCGATCAGGTGCTCGCCGCGGTGGCAAAGCGCTTGCGCGGCAGCGTGCGCGGGTCCGACACCGTGGCACGTTATGCCGGAGACGAATTCACGCTGATCCTCCGTCACATCGTCCAGCGCGACGATGTCTCGCGCATCGCCGAAAAAATCGTGCGTGCAATGGAAGTGCCGCTGCAGCTCACCGGGGGGCTTGAACTCGGCATGACGGCCTCGCTCGGCCTCAGTTTCTATCCCGATGATGCGACGGATGCGGAGCGGTTGCTCAAGCACGCGGATGTCGCGATGTATTCCGCGAAGGGCATGGGGCGCAACAATTTTCAGGCATACGTTGCGGTTCCGGAGGAATCGCATCAACAGCGCCTCGCGCTCGAATCCAAATTGCGCCAGGCGGAGAAGAATGGCGAGCTGCGGGTGTTCTACCAGCCGCAGATCGACGCGATCACCGAGGACATCGTCGGCATGGAGGCGCTGATCCGCTGGGAACATCCTGAACTGGGGATGATCAGCCCGGGGTTCTTCATTCCGCTGGCCGAGGAATCGGGCCTGATCATGCCGATCGGAGAATGGGTGCTGCGCGCCGCCTGCAGGGATACACGACGCTGGCAGTTGCGCTTCGGACTGCCGCTGCGCATCGGCGTGAACCTGTCTCCCCTGCAGCTTCGCCAACCGAACCTCGTGCAATTCGTTGCCGATGTCCTCAAGGAGACCGGGCTCGATCCGAACCTGCTTGACCTCGAGCTGACCGAAAGCATCAGCATGAAATCCATTCCGGGTCTGATCGAAACGCTGCACGGGCTGCGCGCGCTCGGTTGCGGCATCTCGATCGACGATTTCGGCACCGGTCAGTCATCGCTCGACTACATCAAGCGGTTTCCGGCCGACCGCATCAAGATCGACCAGGCCTTCGTGCGCAACATCGGCGTTGATCCGGACGACGAGGCGATCGTGCAGGCGACCATCCTGATGGCGCACAATCTCAACCGCGAAGTCGTGGCCGAAGGCGTCGAGATCGAACAGCACCTCGACTTCCTGCGCCTGCAGGGGTGTGAGGTCTTGCAGGGGTTTCTCTTTTGCCGACCGTTGCCCGTGGCGGGGTTCGAGCATTTGCTTCAGGAGCGCGCCCGCCTGCGCGGAGGCTCACTCGAATCGCCTTCGGCGCAGGCTTGATTTCGCAACTCACGTGCCGCACACCGAAGACCCGGCGTGAACTATTTCAGCAATCCCCGGTCTAGGCTGCATGCCTGAGCAGACCGGCAACAAGGGAGAAATGCCCGGATGGGCGAAAGCGACTTGGATCAGGCGCTGGTTGAGCGTGTCCAGAATGGCGACAGGGGCGCGTTCGACTTGTTGGTCAGGAAATACCAGCACAAGCTGGTCAGTGTCATTTCCCGCTATATCAACGACTGGAGCGAATGCCAGGATGTTGCGCAGGAAGCATTCGTGCGCGCCTACCGGGCGATCGGATCGTTCCGCGGTGACGCCCAGTTCTATACGTGGATCTATCGCATTGCGATCAATACCGCCAAGAACCACCTGGTATCGCAAGGGCGCAGGCCCCCGACTGACGACGTTGTGGTTGAAGATGCCGTGCAGTTCGATGGCGCGAGTCGGCTGCACGATTCCGCGACGCCCGAACGCGAACTCATGCGTCAGGAAATTGAACGAACCGTGTTCGCCACGGTCGAAGCATTGCCCGAGGAGCTGAAGGTCGCGATCACGCTGCGTGAGGTGGACGGCCTGAGCTACGAGGAGATTGCGGAAACCATGAACTGCCCGATCGGTACGGTCAGGTCCCGGATATTCCGCGCCCGCGAGGCAATCGATGAACAATTGCGCCCGCTGCTGTCGGAGAAATAAGGTCCCATGAACGAGCACATCCACGAGCAGATTTCCGCGCTGATGGACGGCCAGCTGGAACGCGACGAGACGCGCTTCCTGCTCAAGCGTCTGCCGGCCGACCACGCGCTCGCCGCGCGCTGGTCGCGTTATCACGTCGCGCGCCAGGCGTTGCGTCGTCAGGACATCACGGCAACCGGCGTCAGTTTTGCCGAGGGCGTCATGGCTCGGCTTGACGCCGATCAACCTGCGCTGCATGCGCCCGGCGTCAGCCGCTGGATGCGCTGGAGCGCTGGCGGTGCAATCGCCGCATCGGTTGCGGTGGCAGCCCTGGTGGTCACCCGCCCTGTCGGTGACGTGTCGCCCGCTGCTGGTGGGGCATCGACACGCACGATGGTCCAGCAGGGAGCGCCGATTCCGGTGGCGACGGTAGCCGCGTCGACCAGCTATCCGGCTGGGTTCCTGCCGCCGCTGCTGGCACCGAATGCGCCGGTGGATGCGTCCCCCGTGAGCTTTGGTACCGATAGTCTGGAGCCATTGACGGTGGATCCGCGCATGCAGTCGTATCTCATCCGGCATTACCAGGCCGCGGGCGCGGCAGGACAGTCCGGTCTGGTGCCCTACGTTCTGATCGGCAGTCAGCAGCGCGATGCGGCGGTAAAGCCCGCTGAAGCCACCAGCCGGAATCGCTGATCGGCGTACGCCCGCTGGTGTTCCGAAAAAACATGACTGTGCGGTCCCGGCGCTTTGGGTTGTTCGAAGGCCGCATCGGGGTCCGTCTCGATTGGACGCCGTTTTCCTTGCGGTCTGTTCAATGGGTCGGCCTGCTTCTCTTCGTGTTTGTCCACGCGCCGACGGCGCTGGCGCAGCAGAAGAATCCGCGCCAGCTGCTCGACGCGATGAGCAAGGCCGTCGTTGCGCTGGACTATGCGGGTTCATTCGTCTACGAACACAACGGACAACTCGATGCCCTTCGTCTGTTTCATTCGGCGGGCAGCGGCGGTCGCGAGCGGCTCGTCAGCATGAGTGGTCTGCGCAGCGAGATCGTGCGTGCCGGCGATTCGATGACGTGCCTGCAGAGTGGCCTGCCAACGCAGCTGCTGCAGGTACGCCGCGGTACCAGCCTGCTGCCGCTGCTTCCCGGATCAGGACGTGCGTTTCCCGCGGATTACTACGCGGTGAGTGAGGCAGGCAGCGACCGGGTCGCTGGCTATCCTGCGCGCATTCTCGAGGTTTCGGCGCGCGATGCATTCCGTTACGGCTACCGGCTGTGGCTCGATGAAGAGAGTCATCTGCCCCTTCGTTCGGCGCAGCTGGACGGCGAGCAACGCACGCTCGCACAGTACATGTTCGTTTCGCTGGAGATCGGCGGGAAACCGAAGGAAAGCGACCTGACGATCGGTGGCGAAACCGGCCTTGCTGCGCACGTCGCGGAGACGCCGCTGGAGGACCCATTGCGTTGGGAGGTCAAGGATCTGCCGCCGGGATTCGTTTTCAGCGGGGCACAGCGACCGACGAACGGGCCATCGACTGCCGAGCATCATCTGTACACCGATGGTGTCGCAAGCGTCTCGTTGTATGTCGAACCCCGAGACAGGAGCGCCTCGGCGATTGCCGACCGTGCGATGGCGCGTGGGGCGATGCACGTCTATTCCCGCGATGTCGATGTCTGGCGCATCACCGCAATGGGCGAGGTGCCGGCGGCCACCGTCGAGCGCATCGCGCAATCGACCGCGTCCAGGTCAGACCCTGTCCAGCACTGAAGGGCGGATGAAGACCCTCGAAACATGCGTCGCCGATTTTTGAACTTTGGCGCGCGGCGCTCGTCCAAACGCCGGTCTGGTCCGTTCACGGCAGTGCGCCGTGTGTGAGCGACCCTTTTGCCACTGAAGACGAAGAGGATCAATCGATGAGGAATACAAAAGGCGGTGTGGTGTACCGCTGGATGATGGTGCCGGTGCTGTTGCTGGCGTTGGTCATGCAGGCGAATTCGGCAGACTTGCCGGACTTCACCGGGTTGGTCGAGAAGTACGGGCCCGCCGTCGTCAATGTGCAAGCCACCGGCAGCAGTGAAGCGCAAGGCAATCCGCAGGGCCAGGACCCGAACGACCAGCAGGACGTGCCGGAGATCTTTCGCAGATTTTTCGGCCCGATGCCGCAGCCCCACGGTGGCGGAGGCAATCGTGTGTCGATGGGCTCCGGTTTCGTCATTTCGGCTGATGGCTACGTGTTGACCAACAATCACGTGGTCGACGGTGCGGAACGGGTCACGGTGCGCTTGTCCGATCGGCGCGAGCTCGATGCGAAGGTGGTCGGGACTGACGCGCAGTACGACATCGCGCTTCTGAAGATCGAGGCAAGCGATCTTCCGGTCGTCAGTCTTGGCGACTCGAAGAGCGTCAAGTCGGGCCAGTGGGTCGTCGCGATCGGCTCGCCCTTCGGGTTCGACCACTCGGTCACGGCCGGGATCGTCAGCGCGGTCGGGCGCAATTTCGGTGGCGCCGATCAGCAATACGTGCCGTTCATCCAGACTGACGTCCCGATCAATCGCGGCAACTCCGGCGGTCCGTTGTTCAACCTCGCGGGGCAGGTGGTCGGCATCAATTCGCAGATCTTCTCCAATACCGGCGGTTTCATGGGCGTGTCGTTCGCCATTCCAATCGACATCGCGATGAGCGCGGTCGATCAGATCAAGACCACAGGCCGCGTCAGTCGCGGCATGATCGGCGTACAGATCCAGAATGTGGATCGCGAGAACGCAAAGGCTCTAGGACTCCCGCGAATCGGCGGAGCGCTGGTGAACCGGATCACTCCGGGAAGTTCGGCGGACAAGTCGGGCGTGAAGCTCGGTGATGTCATTCTGGGCTTCGGCGGCCATGAGATCGTCAGCTCGGCAGACCTTCCGCCGTTGGTCGGATCGAGCAGGCCGGGGAGCAAGGCGGACCTCAGCGTCTGGCGCGATGGCAAGACGCTGACCATTCCGGTGACCGTCGGTGAGTTGCCGGCAGACAGCAAAGCCTTGGCGAGCGCTCCACGCGGTGGTGCGCCCGTCATTGCCGCCAACAGCCTCGGAATCGTGGTGGAGGAACTGACACCCCAGCAGCGCAAGGAAGCGGGCATCGATGGCGACACTGGTGTCGTCGTGACGAAGATCACCGGCGCCGCCGCGCGTCGAGCGGCGATCCAGCCGGGCGATGTGATCCTGATGATCGGTCGCAAGCCCGTGACGACGGCGGCTGACTTCAATGCCGGCGTCAACGCAGTGAAGCCGGGCGACTCGGTGATGGTGCTGGTTCGCCGCGACGATCAGACCCAGTTTCTTGCCGTGACCGTGCCAAAAGCGAAATCCGAATAAGCGAACCGGTGTGCGAAGCGGCCGTCGTCCCGTGGGCGACGGTCGTTCCACATGCGCTCCGCGATGCAACGCGCGTATTGGCCCGGCGCCGGGGATTTTCTGCGATAATCACCGGCTTATGTCCGCTGTCCTGCGCCCCCGATGCTGCATATCCGCAACTTTTCGATCATCGCCCATGTCGACCACGGCAAGTCCACGCTTGCCGATCGCATCATCCAGATCTGCGGGGGTCTGACTGCACGCGAGATGGAAGCGCAGGTGCTCGACAACAATCCGATCGAGCGCGAACGCGGCATCACGATCAAGGCGCAGTCGGTCTCCCTTCCGTATACCGCGAAGGATGGCGTCACCTACCAGCTCAACTTCATCGATACGCCGGGCCATGTCGACTTCAGCTATGAAGTCAGCCGCTCGCTCGCGGCGTGCGAAGGCGCGCTGCTCGTCGTCGACGCGGCACAAGGTGTCGAAGCGCAATCGGTCGCCAACTGCTACACCGCGGTCGAGATGGGCCTCGAAGTGGTTCCGGTCATCAACAAGATCGATCTGCCGACCGCCGACGTCGACAAGGTGAAGGAGGAGATCGAGGCCGTCATCGGCATCGATGCAACCGACGCGGTCGCGATCAGCGCCAAGACCGGCCTCAACGTGGTCGACGTTCTCGAAGCGATCGTCGCGCGCATTCCTCCGCCGACACCGCGCGGTTCGGACAAGCTGCAGGCGTTGATCATCGATTCCTGGTTCGACAATTATCTCGGCGTCGTGTCACTCGTGCGCGTGATGCAGGGCGAAATCAAGCCGCGCGACAAGCTACTGGTGATGTCGACAGGTCGGACGCACGAAGTCGACCAGGTTGGCGTCTTCACGCCGAAGCGCAGCCCGCGTCCGCGCCTCGGTCCTGGCGAGGTCGGCTGGATCAACGCGTCGATCAAAGATGTGCACGGAGCACCGGTCGGCGACACGTTGACGCTGGCCGGCAATCCCGCAGCCGGCCCGCTGCCCGGATTCCAGAAGATGCAGCCGCGCGTCTTCGCCGGACTGTTCCCGGTCGAGGCGGATGCGTATCCCGCACTGCGCGAGGCGCTCGAAAAACTGCGCCTCAACGACGCAGCGCTCGCGTTCGAGCCGGAGAGTTCCGAAGCGATGGGATTCGGTTTCCGTTGCGGCTTTCTCGGCCTCTTGCACATGGAGATCATCCAGGAGCGTCTCGAGCGCGAGTACGATCTCAACCTGATCACCACCGCGCCGACGGTCATCTACGAGATCCTCAAGACCGACGGCAGCGTGGTCACGCTGGACAATCCGGCCAAGCTTCCGGCGAGTCAATACATCGAGGAGGTGCGCGAGCCGATCATCGTCGCGAACATTCTCACGCCGCCCGAACACATCGGCAACGTCATCAAGCTGTGCGAGGAGAAGCGCGGCGTGCAGCGGTCGATCAACTACATGGCGAGCCAGGTGCAGATCAGCTACGAGCTTCCGCTGGCGGAGGTGGTGCTGGATTTCTTCGACAAGCTGAAGTCGGTCTCGCGCGGTTATGCGTCGATGGACTACCACTTCGAACGCTTCCAGGTCGGTCCACTCGTTCGCGTCGATGTTCTGATCAACGGTGATCGCGTCGATGCCCTGAGCCTGATCCTGCATCGCACGAGTGCCGACCGTCGTGGCCGGGATCTCGTCGAGAAGATGAAGGAGCTGATTCCGCGCCAGCAGTTCGACGTGGCAATCCAGGCGGCGATCGGTTCGCAGATCATCGCTCGGTCAAGCGTCAAGGCGCTGCGCAAGAACGTGCTCGCCAAGTGCTACGGCGGCGACGTCTCGCGCAAGAGAAAACTTCTGGAAAAGCAGAAGGAAGGCAAGAAGCGCATGAAACAGGTCGGCAGTGTCGAGATTCCGCAGGAAGCATTCCTTGCGGTCTTGCAGATGGACAAGTAGTCCACGTCCACGTGACAGCGAAGCGTCCGGCTCCGGCGCTTCGTTCCAGAATCAGAAGGGATCGTTCATGGATTTCGATTTCGCATTGCTGCTGGTCGTTCTGACCGCCGTCGCCGGGGTGATCTGGCTCATCGACAGCCTCGCGCTGGCGCCGGCGAGGAAGCGCCGCGCACAGGCGCTGGAGGAGATGACCGCACTGTCCCAGGAGGAGCGCAACGCGCGTGCGCGCCATGCACTGCAGGAACCCATTCCGGTCGAGTATGCCCGTTCGTTCTTCCCGGTATTGCTGGTGATCCTGCTGTTCCGGTCGTTCGTCGCCGAACCGTTCAAGATTCCGTCGGGTTCGATGATGCCGACCTTGCTGGTCGGCGATTTCATTCTCGTGAACAAGTTCGCGTACGGATTTCGCCTTCCGGTGCTGAATACGAAGATCCTCAGCGTCGGCGAGCCCGAACGTGGTGATGTGTTCGTGTTCCGCTACCCGGAAAATCCGAAGGAGGACTACATCAAACGCGTGATCGGCCTCCCCGGTGACGAAATCACGTACCGCAACAAGACCTTGTTCGTCAACGGCACGGAAGTGGCCGAAACAGCGCTCGGTCCTTATGCGGGTCCGATCGAGCCGGGTCGGCGGATGGACGGCGCGCAGCTGAAGCAGGAGAATCTGGGCGGCGTGCAACATCGCATACTGGAAATGCCGCAGGTGTGGGTCGGGCACGAGGGAACGTGGAAAGTGCCGGAGGGGCACTATTTCGCGATGGGAGACAATCGGGACAACAGCGCCGACAGTCGCTTCTGGGGCTTCGTGCCTGAAGCGAATCTGGTGGGCAGGGCGTTCCTGATCTGGATGAACTTTGATGGGGGCGTTGATTTCAGTCGCATCGGGACGATAATCAGGTAGTTCCGCCCAAATCGGCGCGTGGCCGTCGGCAGTGAACCAATTTGGCAACCAGGGGAAATGGGCGAATGAAAATGCATCGCAAGACCAAGGGCATCACGCTGATCGGGTTCGCGATCCTGTTGTGCGTTGTCGGATTCTTCGCTTATCTGGCGATGCGCCTCGTACCCATGTACATCGAATACTTCGGCGTTGTGAAGGCGATGAACCAGGTACGGACGGACGGTGGAGCCGCGTCCAAGACGCTCGATCAGATCCGTCGGGATCTGCATTTCAAGTTCGATACGGAGTATGTGGACAACGATGCCGTGCCGCCTTCGGCGATCACCCTGAAGCGCGAGGCGGGTGCCGCCACGCTTCGCATTGCCTATGAGAAGCGTGTCCCGTTCGTCTACAACCTCGATATCGTCGGGTCGTTCGACAAGTCGATCAATCTGACTGGTCCAGGTGGCGATTGACGGGCTGCTCGGGCACTCGTTCGCGAGTGCGGCTTTGCTCGACCAGGCACTGACGCATCGAAGCGCCAGTCATCTCAACAACGAGCGACTCGAATTCCTCGGCGATGCGCTGCTCAACCTGTTCGTCGCTGAACTGGTCTACGAACACCATCCACGTGCCGACGAAGGTGAAATGACCCGACTTCGTGCGGCACTCGTCAACGGCGGCGCACTGGCAGAAATCGCGCGGGCTCATGACATCGGGGATCGCCTGCATCTCGGTGGCGGTGAGTTGAAGAGCGGTGGCTTCCGCCGTGATTCAATCCTGGCTGACGCCTTCGAGGCAGTGATTGCGGCCATCTATGCCGATGCAGGTTGGGCCGCATGTCGCGACGTCGTGCGGCGCCTGTTCGTGGATCAGGTCAGCGCGGGTGCACACACGCCCAAGGATGCCAAGACCCAGTTGCAGGAATTGCTTCAGGGCAGGAATTTCGCACTTCCGGCGTATGAACTCATGGTCGTTTCGGGCGAGGAGCACGCGCGCCGGTTTGATGTGCGTTGCTACGTCGAAACACTCCATATCGAGGCGACGGGAAGCGGCAGCAGTCGCCGCGCCGCGGAACAGCTCGCTGCCGAGCAGGTACTGGTCGAACTGAAGGCAAAATTCAATGGACGTTGAAACGATCTCCCCTTCGACGCACCGCTTCGGTCGCGTTGCGCTGATCGGCCGGCCGAATGTGGGCAAATCGACGCTGCTCAACGCGTTGCTCGGTACCAAGCTGAGCATCGTTACACCGAAGCCCCAGACGACGCGGCATCGAATCCTCGGCATCGTCACGCACGCCGATTCGCAAATCGCGTTCATCGACACACCCGGACTTCACCAAGGCGGAAAGCGCGCCCTCAACCGTCAGCTCAATCGCATCGCCCGCCAGGTGCCGGACGAGGCCGACGTGCTGGTCCACGTCATCGATGGCATCCGCTGGCGCGACGAAGATGAAGATGTCTGGAAGCTCATCGCTGCACAGTCCTCTCCCTGTCTGCTGGTGGTGAACAAGGTCGACAAGCTCCCGGACAAGACGACGCTGCTGCCGTTCGCCGCACAGGTGACGCAGGAACGACCATACAAGTCGGTCCATTTCATCGTTGCGCGACGCGGCGACGGGGTTCGTGCACTGCTGGACGAACTGGTCGGCTTGATGCCGCACGGCGATGCAGAGTACGGGGAAGACGAATTCACCGATCGCAGCGAGCGCTTTCTCGTGGCCGAGATGATTCGCGAGCAACTCATGCTGCAACTTGCCGAAGAATTGCCGTACGCCACCGCGGTCGAAATCGAGCGGTTCGAGGACGAGCCTGGTCTCACGCGGATCGGCGCGGTCATCTGGGTCGAACGCGACGGCCAGAAGGGCATCGTGATCGGCGCCGGTGGCGGTCAGCTGAAGAAGATCGGAAGCTCGGCGCGACGTGCGATGGAGACGGTGCTGGATCGACGCGTCTTCCTCGAATTGTTCGTCCGTGTCCGCGAATCGTGGAGCGACGATGCGGCTGCGCTGAGACAATTCGGCTATTCGGAGTAACCCTGCGCGCCGGAATGGCGTCGGGACTTCCTTGTCGCGACGCATCTCTCACGACGCTCTCCAACGATGAAGCGCTTTGAAGGTCAGCCCGCCTTTCTCCTTCATGCACGTGCATATCGTGAAACCTCGCTGTTGCTGGACGCATTCACGCGCGAACATGGACTCGTCGGCATGGTCGCCCGCGGCGTGCGGCGCGAGCGCAGTCGTCTTCCGCGTGGGCTCCTGCAGCCGTTGCAGCCGCTTCTGATCGGATGGGTTTCCCGCGGTGATCTGGGGACGCTGACGGGCGCCGAGGCGGCGAGCGCACCGATCTCCCTGTCTGGCGATGTGCTGCTTGCCGCCATGTATGTCAACGAACTGGTCCTGCGCATCATGGGTCGCAACGATCCGCATGCCGAGTCCTTTGCCGCCTATGCGCTGTGCCTGTCGCGACTTGCGGAAGGGCTCGACATGGGCTGGACACTGCGCCGCTTCGAACGTGATCTGCTCGCCGACCTGGGTTATGCGCTTGCGTTGACGCAGACAGCATCCGGCCATGCGATCGAACCGGAACGCACCTACGGCTACGATCCCGGCGAAGGGGCCGGCGCGTGGAATGAGCGCTCGCCGTTTGCGCGCGTCGAAGGCGCCGCGTTGCTCGGACTCGATCGCGACCAGCGGCCGTCGGACGCGCATCTGGTGCAATTGAGGCGTCTGATCCGTGCCACCATCCGTCATCTGATCGGCGGCGACCTCAATACCTGGGCGCTGTCGTCAAAGCGCCCGCTGACCGACGATCGCCGCTGACGCCGCGTGAACAAGGCGCTCGCGCAGAGCCTGGCAGGTCGCGAGGAAGCGGGCGATTTCCGCGTCCGGCCATCCCGGCGCCAGTGCGCTGCGCAGCCGCGCTCCCGCGCTGACAAGTGCGGGCACACCACAGAATCCAGCCGATGCGTCGAGTCGATGCAAGCGGTCGAGCAACGCCGGCGTGTCCCGACGCGCACCGATGGCAGCAAGCTCAGCGGGCAGTTGCTCCAGTTCGATGACAAGCAATGCGCGCAATGCTGCAGCGATGACGCGATCGCCACCGGCAGCCGTGAGTGATTGATGGTCGTCCAGCATCATGTCCGCGTCGCGCCACGGATCGCTGGGCACGATGTGACGCCGAAGCGCGACCCTCACGGCGTCAACGCCGATCGGCTTCACGAGGACGTCGGCAAATCCCGCGGCAAGCAAGGTGCCGCGCGTGGTGGAGGCGTTGTCCGCCGTGGTGGCCAGCGCGGTGGCATTGCGTGACGGGCCGCATTCCGCACGCACACGGTTGAGCACGTCGATGCCGCCCATCACCGGCATGCGCGCGTCGAGCAGCAGCAGATCGAATGCGCTCCCCGCTGCGACTTCCAGCGCCTGGCCTCCGTCGCTGCACTCGACGACGTCGAGATCCAGCGGCGCCAGCACGTCGCGAAAGAACGCGAGAGTGAGCGGATTGTCATCGGCAACCAGCAGACGCGGCTTCGCCATCACCCGCAGCATTCCAACGGCAAGGGCTGGCAGAATGGTGGGCAATGCCTCCTTCGTCAACGCCGCTGTGCTTCAAGATCTGCCTCGCGTGGCTGCTGGCGTGGTGCTGCGCTGCTGCGCAAGCCCGCTCGCTGTCATTGGCGGCCGAACGCCTGCACGATCCACATGTCGACGCGACGGGATTGAGCATCGAACTCGCCGAAACCAGCGCCAACGGAACGCTGCGGATCCGTGTGTCTCGCCTGGACATTCCCGCGCTCGCATTGGCAGGACGTGTCGACTGGGAATGTTCGCTTGAACGCAGGGTGGACGGCACGCGCCGTTGCGCCGGACGCGTGATGTTCAGTTCGGAGGCGAACACCACTCGGGATGCCCAGCTGACGGCGACGCTCGATGGCGAGCACCTCGAGATCCTGTTTGCACGCGACGATCGGGAGGCGCGCGTGACCCTTCCTTTTTCGAACACTGCGACGTCGGCTGTCCAGCTCAAAGGGATTCCTGCGGACTGGCTAAAGGCGCCCATCGCCCGCGTCTGGACGGGTGGAGAGTTTCGAGGCGGAGTCATTGATCTTGACGCCGGGATCGACAGCGACGGAAGCCTGAGCGCGCGGTACACCGCGACTGGCCTGTCAATCAATTCGACCGACGGCGCCGCTGCGGGGGAAGGGATGAATGTCACGGGTCGATTTGCGTGGACGAAGGATGGAACCGCGTCGCATGCGCGAGTCGATGCGACGTTCACGGGCGGATCCCTGCTGATGGGTGCCGTGCATATGCGCTTGCCCGACACCGCGATCGAGATCGGTGTCGATGCGACGCTCCGTGATGACGGCCTGTGGAGCGTCGATCGATTCGCGTGGAACGACCCCGGCACGCTCGTGTTCGAAGCGTCTGCTTTAGTGGCGCCTGCTGAGACGGCGCCGTTGCGGTCGCTCGGCATGCGCGTCGATCTCGCACGGTTTCCTGCTGCCAGCGGTCGTTATGTCACACCCATCCTTGAAGGAAGCGGGCTGGCGCAGATTGCCTTGCGTGGCGATCTTGCCGGCAGGTTTTCGTTTGATGGACCTTCTCTTGGCGAATTGTCGCTTTCCACCTCGAGTCTCGATGTCGAGGACGCGCGTACCGGCATCGCGGTCAAGGGGTTGCACGGCGCCATCGACTGGGCTGCGGTTGGCAATCGTCCCGAGCAGATGCTCGGGTGGGGGTCGGCAACGATCGGTGGCGTGACACTATCGGCCGCGACCACACGATGGGCTGCGAAGCAGGGTGCCTTGCGATCGCAAGGTGCACTTCGCGTGAAGATGCTCGGGGGCGCAGCGACGCTCACCCGTATCGTCGTCAGTCCGCTGTCGAATCAGCCAGAACGGCTTCGCAGTGATTTTTCACTGCGCGGCGTCGGTTACGACAGCGCAGACGGCCGCATCGCAGCGTCGGGTGTCAATGTTGACGGTCATCTGAGCGTCGCCAGCGATGCGCAAGGTCTGCGGCTCCAGTCGGACTCGCGTTTTCGCGGCGGTGAATTTCTCGCAGATCCTGTCTATGTGAAGCTTCCCGACACGCCGGTGAGCGCATCGATCGATGCGCGTGGCTCTGCGGGCGTCTGGCACGTCGAGCGCTTTGACTGGGCCGATCCAGGCACGCTCGAATTTCGCGCAAGTGCTGACATTGCACCTGGCGATGGGAAGCCGCTTCGCACATTCCGCGTCGATCTTCAGAACGCAATGCTGAAGCCCGCTGTCGATCGCTACGCACAAGCGTGGCTCACATCGCGCGGCTACGCCGATCTGCACGCCAGCGGATCGCTGACGGGCAGCATCGTGTTCGACCAAGGCCGGCTGCAGCATGTCGCAGTGGCGGCGCACGCTGTAGATCTGCGCGATGCCGCAGGTCGTTTCACGCTTGCAGACATCGATGGCGGAATCGATTGGGACGCGCTCGGCGACGCACCCGCAACGACACTGGCGTGGCGTTCGCTGGAGTTCTATCGCGTGCCGTTCGGAGCAATGAGTGCATCGCTGCAATCGCGCGAGGGGCGCGTTCTTCTCACGGCGCCAGTGGATATCGGTGTGCTCGGAGGCAAGGTGCGAATCGAGAAGTTGAGTCTGCAGCCCGACTCGCCCCGTGGCGAACGCTACGCGGGTTCGTTCGCGATCGGCTCGATCGACATGACGCAATTGTCGAGCGCACTCGGCTGGCCGAAGTTCCCCGGGAATCTCTCCGGAGGCATTCCGGAAATCGAGTTCGTCGGCGACCGCATCGAATTGCACGGCGGCCTCGATCTGTATGTCTTCGACGGTCACCTCGGCATCAGCGGAATGAGTCTGGAACATCCGTTCGGCGAGCTGCCGGCGTTGGCCGCCGACGTGCACTTCGAAAACTTCGACCTGCAGCAGCTGACCAGTGCGTTTTCGTTCGGTGGAATGAGCGGACGCCTCGCCGGCACCATCGACCGGCTGAGCCTGCTGAACTGGAGTCCGGTCGCATTCGACGCGTGGATGCGCACCGCGGGCGGCGGGCGCATGAGCTACAAGGCGATCAGCGACGTGACTGCGGTCGCCGGCGGTGGTGGTCTGTCGGACAACGTGCAGACTCTCGCGCTGAAACTCGTGAACACGTTCAGCTATGGCCGGCTCGGACTTCGCTGTCGCCTGGCGAACAACGTCTGCACGATGGGCGGGATCGACCCGGTTCCGGCCGATCGCAGCGAGAAGACTGCGGGAGACGACTACACTATCGTCGAGGGCGCCGGTTTGCCGCGCATCTCGATTGTCGGTCATCGACGTCGCGTCGACTGGCCGACTCTCGTGCGTCGCCTCGATGCGGCAGTGCAGGGACAGACGCCGGTGATCCAGTGACATTCTCCCGAACAGGAAACGCCATGCGTACGCTCGTGATTGGATCCCTCCTTGCGGTTGCTGCGCTGCTGCCTGTGGCGTGCGTGACGATCATCGTCAATTTCCCGGAAGCCGCGGTGTCCAATGCTGCCGGTGAGTTCGTGGACAAAGTGATCGGCGATGGCGCGCCAGCGCAGTCGCCTCCGCCGCAACCGCCCGAGAATCCGCCGCCGGGGAAGCCAGCCGGCGCGATGCTGCTCGACCTGCTCGTCACCAGCGCTCATGCGCAAGGGGCGAACATCAACATCACATCACCGCAGATTTCCGCGATCCAGGCGCGCATGACCCAGCGCTTCGGCGCGACGCTCGTCAAATACTGTGCAAGCGGAGCCGTCGGCTTCACGCGCGACGGGTTGCTCGCCGTTCGCGATGCCGCCAGCCTGCCGCTGGCGGAGCGGTCGGCCGCAAACGCAGCAGTTGCGGACGAGAATCGCGATCGACAATCGGTCTACCACGAGATCGCGCTTGCGAACGGTCACGCCGAGTGGGAAGGGCAGATCCGCGAAGCGTTCGCGAAGCAATGGATTCAGCATGCGAAGCCCGGCTGGTACTATCAGGATGCCAGCGGTGCCTGGAAACAGAAATGATGCGGTGATGGCAGGGCCGCAACCCAACCGTGCCGCGCTGTCCTTTTCCTCCCGCAATCCCCCCGACTTTCCAGCGCCCGCCGTGTTCCGGTGGGCGCTTCATTTCAAACCATGCAGATCCTCGAAGTAGACATCACCGATTTCACCCACGATGGCCGTGGCGTTGCACGGGTCGACGGCAAGGCAGTGTTCGTCGCCGGCGCATTGCCGGGTGAACGCGCGCGCATCCGCGTGACCAAGCGCAGTCGCAGCTTCGACGAGGCCAAGGTCGAGGAGTTGCTGACGCGCTCGCCCGATCGCGTCGATCCGAAATGCATCCACTTCGGCACCTGCAGCGGCTGCAGCCTGCAGCACATGGCGCCGGCAGAACAGATCAAGGCGAAACAGCGGGTGCTGGCCGACAATTTCGAACGCATCGGCAAGGTCGAGCCCGCACGCTGGCTCGAACCGCTCACCGACGAAGCGTGGGGGTACCGGCGCAAAGGCCGGTTGTCGGTGAAGTGGGTCGAGAAGAAGGGAAAAGTGCTCGTCGGCTTCCGGGAGGACAACCCGCGGTTCGTCGCGGATTTGTCGATCTGCCACACGTTGTTGCCACAAGTCGGTGGGCGTCTTGTGGCACTCGGCGAACTGGTCGGCTCGCTGGACGCCAAGGCGTCGATTGCGCAGATCGAAATCGCTGCGGGCGACGACGCGGTGGCGTTGACGTTCCGCAACCTGCAGCCGCTGTCCGACAGCGATCGTGATGCACTGATCGGGTTCGGGAAGGCGCACGAGCTGGCGATCCTGCTGCAGCCCGGTGGCCCCGACAGCGTGACGCCATTGTGGCCGACCGACGTGGCACTCTCGTTCCGCATTGCGGAATCGGACATCGATATTGCATTCCGACCGCTCGACTTCATCCAGGTCAATGCGGGAATGAACCAGCGCATGATCGCCCGCACACTCGACCTGCTCGAGCTCCATCCCGGGGATTCCGTGCTGGACCTGTTCTGTGGCCTTGGAAATTTCACGTTGCCGATCGCGCGCAACGCCGGGTCGGTCACCGGCGTCGAGGGCGAGGCTGCGCTGGTTGCGCGCTCGCGCGAGAACGCGACGCGCAACGGCATTGCGAACGCCGAGTTCTTCGCGGCCGACCTGGCGGTTGATCAACGGGCGACACCGTGGGCGTTGAAGCGCTACGACAAACTGCTGCTCGATCCGCCGCGTTCCGGGGCCGCTGCGGTGCTCGAATATCTGCCGAGAAAGGGCACCGATCGCATCGTCTATGTGTCGTGCCATCCCGGGTCGCTTGCCCGCGACGCGGGAACGCTGGTCAATCAGCATGGGTTCCGCATTGCGGCTGCCGGCGTGATGGACATGTTCCCGCATACGGCGCACGTCGAATCGATTGCGTTGTTCGAGCGCACGTAGGATTCGCGAATGGCGATTGAAATCGAGCGCAAGTTCCTCCTCGATGGTGACGCCTGGCGCGCGCAGGTGTCACGCAGCGAAACGATGGTGCAGGGTTACCTGGCAGGTCCGCCCGCTGCACGCTGTTCGGTTCGCGTCCGCATTGCCGGCGAGCAGGCATTCCTGAACATCAAGTCGATTGCCAGTGGCATCACGCGCGACGAGTATGAATACGTCATCCCGTTGGCCGACGCGCAACGGCAGCTCGATACCCTGGCCGGGGACATCGTCCAGAAGAAGCGCCACTACGTCGGGATGGACGGACTCGTGTTTGAAATCGACGAATTCGGCGGCGCCAATGCCGGATTGATCGTTGCGGAAATCGAGCTCGGTCATGTCGATGCACCCTTTCCCCGCCCGGCGTGGCTGGGTCGCGAAGTGAGCAGTCTCGCGCGCTATTACAATCTCCATCTCGCAGCGCATCCGTACTCGCAGTGGAGCGACGCGGAACGTGCCGCAAGCGATGCTCCCTGACGACGTGACGACACCATGCTGATCATCGGAATTCCCGGCAAGATCCTTGGCGACGCTGAGCAGGCGTGGCTCGCCGCTCCGCAGGTCAGTGGCGTGATCCTCTTCTCGCGCAATTTCGAGGACCGCGATCAGGTGACCGCATTGATCGACGATATCCGCCTGGCGCGACCCGACCCGTTTCTCGTGTGCGTCGATCAGGAGGGCGGGCCTGTGCAGCGTTTCCGCACCGGCTTCACGCGGCTTCCAGCGCTGTCGCGGCTTGGCGCGCTGTACGCAGTCGACCGCGATGCGGCGATTCGACGGACTGAAGAGCACGCGTGGGTGATGGCCAGCGAGATGCGCGCGATCGGCATCGACCTGAGCTTCGCGCCGGTGGTCGACCTCGCGCGTGGCAACCGGGCGATTGGCGAACGTGCATTCGACGCCGATCCGAATGTGTGCTCGGAACTCGCCCAGGCCTATCTCCGCGGCATGCGCCTGGCCGGCATGGCGGCAACGATCAAACATTTTCCCGGGCATGGCTCGGTGGCCGAAGACACACACTTCGATCCTGCGATCGATCCACGCTCGCTTGACGAACTGCGGTCGACTGACCTGGTGCCGTTCGCCGACGCGATCGCCAGTGGCGCGGAAGCAGTCATGATGGCGCATGTGACCTATCCCGACGTCGACTCACGCCCCGCGGGTTATTCGCGGATCTGGGTGG
>NZ_JBDSWZ010000098.1:0-13660 GCF_039926425.1 Dokdonella sp.
CTGATCGTCGCCTTGGTTCCAGGCCGGATGTCCGGCACGTAGTTCTGCGGGACGCTCACATAGACGCGCAACTTTCGCGTGTCCGAGACGACGAACAACTCCTGCCCTTCCCCGCCGCCCACATTGATCAGCGCACCGATGTCGGTCTGGCGCGCGGTAATGACCCCGTCGAACGGAGCAACGATGCGCGCGAAGGTTTTCAATGCCTGCATGTGATCGACGTTCGCCTGCGCGGCTTTGACCAGCGCCTGTTTCGTCGCGTAGTCGCCGGCCTTCTCAGCGGCTTCCTGCTTTGATACATAATTTTTTCCGAGCAACGACGTCCAGCGCTTTGTGGTCGATCCTGCAAGGCTGGCATTCGCCTGCGCGCTGACCAGATCGGCCTTTGCCTGCAGGATCTGCTGGTCGAGGTCGGGCGTTTCGATCTCGGCAAGAAGTTCGCCCGCCATGACCGGCGAACCGATGTCGACCTTCCAGCTCTTGAGGTATCCGCTGACGCGCGCGAACAGCGACGCCCTGGAGTACGCCTCGAAGCGTCCGGGGAGGTCGAGTTTGGCAGCCTGGTCGGCGCTGCCAGGCGTCACCACGGCCACCGTCGGCACGGCCTGAGCGTCGGTCCAGTTGCGCAGTTGCGCGTCGCCCGACGCGCGTTTGGTCAGGCCGACCGCAACCACGCCCACGATGACAATGGCGGCAAGGACCGCGGCGATGCGCAACCCGCGGCGCGACACGTTCGGTGCTGCAATATCAGACGGCATGAAGATCTCCGACAGCGGGGCGCGCCGCGTGTTTCTCGCCGTGACGTCGATGCACGATGCTGAAAACGACGGGTACGAAAATGAGGGTGGCAATCGTCGCAAAGATCAATCCTCCGATCACCGCACGCCCGAGAGGCGCGTTCTGTTCACCGCCTTCGCCGAGTCCCAGCGCCATCGGCAGCATGCCGATGATCATCGCAAGCGCAGTCATCAACACGGGTCGGCATCGCACGAAGCCCGCTTCGATGGCGGCGGCGGTCGCGTCCCCGAGTTCATCGAGACGCTCGCGCGCAAAGCTGATCACCAGCACGCTGTTCGCGGTTGCGACGCCCATGCACATGATCGCCCCGGTCAACGCAGGCACCGATACAGGCGTGAAGGTCGCAAACAGCATCCAAACGATGCCTGCGAGCGCGGCGGGCAGCGCGGTGATGATCACGAATGGATCGGCCCACGACTGGAAGTTGACGACGATCAGGAAATAGATCAGCACAACCGCGCCGATCAGTCCGAAAATCAGTCCCTCGAACGCGTTTTCCATCGTGCGGACCTGGCCGAGCAGCACGACGCTGGTTCCTTTCGGAACGCTCTGCGCCGTGTCCGCCAGCACGCGGCGGAGGTCGGCTGCGACGGCACCGAGATCGCGACCCTGGGTCGTCGCATTGATCTGCACCATCGGCTGGATATCGTACTGACTGACCATCGCGTTGCCGCTGCTGCGCGTGAAGTTGGCAAACCCGCCGAGGATCTGCGATCCGGATGTGCCGCCAATCGGAACGTTCGCAAGCGAGCTGAGCGAGTCCAGGCGGTACTGCGGGGTCTGGATGACGATCGGATAGGACACCCCATTCTGCGGATTGAGCCAGAACGTCGGCGAGACCTGGCTGCTTCCGGCAAGGTTGACCACCAGATCGTTGGTGACGTCGCGCGTGGTGATGCCGACTTCCTGGGCACGCGTGCGGTCGATATCCACCTTGAACACCCGGGCGCTGCGCGACTGCTGGATGCGCGCATCCGCGACTCCGGCGATCGCACGGATCTTCGGCAAAAGCACATTGGCATAGTCGAAACCCGCGTCGAGATTGGCGCCGCGGATCTGCAGATCGATCGGTGCCGGCGATCCGAAATTGAGGATCTGGCTGACGATATCGGCGGGCGGGAACGAGAACGTGACGCCGGGAAATTCGCGCGGCAATGTCTCGCGCAACTGCTTGACGTAGTCGGCCGTGGGCCTGTGTCCTTCCTTCAATGCGATCTGGATGTCGCCGTCCTGCTCGCCCATGATTCCCGTGTTGTTGTAGGTCAGATTGATGCTGCTGGTCGACAGGCCAATGTTGTCGACCATCACCGCGATCTCGTCCGGCGGGACGATCTGCCGGATCGCCTTCTGGATCCGCGCGAACTGGTTTGCCGTTTCCTCGACGCGCGTTCCCACCTGCACCCGCGCATGCATGAGGATCTGGCCTCCGTCCACGGCGGGAAAAAAATTGCGGCCTAGAAAGGGTACGAGCAGGAATGACAGCAAGACGAAACCCATGAAAGCGCTGACGAAGACGCCGCGGTGGAGCAGCGTCAGTTTGAGAAGTTCCCGATATCCTGCGCGAAAACGCTCGAATCGCCGTTCGAATCCGCGCTGAAAACGCACCAGCGGATTGCGCGACGGCACACCCGACTGCTGGTCGTGCGACACATGCTTCTGCAGCAGGTACTTCGCCATCGTCGGAACGAGCGTGCGGGAAAGGAGGAACGAGCACGCCATTGCGAACATCACGGCCTCAGCCATCGGCACAAACAGGAAACGCGCAATGCCCTCAAGGAAGAACATCGGCACGAACACGATGCAGATGCACAGCAACGAGACGAATGCGGGTGTGACGATCTGGTCCGCGCCATCGAGGATCGACTGCTCCACTTCCTTGCCCTGCTCGAGATGCCAGTTGATGTTCTCGATCGTCACGGTGGCGTCGTCAACCAGGATTCCGACCGCAAGCGCGAGGCCTCCCAGCGTCATGATGTTGAGCGTCTCTCCGAGAGCGGCAAGGCAGATGATCGCGCCGAGAATCGACAGCGGAATGGACACCGCAATGATCACCGTCGAGCGCCAGCTGCCGAGGAACAGCAGGATCATGATGCTGGTGAGCGCCGCCGCAATGACGCCTTCGAATGCGACGCCCTTGATCGCCGCACGAACGAACAAGGACTGGTCGTTGATTGGCGCGACCTCGAGATTCTCGGGCAGGCCGGGCTTGATCTCGGCCAGCTTGGCCTTGATGCCTGCGACAATCGCCAGCGTCGATGTCGCTCCATTCTTCAGGACCGACATCAACACCGATCTCGCGCCATCCACGTGCACGATGTTGGTCTGCGGCGCGTTTCCGTCACGCACGTTGGCCACGTCGCGAATGTAGATGGTGGCGCCATCGACCACCTTGACGGGCAGATCACCGAGATCGCTGATCGCCGACGGCGCGTTGTTGAGCTGCAGCGTGTACTCGAACTCGCCGATCTTCTGGGTGCCCGCGGGGGTGATGAGATTCTGCGCCGCCAGCGCGCTGGACACATCGGCGGCCGACAGACCGCGCGCGCGCAGCGCCGATGGATCGAGGTCGATCTGAACCTGGCGACTCTTGCCACCGAACGGATAGGGAATCGCCGCCCCCGGCACCGTCACCAGCCGCGTTCGGATCGTGTTGAGGCCGAGGTCGGCAAGGTTCTGCTCGCTGAGCCCCTTGCCGGAAAGCGCCAATTGCAGGATCGGGACCGTCGAGGCGTTGTAGTTGAGGATCAGTGGCGGCGTCGTACCCGCTGGCATCTGCTTGACGACGGTCTGCGAGATCGCCGAAACCTGCGCATTCGCGGTTGCGACGTTGACGCCTGGCTGGAAAAAGATCTTGACGATGCCGAATCCCTGATACGAGTTCGCCTCGATGTGTTCGATGTCGTTGACGGTCGTCGTCAGGACGCGCTCGTAAAGCGTGGTGATGCGACCGGCCATCTGGTCCGGCGGCAGGCCGGTGTATTGCCAGGCGACCGCAATCACCGGGATGCGGATCTCCGGAAAAATGTCGGTCGGAGTCCGCATCGCTGTCAGCGGCCCGATGATCAGGATCAGCAACGCGAGGACGACGAAGGTGTACGGGCGTTGCAACGCAACTCGGACGATACCGATCATGCGGATTACCGGAAGGGGCTGGAGCAGCGCTCCAAACTAGGTGCTGTGCGTCCTCAATCCAAGAGGCGCGCGGATGAACAAATCTTCATTCCCGCTCAGCGACGAGAGCCTGACGCCACCAACGCGTCGCCCCAGCAGCGCACGCTGACACACGCACCGCCGCTTGTACTGTCGCCAATCGACAGCTGGAAACCATGCAGTCGCACGATCGCGGCGACGATGCTCAGACCGAGACCATAGCCCGGCGCCGAAACCTGCCGACCCGATTCGCTGCGGTAGAACCGTTGGAGCACGGCTGCCCTCTCGCCACTCGGTATGCCGGGTCCGCTGTCGATCACGTCGACCCGCGGCCCCTGATTTTCCATGGCTGCACGAACGCAGACCTTGCCGCCCGCCGGCGTGAACTTGATCGCGTTGGCAACCAGGTTGCTCAAGGCCTCGAACAGCAGATGAGGATCTGCGTGAAGAGTCGCCTCGACCGGCAACTCGACGCGCAAGGTGATCCCATTGTCTTCGGCAAGCGGGGCATAGAGTTCGTGCACCTGGCGCAAGGTCATCCCCAGATCGACGCGCGTAAATCCGCTGCGTCGATGCAGGTCTTCCAGTTCCGAAATGCGCAGCAATGCGCGGAAGCGGTCGAGTAGCGCATCGACATCGGTGATGCAGCGCTCCAGTGCGCGCGCATCGTCATCGCCGCGCGCGTCGTTTCCCTGCAGACGATGCAACTGCGTGCGCAGACGTGTCAGAGGCGTGCGCAAGTCATGCGCGATGTTGTCGCAAACGCCCTTCACTTCGCCGATCAGCCGTTCGATTTCCGTGAGCATGCGGTTGACGATCGCAGCGAGCAGGTCGACTTCGTCGCCTCGCCCGGAAACCGGCAGGCGACGCCCGAGATCGCCACGGGCGATCGGTTCAATGGCGGCCTCGATCGCACGCAATCGACGCAACGGTCTGCGACTGAGCAGGAGACCGCCGATCAGACCCGGAATCACGGTCAGGGTAAGACCCCACAGCAGCGCCTGGCGAATGATCGAACTCACCTGGTCGATGACGCGGGTGTCGCGTGCGATCACCAGCCATTCGCCGCCCGGAAGCCGACTGACGATGCCTCGCGCCGGTTCGCGGTGGTCCTGGCCACGGCGGTCGAGTCCCAGCGGCAGCGCATGGATCAATCCGTCCGCTGGAATGTCGGTCGGGACGCGCTCGATGTTTCCATCGATGTACCGGCCATCGGCGGCGAACAGACCGAGAGCCATCACGCCGCGCAGGTCGAGCGCGCCGGTGGCTTCGAGTGCGGCAGGGAGTCGCGATCGCTCGATTGTTTTCAGGTAACTGGCCCGTTGCTCGACAATCTCATCGACCACCCGTGACAGATAGCGTCCGGTTTCCCAATAGACGACGCCGAGCAGCACGATGCTCCACACCAGGAAGAATGCGCCGTAGATCAGGATCAGGCGCGTCGTCGCCGATCGCCAATGGTCACTCAGTGTCAGCAAGGCGATATCCGAGTCCGCGGACGGTGCGGATCAGCGGCACGAAACCCGCCGGGTCCACTTTCTTGCGCAAGCGGCCGATATGCACGTCGATCACGTTCGTTCCCGGATCGAAGTGGTAACCCCAAACCGCTTCAAAAATCATCGTTCGTGTCAGCACCTGCCCCGAATTGCGCACCATGAATTCGAGCAGCCGGAACTCGATGGGCAGAAGATCGAGGGCCAACGTACCGCGCCTGGCGCCACGCTCGATCAGATCGAGTTGCAGATCCGCGACGCTCAGCACGGTCGAGCGACCACCCGACTGCTGTCGGCGCAACAGCACTTCGACCCGGGCGACCATTTCATCCGGTGCGAACGGCTTCGTCAGATAGTCGTCGCCGCCCGCACGCAGTCCACGGATGCGTTCGTCGACATCACTGAGCGCGCTGATCATCAGCACCGGAGTCTGCACTCCCATCTTGCGCAGCTCGGTGACCAGCGCGAGACCGTCGAGACCGGGCAACATGCGATCGAGCGTGATCGCGTCATACGCACCGGCGATCGCGCGCTGCAGGCCTTCGCGGCCATTATCGATCCAATCGACCTCGTTTCCGCGACGGCGCAACTCGGCCACGATTTCGCGCGCCGTGACGGCATCATCTTCAATGGTCAGTACCCTGGGCATGCCGCTACGCTTGCGGGTATCGGCCCTGGAATCAAGCAAAGCGTTCCGTGATCGCACTGTTACCGCATCCTGTTGCATCAGCCGCTTTCCATCCGGTCCGATTTCCCATACAATTCCGCGCTTTCCGTGTTCAGAAACCTTTACGAGGCGTTCCATGAAAGTGCTGTCGTCCCTCAAGTCCGCAAAGAAGCGCCATCGTGACTGCAAAGTCGTCCGTCGCCGCGGCAAGGTTTTCGTGATCTGCAAGAGCAACCCGCGTTTCAAGGCGCGTCAGCGCTGAGCGGTTTGTAACAGGGTTTTCCGGAAAGGGCCGCAATGCGGCCCTTTTCTTTGCGCCGTTCCGCAAAATGCCGCGCAAGGCATGGAACGGAGTGCGCGCTTCTGCTACAAAGACCGCTGTAGGCAGTTCGACCGTTCTTCCTTTCAGAACAAGGATTTGAGCCATGCTTGTGAAGTTCGTTCTCGCTACGGTGTCCATTGCTGCGGCAGCGGCACTCATTCCCGCCGCTCGCGCCGATACCCTCGATGTCCAGCCGGCGAAGACGCCGCATCGACATGCGCGCCATCATCACGTCGCGGAAGGCGGCAATGTGCCGAGCCGCGGCATGAGCATGGGCCAGGTCGAACGACGCTTCGGTGCGCCGATCGACAAGCTGCCGTCCGCGGGAGGCGACGCTCCGCGTCACCCGACCATCAACCGCTGGCGTTACAACGGCTACACCGTCTACTTCGAGCGTAGCCACGTGATCCATAGCGTCATGGACGCAACAGCGCCGACCCCGGCGTCCTGAGCCGATGACTTCTGGTTTCCGTCTGCCCGCGGAATGGGAACCGCAGGCAGCGGTGGTGCTTGCATGGCCCCATGCAGCAACCGACTGGGCTCCCCGACTCGCACAGATCGAAGTGGCCTACACTGGCCTCGTCAGTGCGATTGCGCGTTTCGAAGATGTGGTCATCTGCGTCGCGAATGTCGAGATCCGCGCCCATGCCGCTGACTGTCTCGAGAGGTCTGGTGTGGATTCCACGCGCGTGCGTTTCGTCGAAGTGGCGTATGACGACACGTGGTTGCGCGACTCCGGCCCCCTCACCCTTCTCGACGGCGATGCGTATCAGCTCGTCGATTTCCATTTCACCGGCTGGGGCGGAAAATTCGAGGGAAGTCGCGATGACCGCCTCGTTGAAGCGCTGATCGGACGCAATCTTTTCCACGAGGCGACGCATCGTCGAATCGACTGGGCGCTCGAAGGAGGCGCGATCGAATCCGATGGCGCGGGCACGATCCTCACGACATGGCGCTGCCTGCACCTTCGGCACCCTTCCATGCGTCGCGATGACATCGAGCGGACGCTTTCCGACGCGTTCAATGCACAGCGCATTCTGATGCTTGATCATGGATATCTGGAAGGCGACGACACCGATGCCCACATCGATACGCTCGCGCGCTTCGCGCCGGACGATGCGATCGTGTTCCAGGCGTGTGACGACCCTGTCGATCCGCACTACGCGGAGCTCGCCCTGATGCGCGACGAAATCGCGGCGCTGCGAACTGCGGCGGGGAAGCCATACACGCTGCATCCTTTACCGTGGCCGCGCGCGATTTTCGATGGTGGACGTCGACTGGCTTCGTCGTACGCGAACTATCTCATCGTCAACGGCGGTGTCGTGATGCCGGCCTACGGTGATGCAGCGGACGATATCGCCGCCCGTGTCATTGCGCAGGCGCATCCAGGACGCGAGGTGGTGAAGGTCGATGCGCGCGCTCTGATCTGGCAGAACGGCAGCGTGCATTGTCTCACCATGCAACTGCCTGCCGGCAGTCTTGCCGACGGGCATCGCCCCTGATTCAAGCCGGGTCCGGTTCGGTGACGAAGCCGATCGTTTCAATACGACAGGTGCCACGCCCGGATTCTTTCGCCTGATAGAGCATCGCATCGGCCTTTGCGACCAGCACCGCCGCGTCCGGCGGGTCGCCACGGCACACCGCAATACCGATACTGGCACCGACCGTCACTCGAAGGTTCTCTTCATGAAGCTCGAACGGTTGCGCCATCGCGTCGACAAGTTTTTGGGCGATCGTGCGGACCCGCTTCATGTCAGGAACGTGTTCCATGACGACGGTGAATTCATCGCCGCCCAGGCGCGATACCGCGTCCGATGCCCGCACCTTGTGGGTGAGACGTGCCGAGAATGCGCGGATGAGTGAATCGCCGACGGCGTGCCCGTGCGTATCGTTGACCTGCTTGAAGCGGTCGATGTCGAGGTAGAACACGGCGAGCAGTGAACGTCCATCTCCCGCACGCACGATCGCTTCGTCAAGCCGTTCGTAGAACGCAGCGCGATTCATCAGCCCGGTCAGGTGATCCATCCGCGCGAGATGGATCAGCCGCTTTTCCTCGCGTTTTTTCTCGGTGACGTCCTGCACCATCGCATGCACGCCAATCACCCCGGTGCCATCGCCGGCCGCTTCGGGAATGAAGGTGATCTCCACGCAGCGATAGCTGTCCGCCTCCCCTTCCTCGTCTTCGAACACCACACGTTCACCTGCGAGCGCCTGATCGAGGTAAGGCGTGCGGCGGGCGAAGCGATCCGCGCCAATGACGTCCTTCACATGCATGCCACCCATCTCCTGGCCGTCCAGCCGGTACGCTTGGCGAAACGCTTCGTTTGCGAAAACGAGGCGCAGATCGTCGTCCAGATAGGCGATCTTCAGGGGCAGCGTATCGGCGACGGTGCGCAGGCGTCGCTCACTCAGCTGGAGTGCCTGTTCCACCTCGCGCATGGTCGTGATGTCCTGTGCATGGCCCATCACGTACGAGGAGCCCTCGGCGTCGACGTAGACGCGATTGCTGTACTGCCATTCGAGTACAGACCCGTCGCGATGCACGACGCGCATCAACCCGGCGTCCTCACCGTTGGCGATGATGCGCTGCAGGTAGTTGTCCGACAGGAAGCGCATTTCCGGCGGCGAGAGATCGCGCAGCGGCGTCCCGAGCAACTGCGCGACACTGCGACCAAGTGCAGAGGCGGTTGCCGGATTGACCGACAGCACGATGCCATCGAGGTCATGGATGCAGATGAAACCCATGCTGTGCTGGAAAAAGTCGCGGAATCGCCGTTCGCTTGCCTCGAGCCCACGCATCGCCCGGCGCTCGGCGGTGACATCGCGCGCCTGTGCGATAAAGACGTCGTTTCCCCATTGGGGCAACGCTTGCGCGAACACATCCACTTCGATGGTACCGCCGCGTTTGCGCCGATGGCACCACAGACCTGCCGCATCCGAGGATGACGGGGCGCCATCGGCCATCGTGCGCGCATCGGAAACCCGCAGATCGGTCAACGTCATCGACAGGAATTCGGCTTCGCTGTATCCGTAAGCGACAACTGCGCATGCATTCACAGCGAGAAACTTCAGACTAACCGCATCACAGACCCACATCGGATGCGGGTTGAAGTCGAACAGCCGACGCAATTGCGCGGCACGTTCACGATGCCCCGGCTCACGTCGCGCCTGCGCGACGCCGTGGCGCAACGCATAGCCCAGCAGCTCGGGCCGTCGTTCATCGGGCGAAAGGCAGTCGTTCGCGCCCGCGGCGAGCGCACGATTGCGCAAGGCCGGCGATTCCTCGTTCAGCAGGACGATCAGCGCCGCTGTCGTTGTGTGCTCGCGCAGGCGTTCAAGCACCTCGATGCCGCCCGCATCGCGCATCTGCAAGACCAGCGCATCGCAATGCGATTCATCCAGCAGCGCCAGCACCGCGTCGAGATCGCTGCAGACAGTCACCGAGATCGCCACGCCGCAATCTGCAACCAGCATCCGCAATGCAGCGCGCGCGTCCGCGTCAGCGAGGATCGCAACCTGCAGCGTGCCGGTCATCGCTGGACAGTCGCATTCATGGCCACTCAGCCCCGGGTGCGCATGGTTCTGGAACCCCATGCTAGCGGTCGCTCACAAGGTTGTCTGCCCCGATCCGCGCTACCATATTCGATTGGCAATGCCGACAGATCATTCCATGACGCAAAAACGACTCAAAGTCGCTCTTCTGCAGGAGACCGACCGGGGTAGTGTTCAAGCCAACCTCGACGCGATCGAAGCGGGAATGCGTGAAGCCGCAGGTGGCGGTGCGCAGCTCGTGCTGCTGCAGGAGCTGCACAACGGCCCGTATTTCTGCCAGCACGAACGTGTTGACGAGTTCGACCGTGCCGAGCCGATTCCGGGCCCCAGTACGGAGCGGATCGGTGCACTGGCTGAAGAACTCGGTCTGGTGGTCGTCTCGTCGCTGTTCGAGCGACGGGCAGCTGGCCTGTATCACAACACGGCCGTCGTGTTCGACCGCTCGCGGGCAATTGCCGGCAAGTACCGGAAAATGCACATTCCGGATGATCCCGCCTTTTATGAGAAATTCTACTTCACGCCTGGAGATCTCGGGTTCGAGCCGATCGACACGTCCGTCGGCCGACTGGGTCTGCTCGTGTGCTGGGATCAGTGGTACCCGGAAGGTGCGCGCTTGATGGCACTGGCCGGTGCAGACCTTCTGCTCTATCCCACCGCGATCGGCTGGGATCCTTCCGATGCGCAGGACGAAAAAGATCGCCAGCGCGATGCGTGGATTACGGTGCAACGTGGTCATGCCGTCGCGAACGGCCTGCCCCTGCTCGCCTGCAACCGCACGGGATTCGAATCCGCCCCGGATGGCGGGCGCGGCATCCAGTTCTGGGGATCGAGTTTTGTCGCCGGACCCCAAGGTGAATTCCTCGCACAGGCGTCCACCGATCGCCGCGAGCTTCTCTTCGTCGACATCGATCTCGAACGCAGCGAACAGGTTCGTCGCATCTGGCCGTTCCTGCGTGACCGTCGAATCGATGCCTATGCGGATCTCACCAAGCGGTTTCGCGATTGAACGCGCACGAGCCGGCCGCTTCGTCCGCAACCGGAGCATTGACAGCCACGCCGGTCGACGTCCTCGACGGCCAACCGATTGCGCGCGTTCGGCGCGGAGACGTCGACTATGTCCTGCTCGGCACGGCGCACGTTTCACGGGTCAGCGCGGACGCGGTGCGCGCAATCCTGGAGCGCGAGTCGTTTGATGCGGTGGCAGTTGAATTGTGCGAGTCGCGCTTCCAGTCGATGCGCGATCCGGAGGCCTTCCGCAAGCTGGATCTCTTCCAGGTGATCCGCCAAGGCAAAGTCGGACTGATCGCCGCAAATCTCGCGCTGTCGGCATTCCAGCGTCGCCTCGCCGAACAGTTCGGCATCGAACCGGGCGCCGAGATGAAGGCCGCGATCGACGGCGCCGATGCCCGTCACCTGCCGATCTGGCTGGTCGATCGTGAAATCGGAATCACCCTCAAGCGTGCGTACCGCAGTGTCGGCTTCGTTGACCGCCTGTCGATTGTCGGCGGCCTCGGAGCGAGCCTGCTGACCCGCGAAGAGGTCAGCGAGGACGAAATCGAGAAGCTCAAGCAAGGCGACCTTCTCGGCAGCATGTTCAACGAGTTCGCGCGCGAATCGCCGCCGCTGTATGACGCGCTGATCGGTGAGCGTGATCGCTACATGACGGCGCGCCTGCGCGAGAAATCGCAGGACGGCAGCGCGCAACGCGTGCTGGTGGTGATTGGTGCCGGACACCTCGCCGGCATCGAACGCGAACTGGCGGCGCAGATGGATGTTCCGCGTCCGTTGATCGAGAGGTTGTCCACCACCCCGCCGGCGTCGCGCTGGCCCAAGTGGTTTGCAATCGGTGTGTTCGTTTTGATTGCGGCGGCGATCGGGTATGCATTCACCCAGGGAACCGCGAAGGGCACCGATGCACTGGTCACGTGGATCGTATTCACCGGGGGATTCGCCGCGCTCGGCGCGATTGCCGCGGCCGCGCATCCATTGAGTGTAATCGCCGCATTCATCGCCGCGCCGCTGAAGCCGTTTCGTCCCGGCATTCCCGCCTCGGCAATCAGTGCCGGTGTCGAAGCCTGGCTGCGGAGACCGCGCGTCGCCGATTTCGACACGCTGCGCGACGACGTCGCGCACTGGACCGGATGGTGGAAAAACCGCATCGCGCGCACGCTGCTGAATTTCATGTTCGTCACGCTCGGCACCCTGATCGGCGAATACGCCGCAGGCTTCCGCATCATCAAGAACCTGTTCTGAAGACCTTTCCAATGAAATTTCCGACCTTTCTGCGCAAACCGCGCTGGCTTTCCAAAGATCCGCAGACGCGCCTTCTGGGCGTCCTCAACGACGGCGAGAGCGAACTTGTCGCCAGCCTCGGGCGCATTGCGCGGGAGGACGAGGATGCGAAGATCCGAATCGCCGCGATGAAGCGCCTGGCCGATGCGGGCATCGTGCAGGGCGTTGCGCATGATGACGTCGACCCGGCGGTCCGCGTCCAGGCCCGAGCGCTGTGGCTGGATCTTCTGACAGGCACTCACGCGTCGTCGCCGTCGCTCATCGAGCGGATCCGCCTGCTCAAGGCGCAGGACGACAACGAACTGATCGACCATATCGTGCGTCGGGCGCGCGAGCCCGAATTGCGGCGTGCGGCCCTCCAGCGGATCACCCGATCCACGATCCTCCTGGATCGCGCAGTGCAGGATCCCGATCCCGCGATTCGCCTCGAACTGGTCGAGCGTATCGACGACGAAGCGCAACTCACGCGCCTCGCGGAACGAGCGCGCAAGACCGACAAGCAAGTCAGCCGCCGCGCGAAGGAGCGCATCGAAGCGTTGCGCATTTCACGCGGCGACGACGCCACCGTCGATCTGCGCGCGCGCTCTCTGTGCGAACAGATGGAACAACTGGTGCGTCAACCTCGCCACGTCGAGGCGGAGGCGGAAATCGCGTCCCGATGGGCCGGCGTCGAGGCTGGCGCATCCGAAGCTTTCCGCAGTCGTTTCAAGGCGGCCCAGGCGCTGCTGGAAATCAGCCGCAATCCTCCACTCAAACCTGAAATCATCGTCGAAGCCGCTGCGGAACCTGTTGAACCGGTTGCGCTGTCGAATTCCACAGATAGCGACGCTGAGCACGCCGACGTGTCGTCCGGCGAGCCCTCGGATCCGGCGATCGATGCGGACGAAATCATTGCACCGATGATTGCACAGGCGCGCTTTGCCGCTTCGATCGAGGAGGCAAATGCCGAAAAGACGTTGCATCGTGAGCGGCAGCAAGCGTTGCTCGCGGAACTGAAAGAAGGCCTTGCTGCAATCGATACCGCCATCGACAGCGGAGTCGCTGCTCAGGCGCATGCCGCTCGCAAGCGGGTCGATGCCGTGCGACGTCGACTCGACGCTGCGTTGCCGCCTGCGCTGGCGCAATATCTTTCCGCGGTCGAGGCGCGCTATGCGGAAATCAGCCGTTGGCAACATTGGGCAGACAACCAGAGACGCCGCCAGTTGCTGGACGACATCGAGGCTCTCGCAACCAGCGGCCTGCATCCGGATGCGGTGGCGACGCGCGTTCGAGACGCACAGCTCGAATGGACGCGGCTCGATGCGATCGAAGGAAGCGACGCGTCGAAACCGGGCGGCTTCGCACGTCAGTTCCATGCTGCCTGTCGAGCAGCGCTCGCACCGACCC
>NZ_JBDSWZ010000099.1:0-14581 GCF_039926425.1 Dokdonella sp.
GTCAAAATGGATGGAGGCCTGAGAGGGATCGATCGCCTGACTCTCATCCAGAAACAGAAACGCCCCTGCGTCCACTGAAAATGCGTCGCCTGCAGTCGGATTTTCGTATTCGAGGGAGTAGCGACCATCGCTCGCCGTTTGTGAGGAGACGACGACAACATCATTCCGCAATAAATTGACGTGGGCCTGGAAGATCGGAGCTCCCGAGGATATCGCGGTCACTCGCCCCGAAATCGTGTTCGCATGACTGCTTGCAAACAGCAGCAGACCGGAAAACACCGTCAGGCTCTGGGCCGCAATACGGCTACCGCTCATGGTGACTCCAATGTCCAAGGCGCATCCGCGCGCAGTTTGCCACATCCATGGCACTACCCCGGTCGCTGCGCCCAACCGTTATGATCGGCAAGTGAACGATCGTCGCATCAGCGGCTGATCCTTCACTTCAGTCCCGGGTCGTCGGCGCCAGTGGACCCACGTCAATGGATATCCAGGCTGCCTCGCAATGCATTACTTCGTCGACATCAATCCGATCGTCTTTTCCCTCGGCCCGATCCAGATCCACTGGTACGGCATCATGTACCTGCTTGGATTCGGTGGCGCCTGGTGGCTGGGCCAGCGGCGCCGCGCGGCAGGACGGCTGCCGGTCACGCACGACCAGTTTTCGGACCTGTGCTTTTACATGATGATGGGCGTCATCGTCGGCGGGCGCGTCGGCTACATGCTGTTCTACGACACCGGCAATTTCCTTCGAAACCCTCTCCTGCTGTTCCGCATCTGGGAAGGCGGCATGTCCTTTCATGGCGGATTGCTGGGCGTTCTTGCCGCCGGCTTGATCTGGACGCGGCGCCACGCAGTCAACTTTTTCGACGCGATCGATTTCGTCGCGCCGCTGGTGCCGATCGGTCTGGGTCTCGGACGACTCGGCAACTTCATCAATGGCGAACTGTGGGGCCGTTTGACCAGCGCGCCGTGGGGAATGATCTTTCCGACCGGCGTTGAAAATCCTCCGAACGCCATGATCGATCAGCTGCGCGAGATGGCCGCGGCGGGTCAGCTGGACGCGTACGCCCGTCATCCATCGCAGCTGTACGAGTTCGCGCTGGAGGGCGTGGTGCTGTTCGCGGTGCTGTGGTTCTACTCGCGCAAGCCACGTCCGCGCTACGCGGTGTCCGGGCTGTTCGCGCTGCTGTACGGAATCTTCCGCTTCGTCGTCGAGTTCGTGCGCGTTCCCGATGTGCAACTTGGCTATCTCGCGTTCGACTGGCTGACGATGGGACAAATCCTGTCGTTGCCGCTGATCGCGATCGGCGTGTTCCTGCTGGTGCTTTCGAGGCGTTCACCGACTGCCGCTGTCGCGACACCGATCCCCGCTGCGGCGTCCTCCAGCATCTGATGGACAGGCATCGCGGCTGAAGCCGCTCCCACGAACTGCCGGATATGCATCAATACCTGGATTTACTCAAGCACGTCCTCGAAAGCGGGACCGAAAAAGCCGACCGCACCGGGACGGGAACGCGCAGCGTGTTCGGATGGCAGATGCGATTCGATCTGGCGCGGGGATTTCCGCTGGTCACGACGAAGAAGCTGCATCTCAAATCGATCGTGCATGAGCTGATCTGGTTCCTGCGCGGTGACACGAACATCGGTTATCTGAGCGAGAACGGCGTGCGGATCTGGGACGAGTGGGCCGACGCGAATGGCGACCTCGGTCCGGTCTACGGCCATCAGTGGCGGTCGTGGACGTGCCCGGACGGGCGCGTCGTCGACCAGATGGCGTGGGTCGTCGACGAAATCCGTCGCAATCCCGATTCACGTCGCCTGATCGTCAGCGCGTGGAACGTCGCGGATCTGCCGAAGATGGCATTGCAGCCCTGCCACACGATGTTCCAGTTCTACGTTGCCAACGGAAAGCTGTCCTGTCAGCTCTATCAGCGTTCGGGCGACATCTTCCTTGGCGTTCCATTCAATATCGCGAGCTACGCGCTGCTGACGCAGATGGTTGCGCAGGTGTGTGGTCTCGGCGTCGGTGACTTCGTGCACACGCTCGGCGATGCACACCTCTACTCGAACCACTTCGAGCAGGCGCGCGAGCAGCTTGGCCGCACGCCGAAGCCGCTGCCGACTCTCGTGCTGAACACACAGGTGCGGTCGCTGTTTGATTTCCGTTTCGAGGACGTCGCGATTGCCGGCTACGACCCGGATCCAGCCATCAAGGCGCCGGTCGCGGTGTAGTGAAGAGGCAGTCCCGTGCGGTCCGACCGCGCTGACAGCGGCGCAATCGACAGTCAGAATCCACGAATGAAGATCAGTCTGATCGCCGCGCTCGACCGCAATCACGCCATCGGCCGTAATGGCGCGATGCCGTGGCACCTGCCGGACGATCTGAAGCGTTTCAAGGCATTGACCCTCGGAAAGCCGGTGCTGATGGGACGAAAGACCGCGCTGGCGATTGGTCGACCGTTGCCGGGTCGGTTGAACCTGGTTCTCACGCGCGCCGATGTCGCGCCGTTTGCAGATCAGATCGCAGTCAATTCGCTGGATGCCGCGATCGCATGCGCCGACGACGACGACCTTGCGGTGATCGGCGGCGGAGAGGTCTATGCGCTCGCGCTGGAGCGCGCGACCCACATGAATCTCACTTGGGTCGATGCCGCGGTCGAACGCGCCGATGCGTTTTTTCCACAGTTCGATGCGCGCGAGTGGACGGAGACATCGCGTGAGAAGCGGCCTGCGGATGCGCGGCACGCATTTCCGATGACCTTCGTCGACTACGTGCGCATCGAAGGGACGCATCGCCGCTGACGCTGCTCGTGCAGGCGAGAGATCGACTGCGCAGGGACAGGCTCTGCATTTCCTTTCCCTGCTCAGAGGCGGAAGGTGGCGAAGCCGGAAGGCGGCGCTCTTGATTCTTCGCTCCCACGAAGAGCGCCCCCTTCCGCCCTCCGGGCGCCTTCCCCCGGTGCGCAGGGGAAGGAAAATCGTTCTTGAACGGCGCACTCCAAGACGCGAGAGCGTTGACCGCGAAGGTCGCGAAAGGAACGAAGGGAACGAAGGGAACGAAGGGAACGAAGGGAAGCTGTCGGAATCGTTCTTCCTGTCGCTGGTGAGTGCGGTCATCGCTGTTCAAGTGCGACGCGGTCCATCCCGTGCAGCCAGGCAGCCCGGCAACTTCAGCGGCATCGCCGCCAAGCCGCTTAGTCCTGCTCTTTGCCCACGAGCGGCTTGCGATCCGATTTGATCGAGACGTACTCGGGCTCCTCGCTGTCGAGGCGCATCGCGGTCAGCGATCCACCCCATACGCAGCCGGTGTCGATCGCGTGCACGCCGAGGCCCGCGAATCGACCAAGGGTCGACCAGTGACCGCAGACGACGCGGATGTCGCGGCGGATCTGTCCCGGCACTTCGTACCACGGATACAGACCGGGACGTTGCGTGCCGGGCGCGCCCTTGTCGGTGAAACCGATGCGGCCGCGCACGTCGCAGTAGCGCATCCGTGTGAACACGTTGATGCCGGCGCGCCAGCGGTCGATCCCGCGCAGCTTCGGCGTCCACAAATCCGGCTTGTTGCCGAACAGCTGCTTCATCAGTCGACGATAGCCTTCGCTGCGCAGCTTGTCCTCGATCTCGCGAGCCGCTTCGAGCGCCTGCTCGATCGTCCAGCGCGGGAACAGACCGGCGTGCACCATTGCGAAGTCGAGCGACCGGTCGACATGCAGCAGGTTCTGCTGGCGCAGCCATGCAAGGATCTCGTCGCGGTCCGGGGCGAACAGGATCTCGCGAAGTTCCGGGTTGACGCGCTGCTGGTCTTCGCGTTTGCGCTCGGCGATGGCGAGCAGCGAGAGGTCATGGTTGCCGAGCGCGACGACGGTTTTCGGGCCGAGCGACTTGATCAGCCGCAACACGGCCAGCGACTGGCCGCCGCGATTGACCAGATCGCCACAGAACCACAACGTATCGGTGACAGGATCGAGGCGGAGCTTGTCGATCAGCCTGGTCAGTTCGTCCTGGCACCCCTGGATGTCACCGATCGCCCAGGTGGCCATCAGTGGAGCGTCCGCGGAGTCGACAGCACAAACGCGGGAATGTGCGCGTCGAAATGCGTGCCGTCGTCGGCAATCATCTGATAGCTGCCGCGCATCGTGCCGAGGGAAGTCTCCAGCACGGCGCCCGAGGTGTACTCGTAGTCGTCTCCTGGCCGCACCCAGGGCTGCTCGCCGACGACGCCGTCGCCTTGCACCTCGCTGACCTTGCCGTTGCCATCGGTGATGACCCAATGGCGCGACAGCAGCCGTGCGCCAATCGTGCCGTGGTTGGCGATCGTGATGGTGTAGGCGAACGCATACCGGTTGTCCGTCGGTGCCGACTGGTCGTCGAGGAACCGGGTATCGACCGAAATGGTGATGTCGTAAGGCTTCTTGCCGCTCATGGTGCGATTTTCAGGGACGCAGCCGCTTCGGGCAAGCGCAAAGATTGCGCAGCGCCAGAGGACGATCGCGGGTCACGTGAGGAACGGCTCGGCGGATGCACTGGATTCGCAGACGATTGCCGCAAGCCGGACGAATTCCTGCGGCGTCAATTGTTCGGCGCGTGTCCGCGGATCAACGCCGGCCGCGACAATGTGTTCGGGGGACATGACTTCATTCAGTGCGTTGCCGAGAGTCTTGCGGCGCTGACCGAAGGCGTGGCGGACGACGCGCGCGATGACCTGTCGATCGACGACGGGTCGCTGTTCCGTTGGCAGCGGTGTCATGCGCACCACCGCGGAATCGACCTTCGGCGGTGGCCGGAACGCGCCGGGGGGAACGCCGAGCAATGGCTCGACGCGACAGGCGAGCTGCAACATCACCGACAGACGTCCATAGACCTTGCTGCCCGGCGCGGCCGCCATGCGCTCGACGACTTCCTTCTGCAGCATGAAATGCATGTCGCTGATCGCATCGAGATGATCGAGGCAGTGGAACAGGATCGGTGAGGAAATGTTGTAGGGCAGGTTTCCAACCACACGCAGTCGCGCACCGTTCGCCAACGCGGTGAGGTCGACACCGAGCACGTCTGCGTTGACGATGTCGAGCTCACCAATCCCTTGCGCCGCGGAATGAAGACGGGGAATCAGGTCGCGATCCAGTTCGATCACCGTCAACGCGCCGAGCGCGCGCAGCAGCGGAATCGTCAGTGCGCCGTCGCCCGGGCCGATCTCGACCAGGCGGTCGCCCGGTTTCGGTCCGATCGCCTGAACGATGCGACGCAGGATGTCCGCGTCGTGGAGGAAGTGCTGGCCGAATCGTTTTTTGTGGATGTGACGGTCGTCGTGCATGCGCGCATCGTAGCGGATGAGGTGGGATCCGGCCGACAACCTGCAGCGCATCGACGTCGGAGTCTTTCCCCTGCGCAGCGCGGGAAGGTGGCGGCAGCTGGAAGGGGGTGCTCTTCCCGTCAACGCAGGAAGCGCTCGACGGACGAGAAACCAGTTCCGCAGCACGTCCGATCCTGCAAGCGCCGCGCAGGCGCGCCAGCCTAGAGACGTTTGCGATGCCGAGCCAGTTCGATTGCGAGTGTTGTCGCAGCAATCAGGCTGCCAGGATCCGCACGATCGCCGCCAGCGATATCGAGGGCGGTGCCGTGATCGACCGAGGTGCGGATGTACGGCAGGCCGAGCGTCACGTTGACCGCGTGGCCGAACCCCGCGTGCTTGAGCACGGGCAGGCCCTGGTCGTGGTACATCGCAAGCACCGCGTCGTAACGCTGCAGCTGGATCGGCACGAACGCCGTGTCGGCCGGAATCGGACCGTGCACGTCGAAACCCTCGGCGCGCAGCTGCGCGATCGCCGGTGCGATCTCGTCGATCTCCTCGCGACCGAGGTGTCCGCCCTCACCGGCATGCGGGTTGAGACCGAGCACGGCGATGCGCGGATGGGCGATGCCGAAATGTCCGACGAGATCGTTGCAGAGGATGCGCAGTGTCCGCGCGAGTCCCTCGTGCGTGATCGCCGCCGGTACGCGCGCGAGCGGGAGGTGCGTGGTTGCAAGGGCGACGCGCAGCGCGGCGGTGCCCTGCGCGGTTACGCGTCCACCGGCGGGCGCGGTGAGCATCATCACGACATCGCACTGCGCGCGCTGCGCGAAGAACTCGGTGTGTCCGGTAAACGCAATGCCGGCGTCGTTGATCACGCCCTTGTGCACGGGCGCGGTGACGATTGCATCGAATTCGCCACTGCCCGCTCCGTCGGCCGCGCGAGCAAGCGTATCGAGCACATACGACGCATTGCGCGCATCGAGTTCTCCCGGCAGAACCGGAACGCGCAGGGGAATGCCGATGACTCGAAGCTCGCCCGCGGCGCGTGAGCGGATTGGCGCAGCGGGCTCGTACGGAGTGTGATGCAGGTCGATACCCGCGGCACGCGCGGCGGCATCGAGCAGGTCGGGGTCGACGATTGCGATCAGGTCGGCGGCGATCCCACTGCCTGCGAGCTTGACGATGAGTTCGGGTCCGATGCCTGCAGGCTCGCCAGACGTGAGCGCGAGCCGCGGAAGTGGCGCAACCGAATCGATCATCGACGACGCAGCCGCGTCGTCGATCAGGACGCCGGCGTCGTCGCCGGGCCGGTACCCGGCAAACGGATGTCAACGAATGCTTCGCTGCGCAGCTGGCGCAGGAAGGCGTCGTATTCGTCCTCGGCCTTGCGCTGGAACAACACGCTCTTCGCCTGGTCGCGTTCCATTTCGGTCGATTTGTCGGTGTTGCGCGTGTCGACCAACTGGACCACGTGCCAGCCCGCGTCCGTCTGGAACGGCTGCGAAATCTCGCCTTTCTTCATTGCTTGCAGCGTCTTGCCCACCACGGAGCCATACGCATCGCCGGAGAACCAGCCCAGGTCGCCACCGAGCAACGCGGTGGTTTCATCGTCCGACGATTCCTTCGCCGCCTTTTCGAAGTCCTCGCCAGCGACGATGCGCTGGCGCGCCGCCGCCGCCGTCTTCTGCGCCTGCTCGCTCGACACCAGTTCGGTGATGCGCACGAGAATGTGGCGCGCATGCATCTCGGTGACCATTTGCTCGCCACCTGCCTCGCGTTTGCCGATCAGCTTGATGAGATGGAAGCCATTGGGGCCGCGCACCGGCGCCGAAACCGCGCCTTCAGCCAGCTTGTCCGCGACATCGACCAGCGCGGGCGGCAGCTCGTCGCGCGGACGCCAGCCGAGATCGCCGCCCTGCAGCGCGTTTTCGGCGTTCGAGTAGCGGATCGCCGCAGCCGCGAAATCCATTCCGCCGTCGATCTGCTTTTTCGCTTCCTCCGCCTTTGCATGCGCCACGTCGACCTGTTCGGGAGTCGCCCCGTCCGGCACGTTGATGACGATGTATCCGAGGTGGATCTGCCCGCGATTCACATTGCCGTTCTTGATCAGGCTGTCGATCTCCGCATCACTGACGTGCACGCGACTCTGTGCAACGCGCTGGCGCAGGCGTGTCACGATCAGCTGCTCGCGCACGCCCTTGCGGAACTGGTCGTAGTCCATGCCCTGGCTGGCAATTGCGCCGCGCAACTGGCTGACCTCCATCTTGTTCTGCTGAGCGATGTTGGCGAGGGCCTGGTCGACTTCGGCATCGGACACCTTGACCCCGGTCGAGTCTGCGCGGGCAACCTGCAACTTCTGCAGGACCAGTCGATCGAGAATCTGCTTCTGCAGTACATCGCGTGGAGGCAACTGCTGCGGATTCTTCGCAAACTGCGCGGTGACGCGCGCGATGTCGCGATCGAGTTCGCTCTCCAGCACCACGTCCTCATCCACCACCGCCACGATGCGATCGAGCGGTTGCGGCGGCGTCGCCGCCTGCGCGTGCACGCGGAGCGACGTCACGGGGACAAGCAGCGCCAGGGAAAGGGCAACGAGAATTGGCTTCATGGAGGTTCCGGAGATTCGTGCGGTCAGCCCCTTGAGACCGGCAAAGGGGCCGCGAGTTTCACAACTCATTGATAGCCAAGGATACCACGGCGCAGGAAGGTGTCCGTCTTCTGGCCGAACGAGCCGATGCCCTTGAATTCGAGTTCGAAGTACAGCGCGTTGTCGGCTTCGCCTTCGACGTTGTGGATCCAGTGCCGCGCGATCACGCGCCACGCGATGCAACAGGTGTCGTGCTCGATCCCGATGAAACGCTCGAGCGTGCGCCCGTCCCTGCCGCGCGGATCGGTCGGCAGCGCGAGTGGATCGTTCAACGCGTAGTTCTCGCGTGCGATCACCCGCCAGCTCGGGGTGATCGGCACTGCCGCCGAGAGGTCGACCTGTTCGAGGAAATCGCGACGGTAGCGATACGAGGCATTGAAGATGCCGTTGTCGCCGAAGCGGTTCTGCAGCGTGAAGGTTGAAAGGTCGGTCTGGTGCGTGTTCGGGTTCCACTGCTGGTCGAGAACGACGCGCCAGCGATCCGACAGATGCAAGTCAATCTCGCCGGCGTACGCGGAGCCTCCGAAATCGGTGAGCGGAGCGTTCGGAACTTGCACGCGCTGGTCGTCGAAGTAACGGATCTCGCCAATGCTTGCGGAGATGCGTTCCTCGCCACTCGCGTTTTCCAGGAACCGCGTGGTCATTGCGAGCGACAGGTTGTTCGCGTCCATCTGCCGGTCGGCTCCGACGAAGCGGTTGCTGCGGAAGAGTTCGCCGAAGCTGAAGGGAATTTCCTGGGTGTCGAACACCGGGAGATCGGTCTGGTCGCGGTACGGCACGCGCAGGTAGTACGCGCGCGGCTCGAACGTCTGCGTCCAGGCCTCATCGCCGAATGTCAGTTCGCGCTCGAAGACCAGTCCGGTGTCGAGACTGAAGATCGGAACCCCGCGATCGGGATGGTCGCCCGTCAGCAGCGGATTGTTCGCCTCGTCGCGATGTTCGATGTTGTAGGTGGTGAGGCGGTAGCCGAGCTGTGGACGCACGAAATACGACGCGGTCTCGATCGGGTAGGCGAGATACGGAAAGAGGTCCAGCCGCTGGCCTTCGATCGCGTCGTCCTTGGAGAACGCAACGAACTCGGAGTTGATTCCCGCGCTGAGGTCGCCGAGTACCGGATGGTCAGCGGTGAACGTCGCACGCGGAAGGCGCCGGTACGGTTCGTACTCGTCCGACAGGGTTGGGTCGGTGATCTGGTACTCGTCGCCGCCGATGCTCGCCGACCACCAGCTGCCACGCCCATTGAGGTACGCGCTTGATGGCAGGAAGCTGACCGCCGAGCTGTAGAGGCCGCGACCGAAATCCTCGAAGTAGCGATCGTCCGACACCCGGTTGAGGTCGACGCTGGCTGCCCAGTTCGGGCTGAACGCGGTGGTGTCCTCGAGCCGGTACCACCAGCGGCTTTGCGGCAACGAGGTGGCGTAGTCGCGTTGCTCTTCGTCGACCTGTCGGTCGTGCGGGATCCATTCGGCGTTGAACGTTCCCTTGCTGCTGTCGGTCAGCCAGCGGAACTCGCCGCCGAGCATCACACCGCGCTCGGTCATCAGGCGCGGGAACAGCGTTGCATCGTAGTTCGGTGCGAGATTGAGGTAATACGGAATCGTCAGGTCGAAACCGCGGCGGTCGGTATAGCCGACGCTCGGGAACAGAAACCCGCTCTTGCGGCGCCCGTCGGTCGAAAAGCTGGCGTATGGCAGCCAGAACACCGGGACGTCGTGGATGCGGAACGTCACGTGGTGCGCGCGGGCAATGCCTTCGGCGCGGTCGAGATCCATGTCGCGCGCACTGAATGCCCACTGCTGGTTGCCGATGTCGCAGGTCGAAAACGTCGCATTCTTCAGACGCGCGTGATCCGGGTCGTCCATGATCACGACGGTGGCGACGCCGTTGCCGCGCTGGCCCAGCAACTGGTAACGCACGTTGTCGAGCGTGCACTGGTCGAGATCCGCGTTGCCGTTCGCCTTGTCGGACGACATCAGCAGCCCGCGATCCTGATAGGTCACGTGGCCGGTTGCGCTGTAGTCGGTTGTTTCCTTGTCGTAGGTGATGCGGTCGGCGTGCACGAACAAGTCGAGCTGCGTGATCTTCGCATCGCCTTCGAGGACGAAATGCGCATCGTCGGGACTCGAGACCTTCTGCGCTTCTGCATTGCGAGGCGACTTGCTGCGTTCTCCGTCGGTCGGAAGCCCGGGCACATAGAAGTCGAGCAGGTCGTTCTTGCCGCACATCGCCCAGCTGACCGGCTTCTTCGGACATTTGAGAATGCCGACCGGACATGCTGGACTGGCCGCATCGGCCGTCTCCGCCGCATGTACCGCGGACGAAAAAGCGAGAAGCAGCAATGCATTGGAGACGGCAAGGGCGAGCAGGTGCCGGCCGGGAAACGTGGTGGGGATCGATCGCACGGGGCCGGCTTCTTTCAGAACGCTAGGCCCGCTAGCTTGCCGCAAGCGTCACCGGTCGGCAAACACCGCGCGCGCTGAAGTGCTCGCGGCGTCCGGCAACGATCCTGGCGCGGGCAGACTCAGTCGAATCCGTTCTGGAAGATGACGTCGCTGGCGGGCTCCCCTGTGAGGGACAGACTGAACCCGCCGCAGCTGCCTGGCGCGTTGTCCTGCTCGGCCGTCACATACAGCAGATACGGTCCCGTTGGCTGGTCGTGCAGCGACAGCGAGTCGGTGCTCGTGACGCAATCGCCGGATTGACACGTCGAGCCGCCGACGAGATACATGCGTGGACCAAACCCCGCCGCGCCGCCGCCGCCAAGGGTCAGCACGTACGTGCTTCGCTGTGTGACGAAGACATTGAAAATGTGGCTCGGTCCGACCGTGGTGAACTGGCCGTTGCACAGGTGGAGGCCAGGCGGTTCACTGCCGCACGTCGTGAACGACAGTGGAGGGCCGCCGGACACCAATGCGAGCGTGTCGGGTGCTGTGCATGTCTGCGCGTGCACGGGCAGCGGAAGCGTTGCGGCGGCGACGAGCACTGCCAGCGCAGTGCCAATCACACGAGTTTTGCCGCGGCGGAGCGCTTCGCCCGCAGAGCGGATTCCGGATTGGGTGGGGATTGCTGCCTTGCGGGTCATGGGGCTCTCCTTGCTGAGGACTCATGCGACTCATACGGCAAGCGGCAGCGACATGCGCCACGTCGCCCGCCGTCGCGGATGCAATGCTGTCCGAAGCGCCATCCAGCTGGGAGGTCGCTCGTCGGTCGGAACTGGCGCAACCGCGCCGCTAATCGAACCCGTCGAAAAACACACGATCGACCGGGGCGAGATCTCCGTCGAGAAACAACGTGACATCCCCACACGAACCGGCAGCGTCGATCTCCGACGCGGTGACGATCAGCGAGTAATCGCCCGGAGCCACATCGTGCAACGGAAGGAAGCCGGCACCCTGGATGCACGCGCGCCCGCCACATCCGGGGCCGGTCAAATAAAGTTGGGGGTCCATCTGGCCTGTCGTGTCGATGGCCATCAACGATGCTGTGTTGCCGGCGCCGATCGTCAGCTTGAACACCGCCGAAGGGCTCGTCGTCGTGGCGGTACCGCGACAGAGCGGGAGTCCGGCCGGTTCCGCACACGTCCACGCAGCTGCGGAGGGCCGGGCAGGCGACAACGGCAACTGCACCGGAGCATCACAGGTCTGCGCGGAGGCAGCGACTGGTGCGAGGATGATCGGCGCGGATGCGCAGACCGACAACGCGAAAATCGCCGCAATGGAGCGCGCGCGTGCAATGGAGAATTTACGCGCCCTTCGACGCAACAGAATGGCGTTCATGATGACGTTGACCTCGTCGACTGCACTCGCCCACCCTGGGCCGGCCATTTGCCGGCGCATCCCGTTCCGTGGGTCGTACCGGATAATTATGCGCCGCAGTGGCGCAAATTGCTGCCGAAGCCGCGGCGCAAGGTCTGAAGGTCGACGCCGTGATCAAGGCAGGATTTCGTAGCTGTCCCGGAAAATGGTGTCCGGCAGGCCAAACTCGATCGCGAGAAAGTCCTGCGCAGTAGCGCCCGGCGCCGCGGTTCCGACCGCCCAGAAATGCGCACCGTCGAGGTCGCTGACCAGCCCATAGGCGATGTCGTCGACTGCGGAGACATCGACCATCTGGTTGCCGGCCTCGCCGAAAAACCAGCGCGGTCAGCTCTGAATGGGTGAATGCATCGTTCCCGCCCCTGCTGGAACATCCAGCGCGGTCCACGGCCCGACGTCAGCGCGACAGCGCGTCCACATGCGCCAGTGTCGCTTCGCGCAGGCCTTCGAGGCTGTAGCCCCCTTCGAGGCTGGACACGATGCGACCGAGCGCGTGGCGGTCAGCGAGTTCGACCAGCCTCGCAGTCACCCACGCGTAATCGTCACCCGTCAGCTGCAGGCTTGCGAGTGGATCGAGCCGGTGCGCGTCAAAACCGGCCGAGATCATCACCAGTTGCGGCGCAAACGCCTCCAGCGCGGGCAACACGATGGTTTCGTAGGCCTGACGGAACTCCGCGGAGCCGGATCCCGCGGACAGCGGTGCATTGACGATATTGCCTGCGCCGGTTTCGCCGCGCGCGCCGGTTCCGGGATACAGCGGCGACTGGTGCGACGAGGCGTACATCACGCGGGCGTCATTCCAGAAGATGTCCTGCGTGCCGTTGCCGTGGTGCACGTCGAAATCGACGATCGCAACGCGTGCGAGGCCGTGCTGAACCAGCGCATGCGCGGCGCCCACCGCGACGCTGTTGAAAAGGCAGAAGCCCATCGGCACAGACGGGGTCGCGTGGTGGCCTGGTGGCCGCACGGCGCAGAATGCACGCCGTCGGCGCCCGTCGATCGCGGCGTCGACTGCCGCGCACACCGCACCGGCGGCGCGCAACGCCGCTTCGGCGGAACCCGGCGACATCACGGTGTCCGCATCCAGACGATGGAATCCCGACTGCGGCTCCTGCGTGAGGATCACGTCGATCATCTCGCTGCGATGGACGCGCGCCAGTTGTTCGCGAAGTGCGCGCGGCGCTTCGATCCGCTCGACGCCGGCGTAGCGCGGATCAGCAAGCGCGTCGAGCACGGCCGCGAGGCGCGCCGGCGATTCCGGATGATCCGCGCCCGGGTCGTGGTCGAGGCAGCGCACGTGCGTGTAAATCGAAACAGTCATCGCGGGCAGCCGGGTTCAGTTGAGATGATCGGGCGAATGCAGTGACGTCCGAGGGCGTGCATGCGACGCTGCTCAGGACTTCTTGCGCCGCTCATGCTGCCACACCACTTCGCCATGTCCCGATTCGCGCGCGAGCACGCGTGCGATCACGAACAGCAGGTCGGACAGGCGGTTGAGATAGCGCGTCGCCTCCTCGCGTACCGTTTCGTGCCGCGCAAGCGTGACGGTCTCGCGCTCCGCACGGCGGCACACGGTGCGTGCGACATGGCACTGTGCAGCGGCCATGCCGCCGCCGGGCAGGATGAAATCCTTCAACGGCGGCAGCGGATCGTTGAACCCGTCAAGCAGCTGTTCGAGCCGATCGATATCGCCCGCGTGCACCATCGCCATGCCGGGAATGCACAGCTCGCCGCCAAGATCGAACAGGTCGTGCTGGATCTGCGTGAGCGCCTCGCGGATCGGCGCGGACACCTCGCAGGCAAGCACCACGCCGATCGTGCTGTTGAGTTCGTCGACGGTGCCGTATGCGCTGACGCGCGCAGAATCCTTCGCCACGCGCGAGCCGTCACCGAGGCCGGTGCTGCCGTCGTCGCCGGTGCGTGTGTAGATCTTGGAAAGTCGATTGCCCACGAGAATGGCGCCGGGTTTTCGATGCGGTCGAGGAGTCGATTCGGAAGGGATCCGCGACGCTCAGCGCTGCGCAATTTGCTGGCTGCCGCCGCTTGCGAGCACACCGGCACCCAGCACCGCCAGCACATGCGTCACAGTGGCGATTCCAACGTACATCAGCGTCGTGCGCAGATAGGGCAGATACCAGTCGCCGAGATTCGTCATCCAGCCACCGACGCTGCGTGCCGGCGCGTTTGCACCGATCCAGCTCTGGCTCAGCCAGTAGAAGCTGCCGTTCGAAACCAGATAGCAGGCGGTCGTTGCGACGAGTGCAAGCACGACCAGCGCGCCCAGCTCGCGCGGATGCAAACCGGTGTAGACCTTGCGCAACAGCGATCCGCCGAGCCACATCGCGGCATAGCTCGGCACCAGGAACCAGTACGCGATGGACACGCAGTAGTGGCTCCAGAAATTCATGCCCTGCCCGGTGATCACGAAGAAATCGATCAGCACGGCCAGCGCCATCAGCAGCGGAAACGCCCAGCGCACCGAACCGCGCAAATAAAACCCCGCCACGAAAAAGACCGCCCACGAGGCGTCCGGCACTGCTCCGAAATGATTCATCCGCGTCGCGAGCATGACCAAAGCGAGCAGGATGAAAATGCCGGCGCGCATGGCTGGCGAGGAGGCGGAAGGAGTCGCGGTCGTCATGGGTCGGTTCCGGTCGGGCAGGCGCCAAGTTTAGCCGAAGCGCCACTTCGACGCGGCCCGGATCGTTGGAAGGCCGGTTATCATCGCGCAGTGAACGACTCTTTCGATGTCCTTATCATCGGTGGCGGCCTCGTTGGCGCCAGCCTTGCGATCGCGCTTGATGGCGCGGGGCTGCGCGTCGCGCTGGC
>NZ_JBDSWZ010000100.1:0-4180 GCF_039926425.1 Dokdonella sp.
TCGCCTTGACGACGTTCTTGATCGCGGTGCGAACCATCGAACGCGCGCTCGCGTTGCGCTGGCGGTGCTGCTCGGACTGGCGCGCACGCTTCTTCGCGGATTTGATGTTGGCCAAGGTAGAACTCCAGTGAACGGGTGCGGAAAAAGACCCGCGATTATGCCGAGTCGTCGCGGCAGCGTCAATTCGTTCAGGCGAGTGGCCGGTTGGAGTGCAGGCGCAGTGGCCATGCGCGCATGACGCGACCGACGTTACTCCGCTCGATGCTGAGTTTCAGCGGCGGGACCTTCATTTCGCGCATCCTCGGCCTCGTGCGCGAGCAGGCGATCGCCTATGCCTTTGGTGCGAACGCCGCAACCGACGCGTTCTGGGTTGCGTTCCGCATCCCGAACTTCCTGCGTCGCCTGTTTGCCGAAGGCTCGTTTTCGGTCGCGTTCGTGCCGGTCTTCACCGAGATCAAGGAAACGCGGCCCCACGCGGATCTCAAGCAACTGATTGCGCGCACCGCCGGCACGCTCGGCGGAGTTCTGTTGCTGGTGACTGCGCTGGGGATGATCTTTGCCGGCGGGGTGGCGGGCGCATTTGCGCCTGGATCGATCGACGATCCGCACAAATTTGCGCTGACCACCGACTTGCTGCGCGTGATGTTTCCGTTCCTGTTGTTCGTGTCGCTGACAGCACTGGCGGGAAGCGCATTGAACAGCTTCCATCAGTTCATGCTGCCCGCGCTGACGCCTGTGATCATGAACCTCTGCGTGATTGCCGGAGCGCTGTGGTTTTCTCGCTATTTCGACGTGCCGATCATGGCGCTGGGCTGGGCGATTCTTGTCGCCGGCATTCTGCAGCTGCTGGTGCAGGCGCCCGCGTTGGCCCGGCTCGACCTTCTCGCGTGGCCGCGCTGGGGTTGGCGCGATCCCGACGTCCGCCGCATCCTCACGCTGATGGTGCCGACGCTGTTTGGCTCGTCGGTCGCGCAGATCAACCTGCTGCTCGACACCTTGATCGCATCGTTTCTCATTACCGGATCGCAGACCTGGCTGACGCAGACTGATCGGCTGCTGGAATTTCCGCTCGGCCTTTTCGGTGTTGCCCTCGGCACCGTGATCCTGCCTTCGCTGTCGCGCCATCACGTCGGCACCGATCGCGACGGATTCGCAAAGGCGCTCGACTGGGGATTGCGAACGGCACTGCTGATCTCGGTACCCGCGATGCTCGCGCTGGTGATGTTGACGAAACCTCTGCTTGCAACGCTTCTCCAGCATGGGCGCTTCACGTCACATGACGTGGACATGGCGGCGCTGTCGCTGTCCGCGCTGTCGTTCGGGCTGCCGGCCTTTGCACTGGTGAAGGTGGTTGCTCCGGCATTTTACGCACGGCAGGACACGCGGACGCCGGTGCGCGCGGGCATTGTCGCGATGACCGCCAACATGGTCATGAACATTCTGTTCGTCGGCATCCTGTTCCAGCTCTGGCATCGGCCTGAAGACCTTGCCGACGGCTGGCTTGCGGCCATCGCGAAGGTGCCCGGTCTGCACATGGGTCTTGCGCTCGCGAGTGCGCTCGCCAGTTACCTCAATCTCACCAGCTGTGGTTGGCGCTCCGGCGCGACGGAATCTACGTGCGTCAGCCCGGGTGGGGGCGTCATCTTGCGCGTCTGGCGGCGGCGTGCGTCGCCATGGTGGCTGTGCTCGGATTCGGTTTGTGGCACTGGCAGGACTGGAGCGCGTGGGATGCGAGCACCCGCGTCGCACGCCTGGCGATCCTGGTGACGGCCGGTGGCGGCACTTTCGTCATCGCGCTGTTCGCCAGCGGCTTTCGGCTGCGCGATCTCAAGGCGCATTGAGCGGCCGGTTTTTTTTGGTCCGCTGAACAATCCGGCGCTGCGGTGCCGCGTGCAGGTCGTAGTCGTACCGCCGCGGCTATACTTCACCCATGAGCCTGCTTTTTCGTGATGTTGCGGGGCCGAGCCTGGCGCCGCGCGGCAGTGTGCTGTGCGTGGGCGCGTTCGATGGCGTGCACGTCGGCCATCGCGCGCTTCTCGCGCGTGTGTGCGCGCGTGCCGAGGCGCTTGAGCTTTCGCCGATCGCCATCAGCTTCGAACCCATTCCCCGCGAGTTTTTTGCGCGCGCAGTGGCGGTGCCCCGGCTTGTCAACGCGCGCGAGAAAATCGGCTTGATTGCCGAGAGTGGAGTCGCAGCGTTGCTGATGCTGCGTTTCAATGAGCGCTTATCCGAGATGAGCGCGGAACGCTTCATCGACGAGGTGCTCGTGGGCAGGGCAGGTGCGCGGGAAATCTGGGTTGGAGCGGATTTTCGCTTTGGACATGGTCGCCGTGGCGATGTGGCGATGTTGCGCGAACATGGGAGCCGGTCGCAATTCGCGGTGGAGGTGATGCCGGATATCGCGATCGCGCGAGAACGGGTCAGCAGCAGTGCAATCCGCGCACATCTGGGAGATGGTGAATTCGACGACGCAGCGCGCCTGCTCGGACGTCGATTCTCGATCGGTGGACACGTGGTGCGCGGCCAGCAACTTGGCCGCACGCTGGGTTACCCGACTGCCAACATTCGTTTGGGCACGCGCACGTCACCGGTCGGTGGAATCTTCGCCGTCCGTGTGCATGGCGTCGATGCCGGACCGATGCCCGGCGTCGCCAGCCTGGGCATTCGGCCGACGGTCAATGGCACCGAACCGCTGCTCGAAGCCCACCTATTCGACTTTGATGGAGATCTGTATGGTCGCCGCATCGAGGTCGAATTCGTGCAAAAGTTGCGGGATGAGGAAAAGTTCGACGGTCTCGACGCGATGGTGCGGCAGATCGATCGTGATGCGGATCAGGCACGCGCGACGCTCGGCGTTGCGTCCCAGGAATTCTCCGGAGCGAACGCGTGAGCAAGGACTACAAAGACACGATCAACCTGCCGAAGACCGACTTCGCGATGAAGGCGGATCTCGCGCGCCGTGAACCCGGCATGCTGGCGGAGTGGGAGAAGGTGGATCGCTATGCGCAGATCCAGAAGAAGGTCGCATCGCGCGAGCACGCGTTCATCCTGCATGACGGTCCGCCGTATGCGAACGGCTTGATCCACATCGGCCACGCGGTCAACAAGATCCTCAAGGACATCGTAGTCAAGTCGAAGCTTCTCGCAGGCTTCCGCTCACCGTATGTCCCGGGTTGGGATTGCCACGGACTGCCAATCGAGATCGCGGTCGAGAAGGACATCGGCAAGGTTGGCCAGAAAGTGGACGCGGCGACGTTCCGGCAGAAGTGCCGCGAATACGCCGGCAAGCAGATCGATCTGCAACGCGCGGACTTCAAGCGCCTCGGCGTACTCGGCGACTGGGACAGTCCTTATCGCACGATGGATTTCAAGTATGAAGCGGACATGATCCGCGCGCTCGCGCAGATCCATGCAAACGGTCACGTGGTACGCGGCTTCAAGCCGGTGCACTGGTGCTTCGATTGCGGATCCGCGCTTGCGGAAGCCGAAATTGAATACGCGGACAAGTCGTCGCCCGCGATCGATGTTGCGTATGCAGTCTCTCCGCAGGATCGAGCGCGATTGCTGGATCTGTTCAAGGCGTCTGCGAGCGTGCCGGACAACGCTGTCGTTGCGGTTCCGATCTGGACGACGACGCCCTGGACACTGCCGGCGAGCGTTGCCGTTACCCTTGGCCCCGCTCTCGACTATTCACTCATCCGCCAATCCCGCGCAGATGGCGCGGATATCTACCTGGTCGTCGCGAGCGCACTGGTCGGCGCGGTGCATGCCAGATATCTGATGGCCGCCGGTCTGCCCGCGGATACACCGGCCGACAGCAATTTCATCGGTGTCGAAGGCGCCGCACTCGAAGGCATCGTTTTGCAACACCCGTTTTACCCCCGCGGGATTCCGATCATCCTCGGTGATCACGTGTCTGCGGACGACGGAACGGGCGCGGTGCACACCGCACCAGGTCACGGCGTGGAAGACTTCGCTGTCGGCAAGCAATACGGCCTCGTCAAACAATATTCCGCATCGGACCTCAATCCCGTTGGCGGCAACGGGGTCTATCTTCCGGGGACGCCGATCTTCGAAGGCCAGTTCATCTGGAAAGCCAACGACACGATCACCGACTTGCTGCGTGAGCGCGGCGTGCTGCTGGCCGCCTCGAAAATCATCCACAGCTACCCGCATTGCT
>NZ_JBDSWZ010000101.1:0-15743 GCF_039926425.1 Dokdonella sp.
GAACGTGGGAGGTCGCGCCGAGCGACCACGTCCCCCACGATTCGGGATACGACCAGTGATCGTCGTTGTAGATCCATCCGGTCGAATCCGTTGCGAAACGGATGGGCTCGCCGTTCGGGTCATAGGCGAACGGAATGGACTTGGCGGTGTCGAGGTGAGCGACGGGCGCGCCGCAACAGTTGCCCAGCGGAAAGAGCCACCACCGCGAGCCGGGGCTGACCGACGGTTCTTGTGGCAACGCTTTCGCGAGGGCATCGGTGATCAGGGCGCGTGCTTCATCGTCGGCGTAGCCTTGCGAATCGATCAGAACGGCATCGAAACCGAGCGCGTGCGCTTGTCGGATCTGTTCTTTTGCGGGCATGTTCTGCAGCGCAAGGTTGGCCACGTAGCCCGGACGGCCCTGCGAGACACCGTACGAAAAACGCAGTGTGTGCGTCATCAGGAACGGCTTGAACTCCTCGTAGTCGGTCATTCGGTTGATCGGCGGATGCTCCGGATACCACGATGCTGGAAGCTGGAGCACCGTTGCGCCGTTGCCAAGGCGTTGCTCGACGCTGGCGAAATACGCGTGAATGACGTCGAAATTCGCAACGGCATCGGCGCGGCCACCATGGGGCATTCTCACGACGGTATCAAAGACCGCCACACTTCCAATCGCGCAAAGTATGGCAACGCGCAGAACGTTTCCTCGCACGCGGTCAAGCACTGCCTGCAGCGCCCAACCTGCTCCGAACAGGCAGAAAAAAGCGAGGAACGGAAGGATCCGGTTGTAGGTTCGCACCTTTGACGTGATCGCGAAGGCGATGAGTACGCCAACGCCGCTGGAGACTGCGAGGAAGATCGCTGCAAGGGCAAGGATCGCGGCCGCGCGAACGAACTCGTCGGCTTGGTCGGGCATGAGCGTGCGTGTGCGTTCGGGAGCCGCCGCTGCGCGCACCAGGACCCACAGCAACGCGAGCAAGCCGAACACGCCGAATGCGCCGATGTACTGGTTGCGGAACTCGCCTTGGGGAACGTTCACCGCGTCATCGAATCGCCGTTTCATCTCGGCGAGCGAACGAAGTCGGTGAGACTGCGTCGGCAACACCACCTGATCGAGTCGCATCGAATACAGTTCCGCCTCTTCCGGCGACCGGTCCGCGACGAGCGTGTTCTTGCCGACGCTGGCCTGGTGCAACAGCACAGGAACCTGTTCGACCACGAAGCTGCCGGCGACCGCAGCCATGAGCGACAACGCCACCAGCACCGTTCGCCACCCCGGGCGAGTCACGATCGCGAGTGCGACCGCAACCGGGCACAGAAGTGCGAGGAAGACGCCGTTGTACGGCATCTGCAGCGGCACCAGCACGCACACGACAAGCGCAAGAAGCCAGCGTCGCGTTGCGCCCGGATCGTTCGCATCGAACCGGTTGCGTGCCACCCACAGCAGCACGAGTGCCGCGAACGGCACCAGGAAATACGCGCCGTTGGTCAGGTGTCCCACGTTGCGCAGCACGTGGTAAGGAAGCACGGAGTACAGGACCGAGCACAACAGCGCGGGACCCCAGCGAAGTCCCAACTGCCGGAAACAGAAAAGCGCGGCGAAACCGATCAGATAAAAGCCGAGGAGGAAATACAGGTTCATCGCCGTCCCCGGATGGCCGGTGATCAGTGCGACCGGCGCCATCAGCAGATAGTTCAGCGAATCGAATCGTGGAAAATCGAGACGGTCGTAGCCGAATGGGTAGCCGAGTCGTAGGTTGTCGAACAACCAACCGGTATCGATGACGTTCTGGATCTGCGCGAGCTTGTCGATCGCGTCGCCGGTGAACGCGTAAGGCACGTCCACGCGCGAGTACGGCAACTTCAGCACGCCGAACACGACGACCGTGATCAGGAGGAAGAGGACCGCTGCGGCAGCGAGGCGAAGACGGCGCTCGCTCATGCGTCATCCAGGCTCACGGCCCGCGCGACGACGAAGGTCGACAATCCGAAGGGCGGCCGGTAGCCACGCCTCATCAGTGCGAGTTCGAACCCCTGCAACGCTCCGAGCGCGCGCGCCGGCGTGCCATTGCGCGGCGACGCCTGTTTCGCCGGCGCCGCGCGTCGAAGGAGTTGTCCCAGCGAAAATACGCCGCGCGCCGCCACCGCGAGTGGAAACGCGAGATGCGTGAAATAGGCGGCCGTCAGCACTTCGAGCCCGGCAGGCAGCGTGTGGATCAGCCGCGCGCGCGTGTAGCGCCGATGGTGTCCGAGCGCGCGATCGTGGTCGCTGAAAAGCCACTGATAGGCCGGCACGCTCATGATCAGCAGGCCGCCTGCGTGCAGATGTGCTGCCATCCATCCGACCGCTTGGATGTCATCGACGAGATGCTCGATCACGTCCATCGCGCAAATGACGTCGTAGCGACGGTCGAGATCGAACGGGATCGGATCGGCAAACACGTCGCGGGCGACCTGACGGGCGCGGATCGCCTTGCGACCGAGATCATTGATTTCGATCGCGTCCACCTCGCCGAAGCGCGCGAGCGACGGAAGATTCTGTCCGGCACCAGCGCCCACTTCAAGCAGCGCCAGACCACTCCTGCGCGGCGCGTGCCGGCCAATCAGGTCGGTCAGCAGCTGCGCGCGCGCCACCTTCAGCCAGTCATCGGTCTCGCCCAGATACTGATCGTACGATGCGGCGTCCACGAATCAGTGCCGGCCGCGTTCGGGCTGCGCAGGCTGGATGCGGGGGTCATTTCCGACCTGTGCGTTCGTTCGTTCGCGCACGAGCGCCGGCGCCGGAATGTCGCGTTCGCGGCTGATCATCAGTTCTGCCAGCAGGCCAAACATGAACAACTGCACGCCGACCACCACCATCAGGACGCCAAGCTGTAGCAGCGGTCGTTCGCCGATGCTGTGGCCGAGCAGCCAGAGCACGCTGAGCCACGCGAGGATCCCGACTCCGACCGCGCCGAACAGCAAGCCGCCCGCACCAAAGAGGTGCCCGGGCTTGCGCGCATAGCGCGTCAGCGTCAGCACCGTGAACAAATCGAGAAGACCACGCAGGAAGCGCCGAGCTCCATACTTGGAATGTCCGAAACGCCGCGGATGGTGCGTCACTTCGATTTCGCCGATGCGAAAGCCGCTGGCATGTGCGAGGACGGGAACGAACCGGTGCAGCTCGCCATACAGATGCACGGTATCGAACACCTCGCGACGATATCCTTTGTATCCGCAATTGAAATCGTGCAGCGGGATGCCGGAGGCCCAGGCGGTGATGCGATTGAACAACTTCGAGGGAAGCGTCTTCCCAAGAGGATCGTGGCGCGTCCGTTTCCATCCCGAGACGACATCGCAGCCGGACCCAAGCGCGGCGATGAAGCGCGGCAGCTCCTGCGGATCATCCTGCAGGTCGCCATCCATCGTGATCACGATGTCGGCCTGCGTTTCCGCGACGCCAATCTGCAGCGCAGAGGCTTTGCCGAAGTTGCGCCGCAGGCGCACGCCATGCACGCGAGGGTCGGTCAGCGTCGCATCGACGATGCGGTCCCAAGTCGCGTCATCGCTGCCGTCGTCGACGAAATGCACGCCGACCAGTCGGAATGCGTCCGATGCATCGGCCACGCACAGCAGCGCGCGGGTCAGCTCGGCGATCGTCTGTTCCTCGTTCATCACGGGGACGAGGACGGCAACGGTGGGGATTTCAGGCAGGCTCATCGCGATTCCTGCGGCAGCGCGCCGATCAATGTGGTTTCCGAGCGATACGGCAGTGCAGGTGCCCATCCGCGACAACGCCGCAGTGGCAACATCACATGGGCGATCGCATCCGCGTACCGCGCCCGCTCGGAATTGTCGAACACGATCAATCCACCGTCCGCGAGCTGGGTGAGGGCGCGCTCAAGGCATGCAACGCGTGCGCGGCCGTCGATGATGATCAAGTCATAGCGGTCGGTGCCGATCGTGTCGACGTAGGACGAGAAGTCGTACTGCGCGTAGCCGTTGCGACCCGACGTCACTCGCGGATCCGCGGAACGTTCGGGTTCGGCCAGCCGCAGTTCGACGTTGTCGCGTGCAATCGCCGATTCCACGGCGCGCAGGAATGGAGCATCGTGTTCTGCAGAGACCACGCTGCTGCACCGGCGCGCGAGCCAGACGGTACTCGCACCGCTGCCGTATTCGAACGCCCGAACATCCTTGCGAGCCGAGAGCCAGTGCTCGACTTCGCGGATCGCCGGGAACGACCACCATGGCACGTCGATGCGCATCAACTGCATCGCATCGTAAATCGCGAACTGGCTGCCGAGCCAGAATCGAAACGATTCGCGCGGCGCGCGCTGCCAGCGGTCGAGAATGCCGCCCGCACGCAGCGGAATGGCACACGCGCGCACGGTCGCGACGTAGGCTTGCTTCAGCATCCTGCACGCCCCGATGACGAGCGGAACACCGCTGTCTGGATCTGCGGGTGGTTCGGACGGCTTTTCATTGCGGGTCCAGCTCGGACAGATCCCGGAACAGCTCCAGCGCCTGCGGATTGGCAAGCGCATCGGTGTTCTTCACGGCTCGTCCATGGATCGTTTCACGCACCGCGATCTCGGTGATCTTTCCGGAGATCGTTCGCGGGATATCCGCAACCTGGAGGATCTTCGCCGGCACGTGTCGCGGCGTCGTGTTCACGCGGATCTGCCTGGCAATGCGATCGCGCAGCGCGTCATCAAGCTGCACGCCGTCGCGCAGGCGCACGAACAAGATCACACGCTCGTCCTCGTCCCACTGCTGGCCAACGGCAACCGATTCGAGCACCTCGGGCACCTGTTCCACCTGCCGGTAGATTTCCGCCGTACCGATCCGCACGCCGCCTGGATTGAGCGTCGCGTCCGAACGGCCATAGATGATGATCCCGTCGTGTTCGGTGAGCAGCGCGTGGTCGCCATGACACCAGACGCCCGGAACGCGCGAGAAATAGGCGGCGCGATACTTTTCGTCGCCGGGGTCGTTCCAGAAGCCGACCGGCATCGAAGGGAATGGCGCCATGCAGGCAAGTTCGCCCTTTTCGCCGCGCACCGGTTTGCCGTCGTCGTCGAGGATCTCGACCTTGAGACCGAGTCCGCGGCATTGCAATTCGCCGCGGTAGACGGGAAGCAGCGGGCTGCCGAGCGCAAAACAGGAAACAATGTCGGTGCCGCCCGAGATCGAGGCCAGCAGCACGCGCTCCTTGATGTCGCGATAGACGTAGTCGAAGCTTTCCGGAGCAAGCGGCGACCCGGTCGACAGAATCGTGCGCAGGTTCTGCAGCTTGTGCGTCTCGCGCGGCTTCACGCCCGCTTTCTCGATCGCGCTGATCCATTTCGCGCTGGTGCCGAACACGCTGATGCCCACCTCGTCGGCCAGGTTCCACAGCGCGTTGCCATCGGGATACGACGGCGATCCATCGTAGAGCACCAGCGTCGCGCCGACCGCGAGTCCGGAGACGAGCCAGTTCCACATCATCCAGCCGCAGGTGGTGTAGTAGAACAGCCGGTCCTCGCGCTTGAGGTCGGTATGCAGCACCAGTTCTTTCAGGTGCTGGATCAGCGTGCCACCGGCGCCGTGCACGATGCACTTGGGAGCCCCGGTCGTGCCCGACGAATACATGATGTAAAGCGGGTGATCGAAGGGCAACGCGGCGAAGTCGAGCGCATGCGTGTCGCTGCCGACAAAATCCGGCCATGTCACCGCACCGCGCAGGCCGTCGAGTGTCAGCGGCTCGCCACTGTACGGAATCACCACGACGCGCTCGATCGAAGGAATGTCGTCGAGCACCTCGCGGACCCGATCGAGGCATCCGAACCGCTTCCCGCCGTAGCCATATGTGTCGGCGGTGAACAGCACCTTCGGCGCGATCTGGCCAAACCGGTCGACCACGCCGCGAATGCCGAAATCGGGCGAGCAGGATGACCAGATTGCGCCGATCGATGCAGTGGCCAGCATTGCAATGACCGCTTCCGGAATATTCGGCAGGAATCCGGCGACCCGATCGCCGACACCGACGCCCGCGGATTTCAGGGCATGGGCGAGTTGACCGACGTCCGCATGCAGTTGCGCGTAACTGATCTCGCGCTCATTGCCCCATTCGTTGCGCGCGACGATGGCGCAGCGATCGTCCTTGTAACGCAACAGATTCTGCGCGAAGTTCAGTGTCACGTTCGGAAACCAGCGCGCCCCCGGCATCCGGTCGCGATCGACGAGTACCGGCTCGTGGTCGCCGTGCGCGCGAATGCCGCAGAATTCCCACACCAGAGACCAGAACCGCTCCGGGTGCCGGATCGAGAAATCATAGAGCGATGTGTGTCGGCGAATGTCGTCGTTGCCCGTGCTCTCGCGCACGAACCGCATGAACCGGCTGAGATTCGCCCGCTCGATGCGCTCGATTCCCGGTTCCCATACCGGCCTGTTGATCAATCCAAGGTTCGTGGACATGCGTTCCTGCATCAATCGCGAAGACCCTCGATGCCGAATCGGGCGAAGAGTCAGGGAGCCATCGAAGGGACAGATGCCGTCACAGCGCGCACCGCGTGCGCGATGCCGTGATGAACGGCGCCCCATGTAGGCTTGATTATCCCGTATGCGTGGCGGGCCTGCCACAGCGCACCGCTCCGGAAATGCGAACGCCGGCTTGAAGCCGGCGTTCGATGAACACTACGCGTGTGCTCAGGCGATCAGCAAATCTTTTTCCTTCTTGCCGGCCGCGAGTGCGGTGCGAAACCAGTTTGGACGCTTGCCGCGCCCTGTCCACGTCTGCGCAGGATCCGCTGGATTGCGGTACTTCGGCTTCACCTTGCCGCGCGCCTTGCCGCGCGTCGCGCCGGCGCGGCCCATGACTTCATCCAGTTCCAAGCCCTCAGCCTTGACCAGCGCATTGATCTTCTCGCGCAACTTGGATGCCTTTTCCTTGACGAGCTCCTGCTGGCGGGCGGTCGCTCGCGCAATCAGATCCGCAAGCTGGTTGTGAGTGAGCGTCTTCAGGTCGATGGCCATGCCTTGGGTTCCTCTTCAATTCCGGAGCGGGTCGATTCGGAACACTGAAATCCGCCGAATCGAACCGCGAAATGGTGCTAACCGCCGATGCTAGCAATTTCACGGCGGCGCTGTATATGCAAGCGCGACCGCCTGCGGCAATCCCCCGCATAATCGGCGATAAAATACTGCAAGGTGTCGGAGATAATCGATCGGATTGCGCTGGCGCAAGAAGCGCAGCGATTATTCCGGTCGCTGCGACCCGTCCAGTCGGGCGAGAAGAACGGCGCGTTCGAGCGACTCGTTCTCCGTCTCATTGCGCGACCGGTACTCGAATGTTCCAGCGGCGAGGCCGCGCTCGCTGACAACGACGCGGTGCGGAATTCCGATCAGTTCCATGTCAGCGAACATCGGTCCGGGGCGCAGGCCGCGATCGTCGAGCACCACCTCGACGCCGCGAGCGACGAGTTCCGAATAGAGTGCTTCAGCGGCTTCGCGCACCTCCTGGTTCTGCGCCCCATTGATCGGGCAGATCGCAACCTGCCACGGCGCCATCGGCTCCGGCCAGAGGATGCCGGCGGCGTCGTGGTTCTGTTCGATCGCAGCGGCGACGATGCGGCTGACGCCGATGCCGTAGCAGCCCATCAGCATGACCTGGGCCTTGCCGGCTTCGTCGAGCACGGTCGCGCCCAGCGCCTGCGCGTACGTGTCGCCCAGCTGGAACACGTGGCCGACTTCGATGCCTCGCGCGATCGACAGAGTGCCCTGACCATCGGGCGACGCGTCGCCCTCGACCACCTTGCGAAGGTCCTCGACGCGGGTCACGCGCGCGTCGCGCTCCCAATTGGCCCCACGAAAGTGCGTGCCGTGCTCGTTGCCGCCGCAGACGAAGTCCGCGAGCACCGCGGCATCGCGGTCGACGATGACCGGAATCGAATCGGGGAGGGCGACCGGCCCGATGAAGCCCGGGCGAGTGCCAGTCGCGCGCAGGATTTCCGCTTCATCGGCCAGAGTTGCTTCGCCCGCGAGTTCGGGCAGCTTCGCCGCCTTCACTTCGTTGATTTCATGGTCGCCGCGGACACACAATGCGACCAGTCCATCGCGACCTCGCACCATGATCGTCTTGATGCACTGATCGGGACGAACGCCGAGAAAAGCGCAGACCTCGTCGATCGATTTCTGGGTCGGCGTCGCAACGCGTTCGAGCGTCGCATGCGGCGAAGGCCGCGCTGTCGCCGGCGCCATCGCCTCGGCCTTTTCAACGTTCGCCGCGTAGTCCGACCCTGTCGAGAACGCGATGGCATCTTCTCCCGAGTCGGCGAGCACTTGGAATTCGTGGCTGGCATTTCCGCCAATTGCGCCGGTGTCGGCCTGGACCGCCCGGAATCTCAACCCGAGGCGCGAAAAAATGCGGCCGTAGGTGTCGTACATCGACTGGTACTCTTGCGCCAGCGATTCCTGTCCGAGATGGAACGAATACGCATCCTTCATCAGGAATTCGCGCGCGCGCATCACGCCGAAACGCGGTCGGATCTCGTCGCGGAACTTGGTCTGGATCTGATAGAAATTGACCGGCAGCTGCTTGTAGCTCTTGAGCTCATGGCGCGCAAAATCGGTGATCACGTCCTCGTGCGTCGGACCGTAGCAATACGACGCTTCCTTGCGATCCTTGATCTTCAGCAGCTGACCGCCGAATTTCTCCCAGCGGCCGGTTTCGTCCCACAACTCACGCGGCTGGATCGAGGGCATCATCAGCTCGACCGCACCGGCGCGGTTCATTTCCTCGCGCACGACGTTCGCCACCTTGCTCAGCACGCGCAAGCCCAGCGGCGACCACGTATAGATTCCAGCCGCGAGCTTGCGGATCATTCCGCTGCGCAGCATCAGCCGGTGGCTGGCAATTTCGGCGTCGGCCGGAACTTCCTTGACGGTCGCGAGATGGAAGCGGGAAAGGCGCATGGCGTACCGTCAGAAGGCCGGGGAACCGGCGATTCTAGCAGCGGGGCGTGCGTTCGAGCAGCGACCGGAAACTTTCGGCGGGGCTCGCGGCAACGGCTCAACGCGTCGTGGAGGACGAGTGGAGTAGTGATTCGCGCTGCATCTGAACGCTCAGCTGGCGCAGAACAGCTTCACCTGCTGAGCGGCCTTGTCCATCTGGGCCTGGCGGGTTTTCGCGGCCTCAAGATCGGTCGGATAGCCCTCGGCATCGACCGGCAGCTTCTGGCCCTCGAGGTTCGCCTGGTTCTTGCGGGCAATCTCGCAATTGCGTTTGATGTCTTCCGGCGCGTAGCCGGCAGCCGCCGCAAGAGCGGGACCAGCCGCCTTCGCTGCCTCTTCTTTTTCTTTCTGCACGTTGGCCGCATCGTCACCGGTGGTGACGCCGCCCTTCAGCTTGAGCCGCTGCGCCTTCGTCGCGCTGGCCGGCGGCGGTGTGTCCGAGAAATGCTTGACCCCGTTCGCGTCGGTCCAGGAATACATATCCGTCGCTGCGGCTGGAACGGTGACGGCCAGCAGGACGAGCAGGAGCCAAGTGCGTTTCATCGAAAACCTTCATGCTTGCGGATGCTCAGGGATGGCACCCGGACGGGCGACTGGATAACACCAGTTGCGCCCGGACACAAGCGAAAGCGCCCGGTTTTGTGGTTCACGGTACACTCCCGAACCCTATCCCAACATTGTCGCGGCTCGACCATGGAAGAAACTCCGACCGTCACGCGCAAGCCGCGGCGAGGAATCTACCTTCTGCCCAACCTGTTCACGACAGGGGCGATGTTCGCGGGCTATTTCGCGATCATTTCGGCCATCGGTGGCCGCTTTACCGATGCGGCCATCGCGGTGTTCGTCGCGGCAATCCTCGACGGCCTTGACGGGCGCGTGGCGCGCCTGACCGGAACGCAGAGCGAATTCGGCGTGCAGTACGACTCGCTGTCCGACCTGGTCAGCTTCGGCGTCGCGCCGTCGCTGGTGCTCTACACGTGGTCGCTGTCGTCGCTGAAAGCGTATGGCCCGGGATGGGGGAAACTCGGCTGGGCCGCCGCGTTCATTTATGCGGCGTGCGCGGCGTTGCGCCTCGCGCGCTTCAACACGCAGGTGGGTGTCGCGGACAAGCGCTATTTCCAGGGGCTTGCGAGTCCTGCTGCTGCGGCGCTGTGCATGTCGTTCGTGTGGGCGATCGAGGACAAGGGCCTGTTTGGCGCGACCGCCTCCGACATGGATTTCGTGACGCCGGTTGTCGCCATCGTCGCGGGTCTGCTGATGGTCAGCCGCGTGCGCTACTTCAGCTTCAAGGCCGCGCCAAAGTCGGACCGTGTTCCGTTCATCTGGATTCCCGCAGCGATGTTGATCCTCACCGGACTCGCGGTGGATCCTCCCCGTGTGGTGCTGACCGTCACTGTGCTCTATGTCATCTCGGGACCTGCGCTGACGCTGTGGGGTCTGCGCAAGAAGCGCAGCGCACGCGCACTGCGTGGCAGCGGGCGCGACATCGAATGAGTGTCGTGGGCGCGAAGCCGGCCGCCTCGCGCGCCGTCGATGCGCCGACCCTGCGTGCAACGGCAACTGCGCGCGAGCGCGAGACGCTCGCGTTCCTGGCCGACCTGTCGCGCACGCTCGCCGTGTCGCTTGATCTGCGCAAGACGCTGTCCGAAGCGGTCACGCGCGTCGCCGACTTCATGCAGGTGGAAGCCGCGTCGCTGTTCCTGCTGGACCCCGAGTCGCGCGTTCTCGAGTGCCGCATCTGCGTCGGCCCGGTTGATATCACCGGTTCGCGCCTCGCTCTCGGGCAAGGGGTGGTTGGACGCGCAGTGGCTGAAAATGCTGCGCAGGTGGTGGCCGACGCGACCACCGACGCGCGCGTGTGGCGTGCGGCGGACGACGACAACGGCTTCGTCACGCGCAGCCTCGTCTGCGCGCCGCTGGCGACCGCGGATGGGCCGATCGGCGCGTTGGAGATCGTCAACCGCCGCGACGGCCAGCCGTTCAGTGATGCCGACGCCGAGCTGCTCGGCATCATCGCGGCGCCGGCCGCGCTCGCGATCAACAACGCCCGCATGGCGGGCAACCTTCTGGAACAGCAGCGCCTGAAGCGCGAGTTCGATCTCGCTCGCCGCCTGCAGAAATCGATGCTGCCCAAACGTCGGCGCGACAATTTCCCGGTCATCGGGGTCAATCGCCCGGCGCACGAAATCTCCGGCGATTTCTACGATCATTTCGAGCTCGCAGACGGGCGCGTTGCCTTCCTCGTCGGAGACGTCTCAGGAAAAGGTCTGGACGCGGCGTTGTTGATGGTGCGCGCCGCGAGCCTGCTGCGCTGGGCCGGCAAGGATGGCGTCTCGCCCTCTGCGTGGCTTGCGCGGGCAAATGACGAATTGTGCGAGACGACGCAGGACGGACGATTCGTCTGCGCGCTGGTCGGATACTGCGACCGCGCCGCGACCCGTGTGCATTTCGCCGGTGCCGGTTTCCCGCCGGTGATCGTGCGTCGCGGTGGCGTCTTCACCGATTTTCCGTCCGGCGGACCGCCACTGGGCATCATGACGGGACTGGTCTACGAGGATCACGAGGTCGCGCTTGACGGCGGAACGCTTTACGCGTTCTCGGACGGTGCCACCGACGTGCGCGACGCCGGCGGCACTCCGATCGGCAACGAGGGTGTTCGCGCGCTCATTGCCCGGCATGCGGAATCCTCGCCACACGCGCGACTGCGCGGACTCCTTGGAGACCTGAAACAATTGCGCCTGGTCGATGACACGACCTTGCTGCTGGTGGAAACGTCGCGCGCGGAAACGGCCGATGTGCTGCTTGATCATCGCATCCCCGCGAACGCGCACGCGTTGCGCGGCCTGCGAGCGGCGATCCGTCAGGCGCTCGATCGGCTGCACATCGAACCGTTGCTGCGCGATCGCCTCGTGCTCGCGGTTGACGAAGCCAGCGCCAACATCATCCGCCACGCATACGGCCCCGAGCGAACCGGCGAAATCGGGCTGCGCATGCTGCTGGCCGGTTCGGTGCTGACGTTCGAACTGACCGATACCGCGCCGCGGGTGGACCCGCAAGAGCTGCGTCCGAAACCGCTGGGCGAATGCCGATGCGGCGGCTTTGGAATCGCGCTGATCGACGAGGTGATGGACTCCTGGAATATCGAAGCCGCAGCCAGCGTTCACGGCAACCGGCTGATCCTGCGCAAGCGCCTGGGCGATCCCGGCACCGACGAGGCGAATGAAGCATGAGTGACAGTGGAAACAGCGTGGCCAGCGAAAACCGCGACGGTTACGTGCTGATTCGCCTGAGTGGCGAAGTGGATCTTTCCTGGTCGCAGCAGGTTCGCCGCGCGGTGCTCGACGCGATCGCGAACGACACAGCGGTTGGCGTCGACCTGTCGGACGTGAGCTACATCGATTCGTCCGGCATCGCGGCGCTGGTGGAAGGGTTTCAGAATGCCCGCACGCGTGGCAGCCGGTTCGCGCTGGTCTCGGTCAGCCATGCGGTGCGCGCGGTCCTCGAACTCGCGCGTCTCGACCGCGTGTTCCTGATCGTCGATACGCCCGATGCGGTGATCGCCGCCGCGTGAATGCATTCGCGCGCCCGCTGGCGACCATCGGTCGCGCAACGCTGGAGTCGCTCAGCGGCATCGGCTACGCGGCCATGTTGCTGGTCGAGGCGCTCTACTTCGCGCTGGTCGGATGGCGCGTCGGCCAGCCCGTCCGGATCAGCGCGGTGGTCCGCCAGATGCGCGAGATCGGGGCCGATGCGTTACCGATCGTCGCGTTGCTCGGCTTCACGGTCGGACTGATGCTCGGCATCCAGTTCATCGCGTCGCTGAGCGAGTTCGGTGCGCAATCGCAAGTGGTGATCGCGGTGGCGAAGTCGGTCACGCGTGAATTTGGCGCACTGATCACCGCGATCCTTGTTGCGGGGCGCTCCGGTTCCGCGCTGGCCGCGCGCATCGGATCGATGTCGGTGTCACAGGAAGTCGACGCGCTTGCGGTGATCGGCATCGAGCCGGTCCGTTACCTCGTCGCGCCGGCGCTGATCGCGATGCTGGTGATGCTGCCGGCGCTGACGATCTTCGCGAATGCGGTCGCGATATTCGGCGCGGCGCTCTATAGCGCGCCGGCATTGAACGTGACGCCGACGGCCTACCTGCTGCAGACGCTGTCGCTGCTCAGCCCGGGCGATGTCTGGCAGGGTCTGTCCAAGAGTGTCGTCTTTGCATTGCTGATCACGCTGATCGGCGTGAGCACCGGTTTTTCGGTAACCGGCGGCGCCGAAGGGGTCGGTCGCGCGACAACGCGCTCGGTGGTGCTGTCGATCTGCTGGATCATCGTGGTCGACATGATCTTCTCGTTCTTCCTCAACCGATGATTTCCGCTCCGGCGCCAGCGCTTGTCATTGTGGGAGCGGCTTCAGCCGCGATGCTCCCGACGCTCACCCGCGCTGGAGGAATCGCGGCTCAAGCCGATCCCACACAAGTGCTTGGAATGGAAACATGAACTCCGGTGGCGCGCCGTTGATCGACGTCGAAAAACTCGAAGCCTGGTATGGCCGCCGGCGTGTGCTGCACGGCATCGACTTCTCGGTGCAGCCGGGTGAGATCCGCGTGATCATGGGCGGTTCCGGATCGGGAAAGAGCACGTTGTTCCGTCACCTGCTCGGATTGCAGCGTCCGGTTGCCGGCAGTGTGAAGCTGTTTGGCGTCGACATCGCCGACATCAGCGATCGCCAGTTGCTCGACGTGCGCCGCAAGATCGGCGTGTCGTTCCAGGGCGGCGCACTGCTGACGTCGCTGACGGTGGGGGAGAACGTCGCACTGCCCTTGCGCGAGCACACCAGCCTCGACGAGTCGACGATCCGCATCATGAGTCGCATCAAACTCGAGGTGGTCAACCTTGGCGGCTTCCAGGATCTGATGCCGAGCCAGCTCTCCGGCGGCATGGTCAAGCGGGCCGCGTTGGCGCGCGCGATCGTGATGGATCCGCGGCTGCTGTTTTTCGACGAACCGTCGGCCGGGCTCGATCCGGTTGTGTCGGCCGAACTCGACGAGTTGATCCTGCGGCTGCGCGATGCATTGCGCATGACGATCGTCGTGGTGACGCATGAGCTGGAAAGCGCGTTCAAGATCGCCGATACCATCACCGTGCTCGATGCCGGCGAAATCCTGATGACCGGCACGGTGGCCGAGGTGCGCGCGGCAGACAACGAACGCATCCAGGATCTACTGAACCGGCGTCCTCGCGAGGTACATGTGGACGCGGATGCGTACCTCAGGCGACTGACCGAGGAGGAAGCGTGATGATGCTAGAGTTACGCGGAGAGTTTCATGTCATGACGTCATGGCCGCAGGTGCGGGAAGAACGTTGCGTCGGCAAAAGCCGGTCTTCCATCGGCGTGTTTGCACCCTCACGAAAAATGGATTCCCGCGCTCGCGGGAATGTCGGCAACGAAAGGTCCGGAATCCCGTTGAAGGTCACGCCTTGAAACGCGACACCGTCAATTACACGCTGGTCGGCGCCGTCGTCATCGGCGCGATCGTCCTGCTGCTGGTCGGCCTTGCGTTGATCACCGGCCGTACTGTCGCGAGCGACGACTACGTGGTGCGCTATCGTAGCGTGACGGGTTTGCGTTACGGAGCACCGGTGTTCTATCAGGGCTATCGCATCGGGGCGGTGAGCGCGCTGACGCCGGAGCGTGATGCGAGCGGCACGCGCTACAAGGTGACGCTCGCAATTCGACATGACTGGCCGATTCCGGCCGACAGCCCTGCACGCCTGCAGTCGAGCGGCCTGCTCGCGGACGTATCGATCGGCATCCGCGAAGGGTCCAGCCACGACACGCTGAAAGCGGGCGGCGAATTGAAGGGCGAGGAGGGCGCGGATCTGTTCGCCGCGATGAATGAGCTCGCCAGTCAGGTCAGCGATCTCACGCGCACACAGATCTCGCCACTGATCAGCACGCTGTCGCAGCGCGTCGATTCGATCACCGGCACGATCGACAAGTCCGCACCGATTGTGCTCGACCAGACGCGCGCGCTGCTCGAACGGATGAACCGCGCGTCCGATGCGCTCAACGACGTGTTGAAGCCGGAGAACCGCGCGGCCGTCGGCGCGATCCTCGGTGAAGTGAAGAACCTTGCATCCGAATTACGCAAGACGCGCGAAACGCTCGACCACGCGCTGGGCGATCTCGCCGGCATCGCGAAAGACAATCGCCCCGATGTACGCCGCGCGGTGCAGGATCTCGGCAGCGTGCTCGAATCCCTGTCGAGCCGGATGGACGTGATCACGCATCATCTGGAATCCTCCAGTCGCAATCTTGACGAATTCAGCCGCGAGATCCGCAAGAGCCCCAACCGCCTGATCATCGCGCCGAAAGCCGACAAGCTGGAGGATGAAACGCAATGAGGATCCGCTCGTTCGCCGTGTTGGTGGGGTTAGTGGTGGCCGGCTGCAGTGCGCCAACCGTGCCGGACTTCACCTATTACCGGCTGCCTCGCCCGCAGCCACTTGAACCGGTCGGCACGCCGGAATTCCACACTCCGATCGTCGTCGACGTGTTCGGTGCGGATGGCCTGTACGCGGACCAGGCGCTGATCTACGCCGTGGATGCCGGCGCGCAGCAGTTGCGCCAGTACCACTATCAGCTGTGGACCGATCCGCCCACACGCATCCTGCAGCGCCGCCTGATCGTGCAACTACGCGACGCCCATGTCGCCCCGCAGGTCACCGACGAGTTACCAGCCAGCCAATCGGCGATCCGCCTCAGCGGCGTGATCCTGCGCTTCGATCGCG
>NZ_JBDSWZ010000102.1:0-6125 GCF_039926425.1 Dokdonella sp.
GTGCTGCGCACGATCGAAGCGGCGTTCCACGGCACTGTCGCCGCGCAGATGAACCTCGCCGACCGCAGTCTGCCGGTGGTCGTGCGGCTCGCAGGAGGGCCGTCGTCGCCAGCATCGGTCGGGCAACTCGTGCTGCGCGGCAGCGACGGTTCGCTCGTGACGCTTGGAAGGGTTGCGAAGATCGACATGATCAGCGCACGCAGCGTGCTCGACCACGAGGACGGATTGCGCCGGCAGATCGTCGTCGCCACACCGACGGTTGCCGACCAGGTCGGCTTCGCGCGGCGTGCGGAAGCGGCGGTCGCGGATGCGATCAAATTGCCGGCCGGCGTGTACCTCCGTTACGGCGGCAGTGCGCAGACGCAGCGCGCGGCAGCGCGTGAGCTCATCGTCTATTCGGTCTTTGCGTTCGTCGTCATCGTGCTGCTGCTGGCACTTGCGTACGGGCGCGCCCGGCACGTTGCGCTGACCCTCGCGGCTCTGCCGAGCACGTTGATCGGAGGCGTCGCCGCCCTCTGGCTCACGGGCAGCACGCTGTCGCTTGGATCGATGGTCGGGTTCGTCGCGCTGTTCGGCATGGCCGCGCGCAACACCATCCTGCTGGTATCGCACTACGATCATCTGGTGCTGGTCGAGGGCGAGACCTGGAATCTCGCGACCGCACTGCGAGGCGCGAGCGAGCGGCTGACACCCGTGCTTCTGACGGGCCTGCTGACGGCGCTCGCATTGCTCCCGGTTGCGTTGCAGAGCAAGGATGCGGGCCACGAAATCGAAGGGCCAATGGCAATCGTGCTGCTCGGCGGGCTGGCCACGTCGACGCTGGTGAGCCTGCTGCTGATCCCGCCGTTCGCAGCACGATGGCTCAGGATTGCGCGCGCATGACTTGCATGGACCCGATCGCGGCAGTGAACCGCCATCGCTCCTGACGTCATTCCCGCGAAGGCGGGAATCCATTCTCGACGGCCGGGGACTGCGAGCGTACGACAGGTCGGTGGTCCGGGTGAATGGTTCACCGCCCCACCCCAGGTTGTCACGAAATCACAAATGGATTCCCGCCTTCGCGGGAATGACGTCGATGCGCGGTGGGAGGAAATCGCCCCGCTGGTGGTTCCTTCTACGAAGAAGCCCCAGCCACCTGCGCGCGGATCTGCGCCTCGACCACGGCGAGCGCGGTCATGTTGTAGACGCGCCGCACCGTCGCTGCCGGCGTCAGCACGTGCACCGGTTTGGACGGACCCATCAGGATCGGACCGATCACCACGCCGTCGGTCATCACGCGCGTCAGGTTGAACGCAATGTTCGCCGAATCGAGATTGGGGCACACGAACACGTTTGCGCTGCCGCTCAAGCGTGAATCGGGGAACAGGTGGTCTCGCACCGACTGCACCAGCGCAGTGTCGGCATGCATCTCGCCTTCCACCTCGACCTTCGGCATCCGCTCGCGCAGGAGTTCCACCACGCGGCGCATCTTCGACGCGCTCGCATTTTCGTGACTGCCGAAATTGGAATGCGACAGGATCGCAACCTTGGGCACGATGCCGAAATACTTGAGACGCAACGTCGCCTGCGCGGTCGCTGCCGCGATGCGCTCGGCGTCGGGATCCACGGCGACATGCGTGTCGAGAAAAAAGAACACCCCGCGATCATTGAACACCGCGGTCATCGCCGACGTCGCGCTGACGCCGGGATCGAGCGGGATGATGCCGCGCAGATAGCCGAGTTTCTTGTGGAAGCGCCCGACCAGTCCGCAGATCATCCCGTCCGCCTCCCCTCGCCGCAGCATCAGCGCCGCGATGACGGTCGCGCGTGAGCGCACGATCTGCTTCGCACTCTCCGGAGTCACGCCATCGCGCTGCATCAGCGAGTGGTAGAGCATCCAGTAGTCCTTGAAGCGCGGATCGCTCTCGATGTTGCACAGCTCGAAGTCGGTGCCGGCCTTGAGGCGCAGGCTGAGGCGCTCGATGCGTGCGTCGATCACGGTCGGCCGCCCAACGAGGATCGGCCGCGCAATGCCTTCATCGACGATATGCTGGACCGCACGCAGCACCGTTTCCTCTTCGCCTTCGGCAAACACGATGCGCTTCGGGTCGGCCTTCGCGCGCGCGAACACCGGCTTCATCAGCAAGGTGGTTCGGAAGACGAACGCGTTGAGCTTCTCCGTATACGCGCGAAGGTCGTCGATCGGACGCGTCGCGACGCCGGAGTCCATGGCGGCTTTCGCAACCGCGGGCGCGAGCTCGACGATCAGGCGCGGATCGAATGGCTGCGGAATGATGTAGTCCGGCCCAAAACACATGGTGCGACCGCCGTATGCACGCGCGGCGACATCGCTCGCCTCGCGCCGTGCGAGTTCCGCGATCGCGTGCACGCAGGCGACTTTCATCGCCTCGTTGATCGTCGTCGCACCGACATCGAGCGCGCCGCGGAAGATGTACGGAAAGCACAGCGCGTTGTTGACCTGGTTCGGGTAGTCCGAACGCCCGGTCGCGATGATCGCATCGGGCCGTACGGCCAGCGCTTCCTCGGGAAGGATCTCCGGTGTCGGATTCGCGAGCGCGAGAATGATCGGCCGGGCAGCCATGCGACCCACCATGTCCGGCTTCAAGACGCCCGGCGCGGAGAGTCCGAGGAACACGTCGGCGCCGTCGATGATTTCGCCGAGCGACCGCGCATCGGTGACGCGCGCATAGCGGCACTTGTTCGGATCCATCTCCTCGACGCGGCCTTTCCAGACCACGCCAAGCCGGTCTGCGACCCACACGTTCTCCATCTTCACGCCGAGGCTGACCAGCATGTCGAGACACGCAAGACCCGCAGCGCCGGCCCCGGTCGACACCAGCTTGATCGATCCGATGTCCTTGCCCGCAATATGCAGCGCGTTGACCAGCGCAGCGCCGACGATGATCGCGGTCCCGTGCTGGTCATCGTGGAACACCGGGATCTTCATCCGCTCGCGCAAGCGACGCTCGACCTCGAAACACTCCGGTGCCTTGATGTCCTCGAGGTTGATGCCGCCAAACGTCGGTTCGAGGCTTGCGATGATGTCGACCAGCTTGTCCGGATCGTTCTCGGCAATCTCCAGATCGAACACGTCGATGCCGGCGAACTTCTGGAACAGCATGCCCTTGCCTTCCATCACCGGCTTCGCCGCAAGCGGCCCGATGTTGCCGAGGCCAAGCACTGCGGTGCCGTTGGTGATGACGGCGACCAGATTGCTGCGCGCGGTCAGCGTCGCCACCTCTCGTGGATCGCGCACGATCTCCTCGCACGCTGCGGCGACGCCGGGCGAGTACGCCAGCGACAGTTCGCGCTGCGTGACGACCGACTTGGTCGAGGTGACCTTGATCTTTCCCGCGGGCTCCTTGCGATGGTATTCGAGCGCGGCTTTCTTCAGTTCTTCGAGGGTCGACATGGGGTGGAACGCGGGCGCGTCCGGCCTCTGACAAGGACACGTGACTATAACATCGCGCCCATGGCAGCCGATGCCGTTCGGAGCGCGCGCGGCGTCGAATGCAGATCGACTTTCAGGATTTGTAGCCGAGGTAATCGAGCGCCGCCTGCAGCATGGTCTCGCTGCCCACCGCCAGCGCGCCTTCGTCGAGGAAGAATTTCGGCGAATGATTCGATGCCGCGGTCGCGGCATCCTGTCCGGCCGGCGTCGCGCCAACGAAGAAATAGACGCTCGGCGCAGGAACGCTCAATGCGAGCTGCGGGAAATCCTCCGATGCGGTCCAGCGTGGCGCCTCGCTGACCTTGTCCGCGCCAATTGCCTTTTCCAAACTCGTGCGAACGCGCGCAGTCAGGCCAGGGTCGTTGAAGTTGACCGGGTTGCTGCCACCGGTCGGAATCTTCGCATCGATGGTGGCGCCATTGGCCGCTGCAATGTGTTCGGCCATGGTGCGAAGACTCGCCAGTGCCTGCTCGCGCATTGTCGGATCGAACGTGCGCACGGTCCCTTGCAGCTCGGCTTTATCCGGCACGATGTTGAAGCGCGAGCCGCCGTTGAACACGCCAAACGTGACGACTGCCGGATCCTTGTTGATGTCGAGCTGGCGGCTGATGATCGTCTGCGCGCCCATCACGATCTGCGCCGCGGTGACGATCGGATCGATCCCTTTCCACGGCGTCGCGCCATGACTCTGCCTGCCGTGCACGGTGATCTCGAACGTGTCCGAACTTGCCATCGCCCCGCCCGCGCGTATCGACGCGAATCCGACGTTGAGCGCGCTGACGACGTGCATGCCGAACACCGCATCGGGCGTGAAGTCGCGAAAGACTCCTTCCTTGACCATCAGCGGCGCACCGCCCACCTCGCCCGCAGGCGACCCCTCCTCCGCCGGCTGGAAGATGAACATCACGTCGCCGGGAAGATCGGCGCGGATCTTCGACATGGCCTCGGCGACGCCGAGCGTCATCGCGGTGTGCGCGTCGTGTCCGCAGGCATGCATCACCCCGACCTGCTTGCCCTGATACGTGCCTTTGGCCTTCGACGCGAACGGCAGATCGACTTCCTCGGTCACCGGCAACGCGTCCATGTCCGCGCGGATCGCCAGCTTTGGTCCCGGCTTGCCACCCTTGAGGATGCCGATCACGCCGGTGTGCGCGATTCCGGTGCGCACCTCGAGGCCGAATTTCTTCAGCTGCGCCGCGACCAACTTCGCGGTGCGCACTTCCTCGTTGCCGAGCTCGGGATGCATGTGAAGATCGCGCCGCCACGCGGTGATCTGCGGCAGCAGTGGTTCGACCATCTGTGGCGACGTCGCGGTTGCGCCCGTCGCGTTCCCGCCGAGCGTGAACATGGCCAATGCAACGAGGTTTTTGCGCATCGAAAACTCCGGGATCGAGAAAGGGCTCATTGCGACCATGGAAATGCATCGCGCAGCGCAACGCAAGCGGTCTGGCACTCGTGTGCCGAAACGATGGTCCGAGTCAGAGCCCGAGCAACAGATCCTCGGCCTCGACGCGATCGAGGCGGATCTGGTTGGCGAACAGCGAGAACGCGAGACTGCCCGCGAGTCCTTGCGCGTGCTGCACCCACGGGGGCAGGTAGCGCGGCTGCGCGATGTATCCGTTGGCGAAGAAAGGCTCCAGCGCGATCACGTCGTGCAGCGCAAGCTTGCCGGCGAACAGGTTCCGGCACAGCGCCATGCGCCGATGTTTCATCGCCCAGCGGAAAAACGTGTGCACCGACAACAAGCCATGCAGGTACACCGCGTCCTTGGTGAATGCGGCGCCGCCTGTGACGGGCGCGCCTCGAAAAACGCGCTGCGCCGACGCGAAGCTGTCGTTGGCGCATTGACCCGACTCCAGGAAAAACCGGACCACCTCGATGAAGTCCGCGCCGCGGATCGCTATGTCGATCCCGAGGATGCGCAGGCTAATGCGCTGTAATGACCCAGCACTTCCTGATCAGGTCAGGCCGCTAAAGCATACGCTTTGTCGGGTGATTTCATTCCGAGCGCCTGGTGTGGGAGTCGGCTGTTGTAGAACTGAATCCAATCGCAGATGACGCGGCTCCCATGATGCTGACTGTCGAAGCGATGCCGATGGACGCATTGGTCCTTCAGTGTTCGGATCACACGGTCGACCATGCCGTTCGGTTGTGGGCAGTACGGCGTGATGAACTCATGAATGAGTCCGTAGCTGCGGACCAGCGCAGTGTATTTGCGGCTCGTGAAGACCAACCCATTATGCCCCGAGGGCAGGCTTCGCGCTCCGAGCGCAAAAGGAACGGTGTCTTCACGCGCCCCAACGTTCCGCAGCGCGTGATCAGCGCCTGCTCGATCGCCGCAGCGGCTGTCGTGGCTTTGCCGCTGCGCGAGAGATGCCAGCCCAGCAGTTGGCGCGTGTGGCAATCGATGACCAAGGCGAGCACGAGCCAGCCGTCACGGCCGCCTCATACCCGGCACAGGTCAGTCGACCAGCGTTCGTCCGGTCGCTCGGCGACCGATTTCTTCGCTTCGATGCGCGGGCGTTCGCCCACCGCATGCTTGCGTACCTGCCAGCCCTTCAGCTGGAAGATGCGCTGCACCGTGTTCTTGTTCATCGATAGCAGGCCCGCCACCGTGCGGTAGCCGAACGACGGATCGTTCTCGATCATCGCCTTGATCGGCTCGGCCAATGCT
>NZ_JBDSWZ010000103.1:0-8387 GCF_039926425.1 Dokdonella sp.
GCGTAGTCGAGATAGCTGCTGTCCTTCGCGCCAACGGGCACGAACGTCACGTAGTCGCCTTGATCCGCCGGGCCGCTCCACGCCACGACGACTTCACTCGCGATCGCCATCGCGCCCTGTGCGGCGACAGTCGCGCTGGCGGCCGGCGGTGGTGGTTCGGTGCTCGCAGTGACTGCGCCGGCGATTGCCGCACCGAGTTCCTCGGCATTGCGCGCGTTGAAGTAGCGACCCCCGGTGTTCTCTGCAAGGCAACGCAACTGTGCCTGGTGTTTCGGATCGCCGACATCGAAGCCAATCACGTGCGCGGTGAAATCGACGCCACTCTTTTCGAGCTCGGCGCCGACCGCGCAAGGATCGAGGTTGCACGTTTCCTCGCCGTCGGACACGAGGATCACGGTGGCCTTTTGTTCGCTCGATTTGAGCGCTTCGGCCGCATGCCTGACGGCGGCCGACAGCGGGGTCATTCCCTTTGCATTGAGATTGTTGACCGTGGAAAGAAATGCCGTGCGGTTCAGCGGACCGGGTTGGATCAACGTTTCGATGTCGTTGCAGTCACCCTTGCGACGATGTCCGTAGGCGACCAGCCCGATCGTGTTGTCGGACTTCCAGCTGCCGAGGACGTCGGCGACAGTTGCGCGCGCGATCTCCACCTTGGTCTTGCCGGCGATCTGGCCCCACATCGAGCCCGATGCATCAAGCACAAGCATGATGTTTTCTCCGGCAAGCACCGGCGTGGAGGTGAGGGCAAGCAGCACCGCGCAGACAATCGATCGCATGACAACTCCTGAATATTTGAGCCGCATGATAGGGCTTCTTGCGTCGACGATGACCTCGACTGCAGCCGATCGCGACTGTGCGCCAATTCACGCTTCTGAAGCCCATGTTCACTTCGGCGCCGCGAAGCGTCGTTCGACCGTGCGTGTAGGCGAAGACTGGGAACGCCGTCCAGGATCGTTGCCCGTTCGTCCACCGGATTCGATCTTCAGCGATGATTTTGATGAAGTCGAGTCGATCAGCGCTTCGGACGATCCACGTTTGACGATGAGGTGAACGTCCTCGCCACCGCATCAGCCTGGTCGAGCACGCGCAGGAAATTTTCGCCGGCGACCTTGCGCAAGTCGGCATCACTCCAGCCACGACCGGCGAGTTCCTTGAGCAGGTTCGGGAATTTGGAAACGTCCTCGAGACCGGTCACGGTGAAATCGATGCCGTCGAAATCGCTGCCCAAGCCGACATGGTCGATTCCGGCAATGTTGCGCACGTGCTCGATGTGATCGGCGACATCCGCGACTGTGACGGAGGGCTGCGGGTTTGCCGCTTCCCACGCATCCATGGCGGGCCGGGACGCTTCGCGATCGCCACCGTTCTTCGCGAGCACACCGGTTGCGAAAACGCCGCCGGCGTCGTACCAGTCGGCAAATTCCTTGCGCGTGAATTCCGGCACGAAGGAGACCATGACGACGCCGCCATTGGCGGTCAGGCGCCGCAGTACATCGTCGGGCACATTGCGCGAAACATCGCAGAGCGCAGCCGCGGAGGAATGACTGAAGATCACTGGCGCGATCGCCTGGTCGAGCACGTCGCGCGCGGTGTCGGCTGATGCGTGCGAGAGGTCGACAAGGATCGCGTTCTCCTGCATCCAGCGCACGGTTTTCGCGCCTTGCGGCGAAAGACCGCCGAACCGCGCGGGTCCCGCATGTCCGTCGGCAAGCGCGGTGGGTTCGCTGTAGGCGAGGATGTCCGAGCGCAGGCCTTCCGCTGCGAGGCGCCTGATTGTTGCTTCATCGACGCTGATTCGATCCGGATCTTCCAGCGCGATCAGGACCGCGAGGCGACCCGAGCGGTGGATGGCGCGGATCTCTTCGGACGTTCGCGCCATCGCCACCCGATCCGGATAGCGAGTGGCCATGTCGCGCGTGAAATCGAGACCCTTGAGTGTGCCGTCGAGACCGGGCTCCGAATCGAGCCAACCCGCATTGGGCAACTGCGCACCGACACCACCCAGTTTCCAGCGTGGCAGGCCGGTGTGGCCTTCACGCGAGCACCGATGTCATACGCGTCATGACCACGCGGACATCCGTCCCGACACGCGTGGTCGTGGATATGCAGATCGTTGTGGCCGTCGACCAGCGGAGTCTGCCGAAGCACACGGGCGACCCTCGCATCGATCGACCCGGCGATGGGCGGGGTTCGTCTGCGCTCGCAGGCAAATCGACTCCATCCGATCCGCGCGAGACCATCGTCGAAGATGCGCATCGCCGTCCGGCCCGCATGCCTCCCCAGTCGACGTGCGCGTCGCGGCACGCTACAAGAGGCAACGCGATTCGCGCGCACGGCGACAGGCAGGGCATGTTTGAACTCGACAATGTGACCTTGCGTCACGGCGACCGCGCGGCGATTGACGCAGTCAGTCTGGCGTTCCCGACCGGGTCGGTCAGTGCAGTGATCGGCAGCAGCGGATCGGGCAAGTCGACGCTGTTGCGGTTGCTGCTGGGGCTCGAATTGCCCGATGTGGGAGAAGTGCGCATCGACGACGTTCCTCTTCAAGCGTCGGACGTGCTCGCCGTGCGCCGACGCATCGGCTACGTGATCCAGGACGGCGGCCTGTTCCCGCATCTCGGCGTGCGCGACAACCTTGCGCTGCTGCCGCACATGCTCGGCTGGAGCGACGCGCGCATCGACGAACGGGCGGACTTCCTCGCGTCGCTGACGCATTTTCCGAGCGATGCGTTGCGCCGTTTTCCAGCCGAACTCTCCGGCGGCCAGCGCCAGCGCGTTGCCCTGATGCGCGCACTCATGCTCGATCCTCCGGCACTGTTGCTGGACGAGCCGTTTTGCGCGCTCGATCCGATCGTGCGCCACGAGTTGCAGGACGAACTCGCGGAGATCTTTCGTTCGCTCGACAAGACCGTCGTGCTGGTGACGCACGACGTTGCGGAAGCGGCATTTCTGGCGTCCAGGCTGATCCTGCTGCGTGACGGCCGAGTCGTGCAGGATGGGTGCGTCGACGATTTCATGGAGCGACCGGCGGATCCGTTTGTCAGTCAATTCATCGCAGCGCAGCGTCAGCTGCCCGGGAGGACGCGATGAGCGCGCCGCGGGTGATTGCCGCGCTCTGCGGTTTCATGGCGCTGTCATTCGCCGACGCAGCGCCCGTGCAGGTCGGATCGAAGAATTTCACCGAATCGATCGTGCTCGCCGAGATCGTCCGCGCGCAAGCACAGCGCGACGGCGTGTCGGTTGACCATCGGCAGGCACTCGGCGGCACGCGCATCCTGTGGCGTGCGCTGGAAGAGGGCAGCATTGATCTGTATCCCGAATACACCGGAACGCTGACACGCGAACTGGTGCCGGGAATCGATCCGAACGCAGACCTTGCGACGATCCGGCGAGCGCTGGAGCCGAAGGGCATCGGCGTCAGCGAATCGCTCGGATTCGAGGACGGCTATGCGCTCGGCATGCGCGAGGATGTCGCGGCGCGCGACTCGATCGCCACGATCTCCGACTTGCGCCGTCGTCCCGATCTGCGCTTCGGCCTGTCGAGCGAATTTGTCGATCGTGAGGACGGCTGGCCCGGTTTGAAACGCGCATACGCACTGCCGCAAACGGTACGCGGGATGGATCACGATCTTGCTTATCGCGCGCTGGCAGACGATGCGGTCGACGTGGTGGACCTTTACACCACCGACGCCCAGATTCCCTACCGTCACCTGCGCGTGCTCCAGGACGATCGGCATTACTTTCCCGGCTATCAGGCGGTGCTCGTCTACCGACTGCAGGCGTTGCGTGACACGCCCGCATTGAAGGCAACGATCGACGCGCTCGCGGGACGCATCGACGTCGACGCGATGCGTGCGATGAACGCAGAGGTCACGCTGACGCGACGCTCCGAGCGAGCGGTTGCCGCCGCTTTTCTCGGTCTTGCACAGCCGTCGGCCACCGATGGCGGTCGTTTTCAGCGAATCATGCAGCGCACGCTCGAGCACCTGGTGCTGGTCGGTGTGTCGCTGTCGCTGGCGATCCTGGTGGCACTGCCGCTCGGCGTTTTCGCGGCGCGGAGGCGGCGGCTCGGGCAGCTCGTCATCGCGGCCACCGGCATCCTGCAGACCGTCCCGTCGCTCGCAATGTTTGTCTTCATGATTCCGCTGTTCGGCATCGGTGCGGCGCCCGCTGTCGCCGCGTTGTTTTTCTACAGCCTGCTGCCGATCGTGCGCAACACACACGCCGGCCTGGTCGGCATCGCTCCCGAACTGCGCGAGTCCGCTGCGGCACTTGGCTTGCCGCCGCATGTGCGACTGCGGCGGATCGAACTGCCGCTCGCGACGCGTTCAATCCTCGCCGGCATCAAGACTGCGGCGGTGATCAACGTCGGTACCGCAACCCTGGGTGCGCTGATCGGAGCAGGTGGCTACGGCCAGCCGATCATCACCGGCATCCGCCTCGACGACCTCGGCCTCATCCTCGAAGGCGCGGTGCCTGCAGCCGTGCTTGCACTGCTGGTGCAGGGCGTGTTCGAGGCGGCGGAGCGCTGGTTGACGCCGCGAGGCCTTCGACTGGCAGCGCGCGAGTAGGCGTCCCAGGCGCGACCGCAGTGCGAATGGCTCCACCCTGCAGCCACAGTCCGGTACAGTCCCGGATCTGGCTTCGCTGCCGGTTCCCGCCTCCGCAGCAGGGCTGGACACGGGTTCGACAATGCGGATGGCACTCGTCACTCCATGGCTTCACGGCACTATCGTTTCGCCCCCTTCGAACTGGACGCGCTCGCGCGTGAACTGCGCGAAGGCAATCGGCCCGTCGCACTTCCTCTGAAGTCGTTCGACTGCCTCGTCTACCTGATCGAGCATCGCGATCGCGCGGTCGGGCGCGACGAGCTGATCAGTGCGGTGTGGGGCCGCGCCGACGTCAGTGACGCACTGCTCGGGCAGACCCTCGCTCGCGCGCGACGCGCGATCGGCGATACCGGCGACGTGCAAGGCGCCATTCGTACGGTTCCGCGCTTCGGATACCACTGGGTCAAGCCGATCGACGTGGTCGAAGCGGTGCCGACGGTATCGCCCGCGAAGCCAGACGTCGACGTCGTGCAAGCGGCGCCGGAGGCGCGGTCGTCCAGCACGCCGCCGTCTCATGCTTCCCGTCGCTACCCTGCCATCCTGCTGCTTGCACTTCTCGCACTCGGCGTTGCCGTTGCGCTGGTCGTCATCGACCGCCGCCGCGACGCGATGCCGACTGCCGTCGTGGTGCCTCCGGATCTGGTGCTCGTGCTGCCGGTCGCCGTCTCCGACGCGGATCCGCGATCCCGCTGGCTGCGCTTCGGAGCCATGGACTATCTCGCGTCGCGCGTGCGCGAGCGTGCACACGTTCCGGTGCTTCCAACCGAGCAGACCATCGCATTCATCGGCGATCGCAGCGCCGCGGTGCTGGCCGATCCGGCAGAGCGCTCTCGTCTCGCACGCGATGTCGGTGCGTCGCGGATCATCGCATCGCGCATTTCGCACGAAGCAGGCAGCTGGTCGTTCGTGCTCGACGTGCAGGACGCCGAGAAGACGACGACGTTCCGTGGTGTGGCCGACACTCCGCTGCAGGCCGCGGACGTCGCGCTTGGCGAGTTCTTCGTGCGGAGCGGGATCGGAGATCCGGCTGAGCCGCTGCAGCGCCCGACGCTGATCGAATTGCAGCAGCGCATCGACGCCGCATTTCTCGATGGTGATCTCGAGCAGGCCGCCGAAACCATTGAATCGGCGCCGCTCGATCTGCAAAAGGATCCGGCCATCGTCGTGCGTGGCGCGGAGATCGACGAGCGCGCCGGCCGCGAGGAGCCCGCGCAGAGAGGTTTCGCGACGTTGGCGGACAACGCGGAGAACGTTCCGCCCGATGTGCTTGCACGGGCACGCTACGGACTGTGCACACTCGCGTTCCAGCGCAATGATCTGGCATCCGCGGGTCAACTGTGCCGCGATTCGCTCGCCGCCCTCGCCGATCACCCGGATCCGATGCTGCTCGGCCGTGCCCACATGCTGAGCGCCGTCATCGACGAAAAAAGCGGTCGATTCGACACGGCGATGGCGGGCTTTGGCCTCGCGCGCATCGAATGGCGTCGCGCTGGCAATCTTCCCGGCGAGGCGAGCGTGGATGGCAACGAGGCAATGGCCGAATCGCGGCGCGGTCGCTTCGCCGAAGCGATCGCCGCATTCGACCGCGCCATCGCGGTGTTTGCGCGCTTCGGCGTGCAGGATCACATGGCATCGACGTTGTCCGCGAAATCCGACACGCAGCGGATGATGCTCGATTTCGACGACGCGCTCGCCACCAGCGCTCAGGCGTGGCAGATGACGCCGCGGATCGGCAACGAGATGACCGTGCGTGCGATCGCCTATTCGCAACTGCTGGCGTTGCTGGTCAACGGACGACTCGACGAAGCCGGGCGTCTGCTCGACCGGTTCGATGCAGGGATCGACGCGCCACCGGAGTTCGTGGTGCTGCGGCGGCAGTGGCTGGCGGAACAGGGGCGCTACTCCGAGGCGATCGTCGGAGCGGACGCTCTGATCGATTCGTTGATGACTCCGGGCGCGCCGAGCGGCGATGAGCGGCTCTCCGGGACCGTCGACCTGCTCGTCGATGCCGCTCTTGGCGCCGGTGACACTCGCCTCGCCATCCATCTGCTCAAGCGACTGCAGGACGCGGGTGCGCAGCCCGAAGACGCCGACCGGTCATTCGTGATTGCTCTCAGCGCGGCGCGCATTGCTGCCGCGACCGGCGACACCGGAGCTGCCGACGCGCACTTTGACTCTGCACTCGCCAGCGCGCTCGGGATCAACCGGCCGGACCAGATCGTCGCAGCAGGGTCGCCGTACCTGCTGTATCTGTTGAGCGGTCGCCGGATGGAGGACGCGAAGCGCGTCGCCGGGCGTCTGGCGCTGTTTGCCGACAAGGACTACGCCGCCGCCCGGGCGATGGTGAAGTTCCATGAACAGGTCGGCGACCGGCGTTCCGCCGAAACGCTCCAGGCACGTATTCCGCAACTTGCCGGGCAGAGGGCGCATGTGCTGACACCGCTGCACTGACACCCGATTGATGCGACCCACAGCCCGTCGATGGCGCAGGTTCGCCCGATGTCATGACTCTGTCATCGCGCGTTGATGACGGTTTGACGTCTCCGGCGGCGCCGGCGCTACGCTGATCCGCGCCACTGTCGCGCGGTCGGAGCATCGACCTGCACGCCGTGTCCTGTCCCTTCGCAAGCCTTGAGGATCCGTCCCCGATGAAACGTGTTTCATTCGCTGCTGCCGCAACGTCGTCCATCCGCAGGGTGCTGGCGGGATCGTTGACCTTCGCCGTCCTCGCCGCTCTGCCGATCGCCTCGGCGTCCGAGCATGTACCGGCGGCGCAGGTGCTCCACGCGGCGGCCAGTCCGTCGGGCAACGCTGGTCTCTCCCTTCACGTCGGCCTCGCCGCCGACGATGGCCAGCCCGACACGTGCGGCACGTCGACGACCCTCGCGGTGCGCGTGGGCGATGCGGTCAACTTCTGCTACACGGTGACGAACACCTCGACGATGACGTTGTCCTATCACTCGCTGATCGACAGCGTCGACGGCGCCATCTTCAGCCTGCTGCACCACGATGTCGCGGCCGGCACGAGCTACCAGTTCAACCGGATCGTTGCCGCGCGCGCCGATGCGAGCACGTACACCGCAACCTGGACCGCGCAGGACCTCGCTCCCGGCTACGCCGCCCAGCCCGTCACCCCGGCCTTCGTCGACATCAGCGGGACGGGCGCGTCCCTGATGCTTGCGGACGATGCGGCCACTGGCGTCACGTTGCCGTTTGCGTTCACCCTGTATGACACCACGTCGGACCTCGTGACGATCGGCAACAACGGCACGCTCGTCCTCGGCACGCTCAATGGTGCCAGCTTCGCCTTCAACGATCCGATTCCGTATGAGCCCGACATCTTCATGGGCGGCCCGCTGATCCTGCCGTTCTGGGACGACATGGCTGATTCGAGCGGCGGCGTCTGGTGGCAGGCAATCGGAACGGCGCCACATCGTCAGGTCGTCGTCCAGTGGCGGCGCACACACTTCCAGCAAACCGGCGGTGCACCCGTCGATTTCGAAGTGCTGCTCGGCGAGGACGGCTCTCTCGCATTCCAGTACGGCAACACCGCGTTCGGCGACCCGGCCAACAGCGACTGGGACAACGGCGGCAGCGCGACGATCGCGTTGCAGAACATCGATGCGTCGATCGGCAACCAGTACTCGTTCAATGCACCGAGTCTCACATCGCCCGACGCGATCAGCTGGGTCGTCACCGATCCAACCGTGTTCGACGCGAGCGCAACCGCGACTCTCGAAGTATCGCCTGCACTGATTCCGCCGACGATCACCGTCA
>NZ_JBDSWZ010000104.1:0-6467 GCF_039926425.1 Dokdonella sp.
AACGCGATGTTCGCCGCTGCGATGGCGTTCGCGCTCGGCATCAAGCTCGATGCGATCCGCCAGGGCTTGCGCACGTTCGACACCACGTTCTATCAGGCGCCGGGCCGGATGAACGTGTTCAACGAACATCCGTTCAAGGTGCTGTTCGACTACGGCCACAACGCGCACGCGGTCTCCGTGATGGCCGATCTCGCGCAGCGCCTCGATGTCACGGGTCGCCGTATCGTGGTGCTCGCAGGACCCGGCGATCGTCGCGATGAAGATCTGGTTGCGATCGCCGGCGCCGTTGCAGGACGCTTTGATCACTACATCTGCCGTCGCGACGATGGCTTGCGTGGCCGCGACGGCGACGAAGTGCCTGGCATCATGTCAAAAGCGCTGATTGCGGCAGGCGTAGCCGAGTCGGCGGTCTCGATCATCCCTGACGAACAGGAAGCGATCGATGCCGCGCTGCGCATGGGACGCCCGGGGGATCTGCTGCTGGTGTTTGCGGATGCGCTGGTGCGCTCGTGGAAGCAGATCATCAAGTTCCGTCCCGAGGGCCTCTCCGAGGCGCCGCCACCGACGCCAATCGCGTCGCCGAACGCGATCGAGGAACCGTTGTTCGACGAAGCGAGCTTTGCTGCGCTTGGGGGCGTCGTGCGTGACGATCGCGGCATTCACCTCTCGCGGGAAGGTGACGACTGAACGCCGTGCCGGACGTTCTGCCATTCGAGAGTTCGCGCCGCCTCACCGGATTCAACCCGTATTTCTCCGACGTCGGTGCAGCACTGGAAACTGTCGGCATCGGCATCGATGCACAGCTGATCGGCGCATGGCGCGCGCGCGTGAATCGCGTTCGCGACGAACTGGGTTGGCCACCGGGACAGTCGGTCGCACGCGTCCACGCGCGCGATGCGTCCCTCGCGATCACCGCGCCGCTTGACCAGTTGTTCACGGCAACGGAAATCAATGAGTGGGCGTTGCTGGCCGCCTGCGTGCCATCGTCTGTCCCGCGCGGACGTCCGCTGGTCGCCGACGGTGGACAGAACATGCGGCTCCACGCGCCAGGACACCCGGCCGCATGGGACGACGACTGCGCCATGCATACCTTGCGCGCCTACTCGCTCAGTGAGCGCAATGCGCCGCTCGTCGCTTTGGCGGAGGTCGCACGCGCGCATCACCTCACCGTGTTGATCGACGAGGACACGATCTCGGCGGGTGTCGGCGATGGCGCACGCACGTGGTCGCTGGGCGATGTGCCTGATCCGCAGCAGGTGGATTGGAGCGCATTGCACGATGCTCCGATCGCTCTGGTGACCGGATCGAACGGCAAGACCACGACCACGCGCCTGCTTGCGGCGATGACGCAGGCGCACGGATGGCGCACCGCGTACACGTGCACGGATGGCGTGTTCGTCGAATCGACGACGCTTGATGCCGGCGACTTTTCGGGCCCTGCCGGCGCGCGTATCGCATTGCGCACGCCCGGCGTCGAGATGGCGGTGCTTGAAACAGCGCGCGGCGGCATGCTGCGCCGGGGCATTGCCGTGCAACACGCGAATGTCGCCATCGTCACCAACGTCAGCGACGATCATTTCGGAGAGTACGGCGTCCACGATCTCGGCGACCTCGCAGCAGTGAAGCTGGCCGTCGCCCGGACGCTGGGAGCACGCGACGTCCTGGTGCTGAATGCCGACGATGCACTGCTGGTCCGGCACGCCGCGCCGATCGCCGGGCAGATTCACTGGTTCGCATTCGATGCCGATGCTCCGCTGCTCGTGGCAAGGCGTGCCGAGAGTGGAACGACATGCGGCGTCCGTGACGGGCACCTGCACTGGCAGCACGCAGAGGTCGACCACGACCTCGGTGCGGTCACCGACATGCCACTCACCTTCGACGGGTCGGCGCTCTACAACATCGCGAACATTGCCGCGGCGGCGCTCGCTGCCATGGCGCTTGGCGTCGATGCATCCACGATTGCCCGCGTGCTGCTGCGGTTCGGAACGTCGCGCGATGACAATCCCGGCCGCCTGCAGCACTGGTCGTTCGGCGGTCTGTCCGTCTTCGTCGATTACGCGCACAACCCGGATGGATTGCGTGGATTGCTCGGTGTCGCGACGAAGGACTCCGTGGGCAGACTCGGCCTGCTGCTGGGCCAGGCGGGCAATCGCGAGGACGCGGACATCCGCGAATTGGCCGCCGCGGCCGCACGGTTTCGACCCGACCGCGTGGTGCTCAAGGACATGGGCGGCATGCTGCGCGGGCGGCGCGAAGGGGAAGTGCCAGATCTGTTGCAGGACGAACTGGCTCGACACGGCGTCGTCGGTGCTGCAGTCGTGCAGACGCTCGATGAACTGGAGGCGGTGCGGCAGTTGCTGGGGTGGGCACGGGCCGGCGACGTGGTCGTGTTGCCGATCCACGGCACGTCGGTCAAGCCGGCAATCGGACGCCTGCTTGACGGCATGCAGCAGCGCGGCTGGATGGCTGGATCGCCGGTTCCGCTGGAATAGCCCGCGTTGCATGGAGGTCGCGTGGACGATGGCGGGATCCGTCATCCTTTGACGTAACCATCTGCATCAACGTCCGGGGAGAATGATCATGCGAGTCTGCGCCATCCTTTTGGCTTTGTTGCCAATGCTCGCATCAGCGATGCCGCCTGCGGGCGGTGGCGGCGTGCCGCACCCCGCGAGCGACGAGTTGAGCGACGCGCAGCGCGCACGCATCGACGCCGAACTTCAGCGCAACGTGGCCCGACTCGAGCGCGACGGTCGGCTGCAGTCGGTGCCTCCTCTGCTCGCGCCGACGCAAGGTGGCCTGCAGTGGCCTTTGCGCAGCAAGGCGGGGTACACCGATTTCGACTACCACGGCATTTCCAATTTCGTCGATCTTGATCCGACGTTTCCGAATCACCTGCTTGATTGGAACTGTGGTGCACGCACGTACGACCAGGCGGGTGGCTACAACCACGCCGGCATCGATATTTTCCTGTGGCCCTTTCCATGGCTGATGATGGACCAGCAGAGCGTCGAGATCGTCGCGGCGGCGCCCGGCACGATCATCGGCAAGGTGGACGGCAACGATGACCGCAGTTGTCCGAACAATTATTCGGACGATTGGAACGCGGTCTACGTGCAACACACGGATGGCTCGGTCGCGTGGTATGGCCACATGAAGAAGCAGTCGCAAACCGGCAAACCGATCGGCGCGACGGTCGCCACGGGCGAATTCCTCGGCACGGTTGGCAGCGCCGGTTTTTCGAGCGGGCCCCACCTGCACTTCGAGAACCATTCGGCCGTCAGCAACTACACGATCCTCGAACCGTTCAACGGCGCCTGCAACGCGGCGCCGTCGCTGTGGGCGCAACAGCGTCCATATTATGATTCGGCGATCAACAAGCTCGGCACCCACACCGCACTGCCCGACGACCACGGTGTGAATTGTCCGAATCCAGTCGACGAGACGCCGAACCTCACCGATCACTACGCGCCGGGAGCGATGGCCTATTTCGCCGCGTACTATCGCGACCAGCTGGGGCCACAGCAAACCGCGTTCACGGTTGTGCGGCCCGATGGAAGCGCGTTCGCGTCGTGGACCTTTCGCATGTCCGAGTACACATCCGTCCCTTACTATCCGGCGGCGTACTGGTATTGGAACTACACGTTGCCGGGCGACGCTCCGACGGGGCTATGGCATTTCCGCGCGACGTACGAGGGCGTGACATACAACCACGACTTCACCGTCGGTGACGTGATCTTTGCGAACGGATTTGACGGATGACTCTTCCGTGCTTTCCATCGTCGGCGTTGTTCGCGCGCCGACGGACGTCCGGAAGACGAAAATCCTAGCGATGCCGTGCAGCCAGTTCTCCCACGACGTCGGCCAGCGTCATCTTCGCCCCCCGCAAGACGACCAGTAGATGAAACAGCAAGTCCGCCGCTTCCCCGCGCAATTCGTCGCGCTCACCGGCGACCACGGCAAGCGCGACCTCGACGCCTTCCTCGCCCACCTTTTGCGCACGTCGCGACGGTTTGTCGGCCAGCAACTTCGCAACGTAACTCGACGACGGATCCTCGCCCTCGCGCGACGCGATCAGTGCTTCGAGTTCATTGAGCCACGGATGTGCAGGCGCTGCGCCATCGAAGCAGCTGGGCGTGCCGCGATGGCAGGTCGGCCCTGCCGGAATCGCCTGGCACAGCAACGTGTCGTTGTCGCAATCGGAGACAACCGACACGAGCTTCAGCACATCGCCCGACGTCTCACCCTTGCGCCACAGCCGCTGCTTCGATCGCGACCAGAAATGCACTTCGTGCGTTGCAAGCGTGTGTTCAAGCGCATCGCGATTCGTGTAACCGAGCATCAGCACGCGACCATCATGTGCATGCTGCACGATCAGCGGCAGCAATCCGTCGCCCTTGGCCCAGTCCAGCGTGTCGGGGAGTGCGGCACTCACTGGCGCACCACGATGCCGCGCGCGGCGAGATAGACCTTCAGATCGCTCACGCGGATCTCGCCACTGTGGAACACGCTCGCCGCGAGCGCCGCATCGACGCCGCACTGTTCGAACACGCCCGCGAAATGTTCGGGCTTGCCGGCGCCACCCGACGCGACCAGCGGCAACGTCGTTGCGGCGCGGACGGCCGCGAGTTGCGCATGCGCGTAGCCGCCGCGCACACCGTCGTTGCGGATCGTGTTGAGCACGATCTCACCGGCACCACGCTGCGCGACCTCGCGTACCCATGCCAGAAGGTTGCGACCGCTGTCACTCGCCATCTCGGGCCTGCCACTGTTTGCGATCACCAACGCATGTTCCGGGTCGTCGTCGCGCGCATCGACATCGATGCCGATCACCACGCACTGGCTGCCGAAGCGATCGGCGAGTTCGCCGATGAGATCGGGGCGCGCGAGGGCGGGACTGTTGATCGAGATCTTGTCCGCACCGGCCGCAAGCACCTGTTCGGCGTCCGCGACCGAGCGGATTCCGCCGGCGACGCAGAACGGGATGTCGAGTTCGCGTGCGACGCGATCGACCCAGACCGCATCCACACGACGTTCTTCAGGGCTTGCGGTGATGTCGTAAAACACGAGTTCGTCGGCGCCTTCGTCCGCGTACCGCCGGGCCAAGTCGACGATGTCGCCGACGACACGATGGTCGCGGAACTGCACGCCCTTGACGACCATGCCGTTGGCGACATCGAGGCAGGGGATCAGGCGGCGCGCGAGCATTCGGTTTCCTTCGCAGAAATAGGGCTCACAGGGAAATGCTCGTGACCGGGACCGCGCCCGGTTTCTGATACTCGCGCACTGCGGCGAGATCGAGCGTTCCTTCGAGCAATGCGGTTCCGGCGACGCACGCGTGGACCCCGGTTGCTGCCAGCGCATCGACGTCGGTGCGATTGCGCACGCCGCCCGACGCGATCCATGCGAACGACGGCCAGCGCGATGCGAGTTCCCGGTAGAGCGTGAGGTTCGGTCCAGCCGCCATGCCGTCCTGCGCAATATCGGTGGTGAGCACATGACGAAGTCCCGCGGTAAAGAACTGGTCGAGCAGCGCGGTGAAATCGGCATCGCTCTCACCCTGCCATGCATCGACGGCTGGTCGCCAGCGGCCATCGTTGCCTCGGCGAAGATCGAGCGCGAGACAGAGCCGCTCGGCGCCGAACTCTTTGAGCCAATCGGAAAAGGTGTCCGGCTCGCGCACTGCAACGCTGCCGACGACGACACGCGACACACCGGCGTCCAGCACGCGTTGCACGTCTTCACGGGTGCGGACGCCGCCGCCTGCTTGCAGGTGCGAGGCCTGGATCGCGATACGCGACAACGCATCGAGCTGGGTCGGCTTGCCAGCGCGCGCGCCGTCGAGGTCGACCACGTGCAACCAGTCGGTACCCGCATTGGCGTAGCGCTGGGAAAGAAGAACCGGATCTTCGTCGAACGCGCGCGTCTGGTTGAAGTCGCCCTGGCGCAGCCGTACGACGCGCCCATCGCGCAGGTCGATGGCGGGAATGATGTTCATGTCAGCGAGAGGAAATTGGAGAGCAGGCGTCGACCGGCCACCGCGGATTTCTCCGGATGAAATTGCGTGCCATGGACGTTGTCGCGTGCGATTGCCGCCGAGAACCGCAAGCCGTGGTCGCAATACGCAATCGTGCTGACGTCGGCCTGCGCAGCGTATCCATGCACGAAGTAGTACCAGTCATTCGCAGCGAGTCCGTCGAGGAGCGGATGCGCCGCACGATCAGACACGATCTGGTTCCAGCCCATATGCGGCCAGCTCGGTGAAGGCGGAAGACGTTGCACGTGGCCGGAAAGGATGCCGAGACAGTCGGTGCTGCGCGCGGACGAATCATCTGGCGCATCGATGCGGCTTGCCTCCGACGAATGCTCGAACAGCAGCTGCATGCCGAGGCAGATGCCCAGCAGTGGCTGCTTGAGCGTCGGCAGAACGCGGTCGAGCCCGCGCGTGCGCAAACCGGCCATCGCCTGCG
>NZ_JBDSWZ010000105.1:0-4306 GCF_039926425.1 Dokdonella sp.
CCATCGGGCCGACGCGGCGGGTGGAGGAGCCAGCCCTTTCGGCCGACCTTCCGACGAGCATTGCACGCGCGCCAAACCGCATCCCACGGCGCCATGCTACACTCGAACTGAACACATTCTAACCACATATGCGTCTCGGCGCATCTGTTAACTTGGTGTAAAACAAGGATTTTTGCGGTTGCGGTCACACCCTGCGCCGACATACGACCATGCGAACCTTTTCCGGATTCACCCTGATCCTCCTCGCCGCCACCACGCTGGCCAGCGCGCAAGCCCCTTCACCGACGCTCGAAGAGCGGATGTCCCAGGCAGAGTTCCATGCCGCAGGCCTCCAGAAACTCTCTCCAGAGGAATTGCAGCAGCTGAACGGCTGGATCGATTCCCATGGCGGTTCCACGGTCAAGTACGTCAGCGCGAGCGGTGCGCCCGTGTTTTATCCCGACTCCAGCGAGAAAAAGGTCATCGAACAGCACATCGTCGGAACCTTCACCGGATGGCGCGGTAAAACAGTCTGGACTCTCGACAACGGCCAGCAGTGGAAACAGTCCGAGGGCGGCCTGCTCAACGCGGGCAAGATCCAGGACCCCGCCGTGAAGATCAAGCCGATGCTGCTTGGAAGCTGGTTGATGTACGTCGATGGCTGCGGCTGCAGCATCCACGTCGAGCGCATCAAGTAGCGGCGTCACGTCGCACCCGCGGTCCGCATCGCAGCGATACGGGGTCACGGGCGACGCCGTGGGAGCGGCTTCAGCTGCGATGCCCACGGGTTCCCGCACGGGATCTGAATCCGTCCGTGCACATGCTCAGGCCCGACGCTCGCTGCGCAACTCTTCCACCAGCTTCGCCAATCGCTTCGGCGACACCGCTTCGCGGGTACGCAGCTCCTGCGCAAACGTCGACACGCGCAACTCCTCGACCAGCCAGCGCAGTTGCGACAACGCGGCGTCCTCGCCACCGCGTTCTGCACGCAATTTCAGGTAGTCACGCCAGTAGCCCTGCAACGCGAGCATGCGCGCCTGGTCGCGCGCCGGGTCCTGGCGCAGCCGTTCGGCCCGCAGCTTCATTGCGCGCAGGTAGCGCGGGAATTCCGCCAGCCGGCTTTTCCCGACGTCGCGCAGAAAACCCGGCGCCAGCAGCTCGTTGAGCTGCTCCTTGAGGTCGTCATAGTTCGCACGCGCAAAGCCCATCAGGGGCGGCTCGAGCAGCGGACGCAGTTCCGCGTAGCCGGCAATCACGGTTTCCGCCAGCGCAAGGCGCTCCACTGCAGCGGGAAACAGCTCGCGCGCAATCACTTCCTTTGCATGCTCGAACGCAGCGCGATCACGGATATCGAGATCGTGCCCGTCGAAGCGCTCGCGGAGTGCCGCCTCGATCAGGTCGGAACGCAGCGCGTCGGCGCTGCCCAATGGCGTCCATTTCAGCGCAAGTCCGTTGTTCAGTGGCAGCTGACGACGCGCCTGTTTCAGTCGGTCGGCCAACGCGCGGCGCAACAGGCGTTCGACGCCCTTTCGGTGCTCGGACGCCGCTTCATCGTGGCGCTCGAACACGCGCAACGCGACGCTTTCGCCGAGATCGACGAGCGCAGGAAACGCGGTCAGCCCGGTGCCCGAAACGATGCTCGCCGGAATCTGCTCGAAGTCGAACCCTTCGACGTCTTCGCGTGTCAGTTCGACGTCCGCGCGACGCGAGAACGCCACACGTGCGGCGTCGGTCCACTGCGACTGGATGCCGGCGAGATCGCGGCTCTCGACCAGCACGGCGACCTGCTCGTCGACGACCTTGAAATTCATGGCCAGATGCAGCGGCAGCTGGACCTCGGCGAAATCGACGGCACCGATCACAACGCCGGTGACGCGCTGCAGATAACGCGCGAGCACGACCAGCAGAGGCTCGTCGCGCGGTGCCTCGGCCTCGGCAAACGCGCGCGCGAAATCCGGCGCCGGGACAAAGTTGCGCCGCAGTGCCTTCGGCAATCCGCGGATGGACTCTGCGACCTTCTCGGCCAGCAATCCCGGCACCAGCCATTCGCAGCGCGCCGTTTCGATGGCGTTGACCAGGGCCAGCGGCACCTGCAGCGTCACGCCATCCGCTGCATCGCCAGGCATGAAACGATACGAAACACGCAATGCGTGGCCGGCAAACGCAAGTTCCGCCGGAAAATCGCGTGCGCCGATTCCGGGCGAATCGCCGAGCACATCGGCAAGTGACCAGTGCATCGCCGCCTGCTCGGTCGGCGATGCCTTGCGATACCACGCATCGAGCGCGACCGCAGTGTGGATGTCGTCGGGCAACTTGCCGTCGAAGAATGCGGTGAGCTGTTCGTCGCTGCGCACGAGCCCGCTGCGCCGGCGCTTCGCCTCGATCTCGCGCGCCTCGCCGAGCACGCGCAGATTCGCGCGCACGAAATCCGCACGCACGTCGAGTTCTCCGCGCGCAAGCGCCTGCGTCACGAAGATCGCGTGTGCCGCCGGCGGATCCTGTTCGCCGAATTGCACGGCGCGTTTTTCGACCAGCGTCAGTCCGAACAGGGTGACCTGTTCAAACGCAACCACCGCGCCGCGCTTGCGCGACCAGTGCGCATCGCGCCACGACCGACGGATCAGGTGCGCTGCCTGCTGCTCGATCCACGCAGGCTCCACACGCGCACACTGCATTGCGTAGACCTTCTGCACATCGAGAATCTGTCCGGCCAGCAACCATTGTGGCGGCGATTTCGCGAGCGCGGAGCCGGGAAAAATCGAGAAGCGCCGTTCACGCGTCCCGCGATATTGACCGCGCTCGTCCTTCAGTCCGACCTGCGTCGGCCAACCGGACAGCAGGCAGCGATGAAGCGCCTCGTAGGTGCGCGGCTGCATCTCGACCCACGCATCGTCGGACGCGTCGCCAAACGCGACCTTCTCCTGTCCATTGGCGGAACCCGAACGCGCTCGGAGCTGTTCCTTCCCCTGCGAAGTAGGGGAAGCGACGACCAGGTTGCCAGCGCGTTGGGCGCCAGCATTATTGCCGATCGCAGGAGACGGCAATGCCGCAGCTTCACGCGCCCAACCCAACTCATCGGTGACCAGCAGCAACTGTCGGTGCAGTTCTCGCCACTCGCGCATGCGCATGAACGACAGGAAGTGCGTGTTGCACCAGTCGCGCAACTTCGACTGCGTCCGGTCTTCGTGCTCACGCGTGTACGCGGCCCAGAGCTTCAGCACGCCGACGAAATCCGACTTGGGATCGACGAATTGCGCATGCGCCGCGTCGGCTTGCGCACGCGCCTCCGCGGGGCGCTCACGTGGATCCTGGATGCTAAGAAACGCCGCGAGGATCAAGGTTTCCCGCATGACACCCAGGCGCTTCGCCTCGACCAGCATGCGCGCGAGCGCGACATCGATTGGCAGCTTCGCAATCGTCCGTCCAATCTCCGTGAGGCGCTGATCGTCGTCGACGGCGCCGAGTTCCGCGAGGCGTCGATAGCCATCGGAAAACGCACGATCGCCCGGCGCTTCGACAAACGGAAATTCGACGGGATCGCCGAGCTTGAGCGCGAGCATGCGCAGGATGACCCCGGCCAGCGACGAACGCAGGATTTCCGGCTCGGTATACCGGGGTCTCTGGACGAAATCGTCTTCGCCGTACAACCGCACGCAAACGCCGGGGCCGAGGCGTCCACATCGCCCCTTGCGCTGGTCCGCGGCCGCCTGCGAGATCGGCTCGATGTGCAACCGTTCGAGCTGGTTGCGCGGACTGTAGCGCTTCACGCGCGCGGTACCGCTGTCGATCACGTAACGGATGCGTGGCACCGTGAGCGAGGTTTCCGCGACGTTCGTGGCGAGCACGAGGCGCCGCTGCGGACCGGGCTTGAACACGCGGTCCTGTTCGGCCGCCGACAGACGCGCGTACAGCGCAAGCACTTCCGTTTCGCGGTATTTGCGGCGCGACAGCGCAAGGTGCGCATCACGAATCTCGCGCTCGCCAGGCAGAAAGATCAGCACGTCGCCGCGCGGATCTTCCTGGGTGATCTCGTCTGTCGCAGCAACGATCTGGTCGGCGAGTGAGAGGGACAAAAGGGGGTCAGGTTCACTTTTCCGTGTGCGCGATTCGCCTTTGTGAGTGCTGACGTCGGAAACGTGAACCTGCCCCCCTTTTTCTTTTCCACCGTCCCGCCAACGCACCTCGACCGGAAACGCCCGTCCTTCCACTTCGACCACCGGCGCATTGCCGAAGTGCTGCGCGAAGCGCGACGTGTCGATGGTGGCCGACGTCACGATCAATTTCAGATCCTGGCGTTTTGCCAAAAGCCGCTTGAGATAGCCGAGCA
>NZ_JBDSWZ010000106.1:0-3323 GCF_039926425.1 Dokdonella sp.
CACCGGTCTCGGCCATGGCGTTGCGATTCCGCACGGACGCAGTGCGGCAATCCACGAGGCGCGTGCAGCGTTCGTGAGACTCGCCAGCCCGGTGGACTTCGGGGCCGACGATCAACAAGGCGTCGACCTCGTGGCCGCGCTGATCGTACCGGCGCATTTCACCGACCAGCATCTGAAGCTGCTGGCAGAATTGGCCGAGCTGTTTTCCAACAACACGTTGACCGATGAGCTCCGCGCGGCGGCGGACGCTCCGCTGCTGCTCGATGTGCTTAAACGCGGGTTGCGCGGCTGAATGATCGCTGCGGCGCTGCCGACCCTGTGACGCCCGCATCCGGATGCCCTTACACTGCAGATACGCGCGAATCTCGCGTGCACTCCCGCCGTGAAGGCATTTCGCCCCTCATCCGACCATGGATCGTCTGACCGCCCGCCAGTTGTTCGACTCCGTCGGAGAACGCCTGTCACTCCGCTGGGTCGCCGGTCAGCGCGGCGAAAACCGGGCGATGGAAACGGGCGGCAATCAGCCGCGGCGGCCGTCGCTTGCCGGCTACCTCAACATCATCTACCCGAACAAAGTGCAGATCATCGGCACCGAGGAGCTCAACTACCTCGACAGCCTCGATTCGCGCCAGCGCTGGGAAACGGTAGAAAAGATCGTTGCCTACGAACCGACCGCCCTGCTGGTGACCAAGGATCAGACCATTCCGTCGGATCTGCGCCAGGCGGCAGACGAATCCAGCACGCCGCTCTGGCACAGTCCCAAACGCGGCCATGAACTGCTGACCTACCTGCAATACCAGCTCGCGCGGACGCTCGCGCGGCAGATCACGCTGCATGGCGTGCTGATGGAGGTGTACTCGATCGGGGTGTTGATCACCGGGGAAAGCGGGACGGGCAAAAGCGAACTTGCGCTCGAGCTCATCACGCGCGGCCATCGGCTGGTTGCGGACGATGCGCCGGAATTCACGCTGATCGCGCCCGACGTGATCGACGGCAACTGCCCGGAGCTGCTGCGTGACCTGCTCGAAGTGCGCGGTCTCGGGGTGCTCAACGTGCGCGACATGTTTGGCCAGACCGCGGTGAAGCCGTCGAAATATCTGAGGCTGATCGTCCACCTGCAACCGCAGAAGCTCGACATGCCGACCGATCCGATGATCCGGCTGACAGGCGACGTCGGGTACCGCGAAGTGCTCGACGTGCAGGTTCCGCAGATCGTCATTCCGGTCGCACCGGGTCGCAACATCGCGGTGCTGGCGGAAGCCGCCGTGCGTAGCCACATGCTCAAGACGAAAGGATTCGATCCGGCGCAGACCTTCATCGACCGGCAGGCTCACCAGATGCGGAGACTGCCGCCGTGGTAGGTGATCTCCCGAGTCGCGATGCGCCGGCGGAAACACCGTCAAAACCCGACCAGCTGATTGTCGTCAGCGGACTGTCGGGGTCCGGCAAGACGGTCGCGCTGCGTACGTTGGAGGATCTGGGATACTACTGCGTCGACAATCTTCCGGCTGCGCTCATGCCGGCATTCGTGCAGGCGATCTCGCAAGGTCCGGGCGGCCTTCAGCACAAGCTCGCGGTCGGCGTCGACGTGCGCAATCGCGCGGAAAACCTCAATCGGCTGCCGCAGATCCTCGCTGAGCTCGCGGCTGCGGACATCGGCTATCGCCTGGTATTCCTCGATACGCGGGACGACGCGCTGATCAAGCGCTACTCCGAAACCCGCCGTCGGCACCCATTGTCGATCGCCGGGATCGGCCTCGCCGAGGCGATCGCCGAGGAACGCAAACTGCTCAAGCCCATGCGGGCAATCGCCGATCGCGTGGTCGACACCAGCGACCTGAACGTGCACCAGCTGCGCCGGCTGGTGATCACCGAGATGGGGCTGACGGCCGGCGCGATGACCCTGCTGTTCGAATCGTTCGCCTACCGGCGTGGCGTTCCGGCAGACGCGGATTTCGTGTTTGACGCGCGCTGCCTGCCCAATCCGCACTGGGACGCGCAACTGCGGCCGCTATCGGGCAAGGACGCGCCGGTGCGCGAGTGGCTTCAATCGCGTCCCGAAGTCGCACAATACGCGTCCGATCTGCTGGGTTTTCTGACGACCTGGTTGCCGCGCTTCGAGTCCGATGGTCGCAGTTATGTCACGATCTGCCTTGGCTGCACCGGCGGCCGTCATCGATCGGTCTATCTCAGCGAGCACCTTGCCGAGCAATTCCGCCAGCGCTACGCGCAAGTGTTGACCTATCACCGCGAGATGGAATGAGTATGAGAGCCGGGATTCGCAATTCGCAATTGGGGTTTGGTGCAGCGCGCACCGACCACGATGGGCGTTGCACGACGCGCTTGCAAATCGCGAATCGCGAAGACCTGATTTCGTCTGAAGGAGCCAGGCGATGAGTGTCGGCGTCCTCCTGATGACCCACGAATCGATGGGAGCCGCGCTGGTCAGCGCCGCGCGCCACGTGCTGGGCAAGCTGTCGATGCCGCTCGAGGTGCAGGAAGTGTCGCCGGATGCCGATCCCGAACAGATGCTGCGTGCGGCGGCGGCGAATGCGCGCGAACTCGACCATGGCGATGGCGTACTGGTGCTCTCCGACCTGTATGGCGCGACGCCGTGCAACATCGCGCAACGCCTGCCCAATCTCGGCGTGCGCATGCATTGCGTATCGGGATTGAACCTCCCCATGCTCCTGCGGGTCCTCAATTACCCGGAGCAATCGCTCGACGAACTCGCACAGACGGCGGCGACCGGCGGTCGCGGAGGCATCGTCGTCGATACGCCCTGACGCACCAGGCGCTCCCGAAAGTTTGCGCCTTCCACTGACGATCCAGACCCGACACCGAAGGACCGCCATGCTCGAACGAGATATCACGATCAGCAACAAACTGGGGCTGCACGCGCGCGCGTCCGCCAAGCTCGTGCAGGAACTGCACGCGTTCCAGTCGCACGCATTCATCGTCTGCCGCGGCAAGGAAGTGAACGCAAAGAGCATCATGGGCGTGATGATGCTCGCCGCCGGACTCGGTTCCGATGTGAAACTGCGCACCGAGGGTGCCGACGAAGAGGCCGCCATGAAAGCAATGGTCGACCTGTTCGAGCGGAAGTTCGACGAAGGTCAATAGGATGCACCGGACACTGCCCGGGGCAGCGTCCGGTGATGGCGGCACACGGCAACGGAGGCAGACAGACGCGTGCGACTCGTACTGACCGGAGGAAGTGCATCGCGTGGAATGGCGCTCGGTCGCGCTCGTCTCGAACAACCGAGCCGCTACCTGATCGACGAACGTCCGCTCGCTGAAGACGATGTTGAAGGCGAGATCGA
>NZ_JBDSWZ010000107.1:0-8850 GCF_039926425.1 Dokdonella sp.
GCCCGCTGCAGTCGAGGAAAAAGGACATTGCCAATCGGCGGCGACTTCCCGACCGCTGTATTGGCGCGCCTCGGAGGCCACTCCATGTCGCGCAAGCATCGGATTGACGGACCCGCTGCAGGCAGCATCGCGCGCGGCAATCGTCTCGCGCAATCGCTCGTAACGCCCATCCGCGCGCAACGTCTCGAACTGGCTGTGCAGATTGAACACCAGTGCTGCACATGGAAATCTGCGCATCGGTCGACTTGCCTGCGGATGGAGTCCGACGACGTAGAACGCCCGTCCTCCGACGCTGTAACTGAACTGCGTGGATCGGGGGTCCGCACTCACGCGCGGGTCCCAATGGTGATGCGTCGCGTCGATCACGTGAAACGCGCGAAGCCGGGCCCACAGCACGCGTTCGAATTCCAGCTCGTCGAGAAGCGGTGTTGCCTCGTACAACACCACCGCCGAGATGAAGACGTCGTCGTCGGACGTCGTCGCCGCAAACGCCTGCAATTGCTCGACAACCATGCAATCGGAGCGCGGATCGCGAAGATCGCCTCCGGGAAACACCTGCAATCTGCCTTGAGCGAGCGCCGCTTTCGCTCCGATGCAGGGAAACACACGCTCTTCGATGCGCATGCGGAATCTGCGCAGTTCCGGCATATCGACTGCCGTGGTGACGGAGGAATAACGAGCCATCCCCTGAGTTTGACCCGATGCTCTGTACGCAACATGAGCAGTCGTCCCAGCGTGAAGCTGACGGCCAGCACGCATACAGTCGCCATGCGGCGCCGGATCGGCGCGTCGCTTTCCCACTCCTCTAAAGGTTACCCCACCGACAGCGGCACCCCGATGGCGCACGCGTCGGCGCGCCACGGCAATCAACCCAGATTCGATCATCCAGGCTTGGGAGCGCGGGTCACCCCTCAGGCAAACGGATCGCGAAGAACGATGTTCGCGTCGCGATCGGGACCAGTCGACACGATCGCGAGCGGACATCCGGCGAGTTCCTCCAGCGCCCGCAGGTATGCGCGCGCCGCGGCCGGCAGCTTGTCCCACTCGGTGATGCCGGCGGTGGATTCACTCCAGCCGGGGAATTCCAGATACACCGGCGTGCACTCGTCCCAGCCAGCGGCGTCGAGCGGTGCGTACTCGGTCCGCTTGCCACGATATTCGTACGCAATGCAGATGTTGAGCTTGTCCATCCCGTCGAGGATGTCGAGTTTGGTGATGCACAACCCGCTGATGCCGTTGATCGCCACCGCCCGCTTGAGCGCAACGATGTCGATCCATCCACAGCGTCGCGGGCGTCCGGTTGTGGCACCGAATTCCTGCCCGCGCGTGCGGATGCCCTCGCCAATCGCGTCGTCCAGTTCGGTCGGGAACGGCCCGCTGCCGACCCGCGTTGCGTACGCCTTGGCGATGCCGAGCACGTAGTCGATCGCATCAGCGCCGACGCCGGCGCCAGCGAGCGCCCCGCCGATCGTGGTGTTGCTTGAAGTCACGTACGGATAGGTGCCGTGGTCGATGTCGAGCAACGCGCCCTGCGCCCCTTCGAACAGAACGCGTTTGCCCTGTTTGCGCAGTTCGTGAAGGATCCCGGCGACGTCCGACTTCATCGGCTGCACGTAGTCGCCGAATGCGAGCGCCTCGTCGTAGGTTTGCTGGAAATCGATTGCTTCGCCGCCGAAATATTTCGTGAGGACGAAGTTGTGATAGTCGAGCGCGGTGCGCAGCAGTTCGGCAAGTTGCTCGGGATAATGCAGGTCGGCGACGCGAATGCCCCTGCGCGCGACCTTGTCCTCGTAAGCCGGACCGATTCCGCGACCCGTCGTTCCGATGGCCTTGCCGCCAGCCTTTTTCTCGCGCGCCTGATCCAGCGCGATGTGGTACGGCATGATGAGCGGCGCAGCAGGACTGATCTTCAGTCGCGAGCGGACTTCGATGCCGTTCGCTTCGAGCTCGGCAATCTCCTTCTGCAACGCGGCCGGACTCAGTACCACGCCGTTGCCGATCAGGCACAACGCGTCGTCGCGCAGGATGCCGGACGGAATCAGATGCAAAACGGTCTTTTTGCCGCCGATGACCAGCGTGTGACCCGCGTTGTGGCCACCCTGGAAACGCACCACCGCGCCAATGTCCTGCGTCAGTAGATCGACGATCTTGCCCGTGCCTTCGTCGCCCCATTGCGCGCCGAGGATTACGACTGACTTGCCCATGTTGTTCTCGCTCGGTCTGGTGAGGTCTGAGGTGAAAGAGACGCGGTCTTCGTGACCATGACAGCCGCCGTGGGATTCGCGGCAGACTCCTGCGAACACTCAAGTCCGCGGTGTTTCGCCACTGCATTTCCGCTGTCGCGGGTCCGACGTCGGCAAGCCGATCGTGTGGCGCAACACGCGCCGCGTCGATGGGCAGCTTCGCGCATCAGCGCAGGATCTTCAACAGAATCAGTCCTGCACCGATCATGCCGGCGCCGATCATTCGCAACGTGCGCGAATCCAGCTGTCGCACCTGTTCGGCCATGCGTTTCCAGCCATCCGGCAGCGCGAAGAGGAGCAGGCCCTCCAGCACCAGCACGAGGCACAGGGCCGCGGCCAGGTCACCGGCCACGGACTATTTGCTGTCTTGCAGGTAATGCAGGAATTCGGACTTCTGATCCAGAACCAGCGTGCCATTCGGGATTGCGAACGCATCACGGTAGGCTTCGAGGCTGCGGTAGAACGCAAAGAACTCCGCGTCCTTCCCATACGCCGACGCGTAGGTCTGCGACGCCGCGGCATCACCCTCGCCTCGCGTCTTCTGCGCATCCCGGTAGGCTTCGGCATTGATCACCTGAACTTGCCGATCGGCATCCGCCCTGATCGTCTTCCCCGTCTCCGAACCTTCCGCGCGCAGCTGGTTGGCCACCTTCTTGCGCTCGGATCTCATGCGTTCGTAAACCGAGCCGATCACGGTTCCGTCTTCGGGCAGATCGATCCGCTTGATGCGCAGGTCGATCACCTCGATGCCCATGCCTTGCGTCTTCTGGTTCACCTCGAGAACGAGATCCTTCGCGAGGTCCGCGCGGCCGCCTGCAACGAGCTCGCGCAGAGTGCGCGAATTGATCGCGGTACGAAGGCCTTCCTTCACGATGGGCGCCACCCGGGCCTGCGCGAATTTCTCTTCACCGGCCACCGTGACGTAGTACTTGCCCGCATCGACGATGCGCCATTTCACGAAGAAGTCGATGTTGACGTCCTTCTTCTCGGAGGTGAGATAGCGCTCGGGTGGCGACTCCAGCGTGAGCACGCGCTTGTCGAATCGCTTCACCTGCTGGAGCAGCGGGAGTTTCACGTGAAGGCCCGGCGCGTAACCGGTCCGCACGATGCGACCGAACTGCAGCAGGATCGCCGTCTGGCCCTCGTTCACGACGAAGGCGCTGTTCGCGGCGATGAACACCGCGATCAGCACGATGATGAGGGAGGCAAAACGCATCAGTGTTCTCCTCGCGCGGAATCGGGTGCAACCACGGTCACGCCCGCAACACCAGGACTCGCTCCGTGCTCGGCAGTTCCCAACGGCATCGACAGCACGTTCTTGCCCGACGACAGATCGATCACCTTCGGCGTATTCCCGATCACTTGTTGCATGGTCTCGATATAGAGCCGCTTGCGCGTCACATCCGGTGCCGCGCGATATTGCGCCTCGACAAGATTGAACCGCTGCGCATCACCGTCGGCGCGCGCGATGCGCTCGCTCTTGAAACCCTCGGCCTCCGCTCTTACGCCGGCCGCATCGCCGCGCGCTTCAGGGACCACCTTGCTGGCGTAGGCTTTTGCTTCCTCTTCGATCTTCTGCTTGTCCTGCAGTGCGCGGCTCGCATCGTCGAACGCGTCCTTCACTTCCTGCGGCGGGCGGACGTTCTGGAAATTGAGCTCGGTCAACGTGAGGCCGGTGTTGTACTGGTCGAGCGTTGTCTGCAGCAGTTCTTTCGCTTTCACCATCAACTCGGCACGCTGGCCGGAAAGGATCGTGTCCATGTCGCTGTTGCCGATCACCGAGCGCACCGCGCTCTCAGCCGCCTGGCCGAGCGTCTGGTCGGGATCGCGCACGCCAAACGAGAACACCTGCGGATTGCTCACTTCATACTGCACGTTGAAGTCCACCAGCACGATGTTTTCATCGCGCGTCAGCATGCGCACCTGATCTGTGGTCTGCTGAACGCCGATGTTGACCTTGCTCACCGATTCGATCGGGCGCGGAAACTTGAAGTTGATGCCGGGCATCAGCAGGCGCGAAAACTGGCCGAACCGAAGCACAACTCCGGTTTCGCGCGCGTCGACGCGCACCACGCTATCGATCGCGAACCACGCGATCAACACGCCGATCACCGCGATACCAGGCCCACCGGCGCCGCTGCCGAAGACGCGATTGAAAAAATCCTTCGCGCGCCGCAGCAGTGCGTCGAAATCGGGCAACGGATTGCCACCTCCACTGCCACTGTTGTCTTTCCACGGGTCGCGCTGCTTGCCGCTGCCGGGTTCATTCCATGCCATCGTTGTACTTCCTCGATCTCGCCGTTACGCACGCGGGCAAACGGCCACGCCAGGATTGGATGAAAGTGGAGGGTTCGGTCGTCGCGTCAACGACGCGACGGAAGTGCCGTCGTCGGACGTTGTCACTCGATTGTAGGTAGGGCTATGGATGGGGGCAAGCAAGACGCCGTGCACGGCGCGCGCCGTTCACCTTGGCGCATGCCGCTCACGCTTCAACGAACTCGCAGCCCAGTCGTTCTCGCAACCATTCGCCGTCGCCGTTCGGCAATCCGAACAGCGGTTCGATGAGCGCGCGCGGTGCGTCGATCTGGATCGTCCACCCCTCCTCGTCAGCACGTTCGTTGGCGACCAGGCCTTGCGCATGCAGCCTCGCGCGCAGACGACCCGCACTTGCCGGCAACTGCAGTTCGGCGCTGACACGCGCGGAACCGAGCCGTTCTGCGATCGCGGCGCGCAGACCTTCGATGCCGCGACCCTCGACCGCCGACACCCACGCGCGCGGCGTTCCGCCCGCGTCAACACGATCCACGCGCGCCTCGATCAGCGACAGCGCTGCCGCGTCGGAGCCCTCGTGGACATCGCCGACAACCACATTTGTCGTGACGAGGTCGATCTTGTTGTAGACCAGCACCTGCGGCAATTCGTCCGCGCCGATTTCCACGAGAACCGCCTCGACGTCGGCGATGCGCTCGTCGCGCTCGGGGTCCGACGCGTCGATGACGTGCAGCAGCAGATCGGCATCTTTCGCCTCCGCCAGCGTCGATCGGAACGCCGCGACGAGATCATGCGGCAGGTCACGGATGAAACCGACGGTATCGGCGAGCACGAGCGGACCACAATCGAGTCCGTCGAGACGACGCAGCGTCGGGTCGAGCGTCGCGAACAGCTGGTCGGCCGCATACACGGTCGCGCCGGTCAGCGCGTTGAACAGCGTCGACTTGCCCGCGTTGGTGTAACCGACCAGCGCAACCACCGGCAACGCGTTGCGCTGGCGCGAACGGCGCGCAGTCGCCTGCTGGGTTTCGACCTTTTCCATGCGCTTCTGGAGTTGCTTGACCCGGTCGGCGAGCAGCCGGCGATCGAGTTCGAGCTGCGTTTCACCGGGCCCGCGCAACCCGATCGAACCACCGCGCTGGCGCTCCAGATGGGTCCAGCCGCGAATCAGCCGCGTGGACATGTGCTTGAGCTGAGCCAGCTCGACCTGCAGCTTGCCTTCGTGGGAGCGGGCACGCTGCGCGAAAATGTCGAGAATCAACCCCGTGCGATCGACCACACGGCACTCGGTCAGCGCTTCGAGGTTGCGCTCCTGCACCGGACTCAACGTGTGGTTGACGAGGATCAGGTCCGCTTCGAGCGCATGCCGGTGCTGGCGCAGCTCTTCCGCCTTGCCAGTGCCGACGAAGTACTTCGGATTGGGCCGGTCGACGCGCGCCGCCAGGGTACCGACGACCGTCGCGCCGGCGGAGCGGGCCAGCTCGGCGAATTCCTCGAGCGCACGCGGGTCATTGTGGCCGGGCGCCTGTGGCAACAACAGCAGAGCCCGCTCGCCTTTTTTCGATCGTTCGAACAGCGGAGTCACCTTGGTCGTGGGTCCCCTTGAATGCGTCCGTCACCGGCGGATTCAAGGCGGTCCACGAGTTTACCGGACTCAGGCAGCGCTATCGTCCGGTGCGTGCGCATCGCCTGATGCCGATGCGGGAGGGAGATCGACGCCGTGCTGCACGCCATCCGGCCCGGTCACACGCACGTTGCGCGACGGCACCACCGTGGAAATCGCGTGCTTGTAGACCATCTGGCTGACGGTATTGCGCAGCAGCACCACGAACTGGTCGAAGGATTCGACCGTTCCCTGCAGCTTGATGCCGTTGACGAGATAAATGGAGACGGGAACGCGCTCGCGTCTGAGCGCATTGAGAAACGGATCCTGCAACGACTGCCCCTTGGACATGGTCTTCTTCTCCGGCAACGAAATCGGAATCGGTAAAGTCACAACGCCCCCGCGCTGTGCCGATTCAAGGTGAGGTGGTCCTTTGCGCGATCTTAACGATTTGTTCCTGCAAAGAAAATGCCCGGGAGCACACTATCGCCCGCGCGTGGTGCTGGTTGGCAGGAACTGCGTCACCAAATCGCCAACCACGTGGACCAGCGCGGTCTGCTCGGGGTCGAACCATACCGCGTCCACCTCACTGCGCAACCAGGTGATCTGGCGTTTGGCGAGCTGGCGGGTGGCGAAGATCGCATGGTCGCGAAACGTCGCCGCATCAATGTCCCCGTCCAGATGCGACCATGCCTGCCGGTAGCCCACCGCGCGCATTGCCGGCAGATCTGCGTGCAGTGCGGGATCGGTGCGGAGCCGACGCACCTCATCGAGAAATCCGTCCGCCAGCATTGCATCGAAACGCATCGCGATGCGCGAATGCAGAATCGCGCGATCCATTGGAACCAGTGCGATCTTCAGCAGTCGCCATGGAAGCTTTTCATTCAAGCCGCCCTGAAGGTCGGACAGCGGCCGCCCGGTCAACGTGATCACTTCCAGCGCCCTCTGCAGCCGTTGCGTATCGGACGGTCGGATTCGATCCGCCGCTTGCGGATCCGCTTCGGCAAGTCGCGCGTGCAGGGCCACCCAGCCGATGCGTCCGGCTTCGGCAACCAGCCTCAGACGCAGCGCAGGATCCGCCTGCGGCAGCGGTGACAGCCCTCGCTCCAGCGCGCGGAAATAGAGGCCGGTTCCGCCGACGAGAAGGGGAACCCGGCCGAACCCGGAGATGTCACGCATCTGCAGAAGCGCGTCCGCACGGAAATCCGCTGCGGAATAGGGACTCGACGGTTCGCGGATGTCGATCAGCCGGTGCGGGTATCGCGCAAGCGTTTGCGGATCCGGTTTGGCCGACCCGATGTCGAGCCCCCGATACACCAATGCGGAATCGACGCTGACCAGATCAAGCGGAAATCGGTCGGCAAGCGCACAGGCCAGCGCCGTCTTGCCCGATGCGGTCGGACCCATGAGGACAATCGCGGGCGGCCGTTGATCGGTCAGGGGCATGGGCAACTCCGGACCGGCATAGACGCGGATGCGCGCGCGTTCAGAGTCGGCTGGAACGGGACGACGTCGGCAGGCGGTGCGCGAATCCGCAGCTCACGACGCCGATGTGGGAGCGGGTACCGGCTCCGACGTGTCCACACCGCGCATGTTGAGACGCTTCGGAAGCAGGGTCGTGTCGAGAAGGCCCTCGATGCGCGCAAAGACTTCCGAACGCGAGAACGGCTTTTTCATGAAGTCGTCGGCACCGATTTTCTGCGCATAGAACTGCTCGGTCGCCTGTTCGTTGCCGCTCATCATGATGATCGGAATGTCACGTGTCGGACCTTCGCGACGAAACTGGCGCAACGCGGCGAACCCACTCATGCCAGGCAGCACGATGTCGAGAAAGATCAGATCGGGGAGTTCGGCATTCGCCACTTCGATGCCTTTTTCGGCATCCAGTGCTTCGAGAACGATGTAGCCATTCTGTTCAAGCATGCGGCGCAGCACCGCGACAATTGTCGCTGAATCGTCCACGACGAGCACGCGCATGCCGTCGCGGGCATTGAGGCGCGGCTTGCCCCGACGCTGCGACTGCGCCGATTGCGAGGCAGTCTTCGCGCGCGGCGCAGGATTCGACGACCCGAACCAGCGCCTCAAAGTCTCCAGAATCTTCATGAGTGGCCGCCCCCCGACGCGCCAATGACCACCGGGTATTTTCGGTGTTGGGGGCCCTGCTGACAAGTCGGAAGCTGATTGATCCGCAACATCCAACCCTTATACACCTCCGGCGGCGGCTGAAACTCTCGGCCGGTCACGAGGCCGGAACGTATAATCGCGGCAGTCGCGCCCATTCCGTGGCCGTCCGAGCGAGTCAACGATGACGCAGATGATGAAGGCGCTGGTCAAGCGCGAAGCCGCGCGCGGGATCTGGATGGAACATGTGCCGGTACCCGAGATCGGCCCGAACGACGTGCTGGTCAAACTGGAGAAGACCGCGATCTGCGGCACCGATCTGCATATCTACAAGTGGGATGAGTGGTCGCAGCGCACGATCACTCCAGGTCTCGTGATCGGCCACGAGTTTGTCGGGCGGATCGTCGACATCGGCAACGGGGTGCGCGGCTACACCGTCGGTCAGCGCGTATCGGCCGAGGGCCACGTCGTCTGTGGCGTCTGTCGCAACTGCCGCGCAGGCAAGCAGCACCTGTGTCCAAACACCGTCGGGATCGGCGTCAGCCGCAACGGCGCGTTTGCCGAATACGTTGCGGTGCCTTCGTCAAACCTGTGGCCGATCCCGGACCAGAT
>NZ_JBDSWZ010000108.1:0-4275 GCF_039926425.1 Dokdonella sp.
AAGGCATTGACCTTCCGACCGGCGAGCGCAGCTTCGCGGTGGGCGCACTCGCGCAGGCGCGTGACGGCGCGGTGTGGATCGGTACCGATTCGGTGGGTGCGTGGCGCATCACCGGCAATGGGAAACAGGCACTCGATCTTCCGGGCGCCTCCGGCCCGGTCGGTGCGTTTTTCGAAGCGCCCGATGGACGCATGTGGATCGCCGCATCCGAAGGCCTGTTCCGCTGCGCAGTCACGCGCTGCGAACGGATCGAGGCGCTCGGCGCAGCCGGCGCGCGCAGCCTGTTCGGCGAAACGATCGACGGACAGTGGCGGTTGTGGGTCGGCACCAACTTCGAAGGCGTGATCCAGCTGGCCGACATCGACGGCGCGACGCCGACGCGCACGGATGTCGCGATCACGAAAGCGCAGGGTTTGCCCAACAACGTGGGCCTGTCGATGGCGCGCTATGCCGGGGATCTGTGGATCGGCAGCGGGCGTGGCGTCGCGCGCTATGACGGGAAACGGCTTCAGGTGTTTGGCGAAGGCAACCAGTTTCCGACCGCGATGGTGTTTGCGCTGCTGCCCGATGTCGACCCGGCAGGCGAGCAGGTTTTGCTCGCCGCGTTGCGTCCCGGCGGACTCGCCGAGATCCACGCCGACGGTCGCTGGCGCTTGATCGACACGCGCCACGGCCTGCCGTCAAATGCGGTGCACAGCCTGCTGCGCGAGCGCTACCGCAACGTGCTGTGGATCGGGACGATGACCGCCGGCATCGCGCGCGTCGAGAACGATCGATTCGCGCTGTTTGACGAGCGCATGGGTCTACCCGACCGCATCGTGCTCAGCGTCGGCTGGTCCGCACCGACCGGCACGCTCTGGGTCGGCACCGCCGGCGGTGCGGCGCGCTGGGGTGCGGGTCGCTTCGTTCCGCTGCTGCCCCCCGGGCAGAATGCGGAACTCGTCCACGATTTGATCGATACGTCCGATGGCCGACGCTGGATTGCCCACAGCCGCGGCTTGCAACGCTGGAAGGGCGACACACTCGAACTCGATTTCACGGCCGACAACTCGGCGCTTCCGGGCGTCTCCGTCGAGCAGGTCGTACAGCGGCACATCGACGGCGGTGACGAGATCTATGCCGCGACCGCGCATGGCCTCGCCCGTTGGACGTCGGCCGAAGGCGTCAAGAAGATCGATGGCGTCGCCGGTCTCGATGTCGAAACCGCCGTCCACGGACTCGCCGTGCTTGCGGACCCGGCCAATCCGGGTGACGACATCCTGTGGGTCGCGACCGAGTCGGGACTGTCCCGACTCGATCGCCGCGGCTGGCGCGTCGTCAATGCGCCCTGCCTGGCGGATCTCGCGCCGTTCCGGATCGAGCCCGACCAGCGTGCCGGAGCACCCACGTTGTGGCTCGCATCGCGCAGCGGCCTCAGGCGGCTCGATGCCGACGGCACCTGCGTGACCTATCCGGCGACGCACGCACTTGGTGCGTTGACCCATGTGCGACTCGATGGTGCGGCGGTGTATGTGTTCGGTGCGCGCGGCGCGATGCGACTCGCGCGCGAAGGAGCGGCGGACCAGCAGGGTGAAACCTACGGCGCGCAGGCAGGGCTGGTCAGTCCCGAGGTCACCGCGAGTGCGGTCGACAATCGCGGCCGAGTGTTTGGAGCCACGGCCGCAGGACTTGCTGCGTTCCAGCCGGCGCTTTCCACGCAGGCCGCCGCCTCGTCGCCATTGCATCTGACGGCTGCCCACTGGGGAGCACAGTCGACGCCGCTCACCGCCGGCCTCGTGTTGCCGCCGGATGACAACGGTGTGCGCTTCGAGTACAGCCTGCTCGCGTTCGACCGCGAATACGCGGTGCGCTACCGGACTCGACTCGCGGGTCTGGAGGAGGACTTCAGCCCATGGAGCGCGGACGCATTTGCGGCCTACCCGCGCTTGCCACCAGGTCACTACCAGTTGCAGGTGCAGGCGCGCGACGCGGACGGTGTCGCCGCGCAACCGCTCAGCTTCGATTTCGCGGTCGACGCGCACTGGTGGCAGCGCGGATGGACGCTTGCGGCTGGCGCGTTGCTGACACTCGCACTCGGACTCGGCATCGGCCGATGGCGTTCGCGTCGCACCAGTCGTCGGGCCGCCGCGCTCGAAGTCGAAGTGGCGATGCGTACGCGCGAACTCGCGTCCGCCAACGCGCAGCTCGAGCAGGCGGCCGTGACCGATCCGCTGACCGGGCTCAAGAACCGGCGCTATTTCACGCTCGCCGTCGCCGCCGAAACCGAACGCGCGCGGCGGGCGCGGGGTGGGCAAATGTTGCTGGTCGCCTTGCTCGATATCGATCACTTCAAGCGCATCAACGATGGGCACGGCCACGACGCTGGGGATGCCGTGCTGCTGGAAATTGCGCGCCGCTTGCAACGTGCAGCGCGCGCGGGCGACATCGTTCTGCGCTGGGGCGGCGAGGAATTCCTGCTGCTGCTGCGCGACATTGATCGCGCCGCGGCGGACGTCCCCCTGCGTCGGCTCCTCGCCGGCATCGCGGCCAAGCCCGTGCAGGTCGGCGCACTCGCGATCGACGTGACCGCATCGATCGGCGCGATTGGCTATCCGGCCGACGCATCCGGCGACGCCGACCTCAATCTCGAACACGCAATCGCCCTGGCCGATGCCGCGCTGTACCGCGCCAAGCGCGAAGGGCGCGATCGGGCGATGCTCGTCGAGTGCAATGCGTCGGACGGCGAACTTTGTTGCGCGGTTGTCATGCGCGAGGAAGTGAGCTTGTCCGGGCGCTCAAAAGAACTCTGACCACGAAGGACACGAAGGACTGCTCGTCGAGTTTTTTCTCTTCGTCGGCTGCGTGCGCTTCGGGTCATTCGCGGTTCAAGCTGCAACTCTGCTATTGGCTCCCGCTCGGCTATGATCCTCCGCCACTCCGGGGAGCGCACGATGAGCCTGATTGCAAAACTGACGCGGCACAAAACCATCGAGCAGCTGCAAGCCGAAGTCGGCGCAAGGCGCGATTTCCGTCGCGTGCTCGGGCTGTGGCAGCTCACTGCGATCGGCATCGGCGGGATCATCGGGGTCGGCATCTTCGTGCTCGCCGGCCAGCAGGCGGCGGTCAACGCAGGACCCGCGGTGGCGCTCGCCTTCATCATCGCCGGCATCGGCAGTGCGGCGGCCGCGCTGTGCTACGCGGAGTTTGCGGGAATGATTCCCGTCACTGGCAGTGCATACACGTATGGCTATGCGGTGCTTGGCGAGTTTGTCGCGTGGACGATCGGCTGGGACCTGCTGCTTGAATACGCGCTCGTGGTTGCGGTCGTCGCAATCGGCTGGTCCGGTTACGTGCAGGTGCTGCTCGCATCCGCGGGCGTGCATTTGCCTGCGTGGGCGCAAGGCGCGGTCGGTACCGGTGAAGGCCACGTGTTCAACGTGATTGCCGCGTCGATCACGCTGCTGGTCGCGATTCTCCTCACCGTGCGTACCGAGTGGGGCGCGCGACTCAATACGCTGATTGTTGCGATCAAGGTGGCGGGCATTGCGCTGGTCATCGGCGTCGGCGTCTTCTATATCGATACCGCCAACTGGCATCCCTTCATTCCCGAACGCGTGGTGGACGCGAAAGGCGTGGGGCATTTCGGCTGGCCGGGCGTGCTGACCGGCGCGAGCATCGTGTTCTTTGCGGTGTTCGGCTACGACACGCTGACGACTGCAGCCGAAGAAGCGAAGAATCCGCAGCGCGACTTGCCGCGCGCGGTGGTGCTGTCACTGGCGATCGCGATGGTGCTGTACATCGCGGTGTCGCTGGTACTGACCGGCATCGTGCCTTACACGCAACTCGGCGGCGACGCGTCGGTGTCGGAAGCCTTCGCGGCGCGCGGACTGCACTGGGTCAGCATCGCGATCGCGATCGCTGCGGTGATCGGCGTGGTCAGCGTGCTGTTTGCGTTCACGCTCGGCGCCGCGCGCATCTGGTTTGCGCTGGCGCGCGATGGACTGCTGCCTGCGTGGTTCGCGAAGGTGCATCCGCGCTTCGGCACGCCGGCGCGACCCACCCTGATCGTCGGCGTGGTGACCGCCCTTGTCGCCGGACTGTTCCCGATCACCCAGGTGGCCGAACTCATCAACATCGGCACGCTCGCCGCGTTCATTGTCATCTGCGCGGCGGTGATGCTGCTGCGCGTGCGCCGTCCGGACGTGCCGCGCGGCTTCCGCACGCCGGCCGTGTGGTTCGTCGCCCCCCTCGGCATCGCGTTTTCGCTGCTGCTGATCTGGGGACTGCCTCTCGTCA
>NZ_JBDSWZ010000109.1:0-6637 GCF_039926425.1 Dokdonella sp.
GCGATGCCCCTGCGGCCAAAAGCATCGCGGCTGAAGCCGCTCCCACGGAACTCCCGAGAACCGGAGCCGATTGTTTGATGCAACCCCGCTACGCCGTTTTCGGCCAACCCATTTCGCATTCGCTCTCGCCGCGCATCCACGCAGCGTTCGGCACGCAGTTTGGCATCGACGTCGACTACCGCGCGATCGAATCCGGTCGCGCCGGGTTTGACCGGGCACTTGCCGCGTTTGCCGACGACGACGGGCGCGGCGCCAACGTCACGCTACCGTTGAAGGAGGACGCGGCGACGCGATGTTCCTCGCTGAGCGACCGGGCGCGTCGCGCGGGCAGCGTCAACACGCTGGTTCGCCAAGGCGACCACTGGCACGGCGACAGCACCGACGGCATCGGCTTGCTGCGCGACCTGCGCGAGCGCCAGCAGCTCGACCCGATAGGCCGGCGTGTATTGCTGCTCGGCGCAGGCGGTGCGGCGCGCGCCGCGGCATTCGCGCTGATTGACGCGGGCATTGCCGAACTCCTGATCGCCAATCGTTCGATCGATCGCGCGCACTCGCTGCGCACCCTGATCGATGATTCCGTTCGTGTCGACTTCTCCGGCATGAGCGAACTGGCGTCCTTGCCGGCCTTCGATCTGATCGTCAACGCGACGTCGGCAGGACACTCGGATGCCCCTCTGGACTTGCCCTTCACGCTGACCGCAGCGACGACGGTGTGCTACGACCTGTCGTACGCGAAAGCAGCGCAGGCGTTTCTGTCGTGGGCGCGTGCATCCGGCGCAGGCATCGTTTGCGACGGCCTTGGCATGCTGGTCGAGCAAGCCGCGGAATCCTTTTCGATCTGGCACAACCATCGCGCGGATACGGCTCCGGTGTACGCGGAGCTTCGCGCAATGCTGTCCGCGGAAAATGGCACGTGACCGCAATCGAATGCCGCGTGGGCTGCGGTGCCTGTTGCATCGCTCCGTCGATCAGCTCGCCGATTCCCGGCATGCCGCATGGGAAGCCTGCCGGAATTCCGTGCGTGCAGCTGGTCGGTGATTACGCCTGCGCGATTTTCGGACGACCCGAGCGTCCGGACGTCTGCCGGCGCCTTCGACCGGCCCATTCGATGTGCGGCGATCATCGTTCCGAGGCGCTGGCGATTCTTTCCATCCTTGAAGCGGAGACGTCGCCGGTCGATTCGATTTCAATCGGACTGCCGTTCTTCAGAACGGTCTCGCCGGCAGCGTGAAACCCTGGCGGATGTCGTACGCCAGCGTTTTCGTCGCGTCAGCGTGATCGACTTGCACAGAGGACCATGCCGCCGTGCATGCTCATGCAGTGGGGTTCAGATAGTTGTTCTTGAGCTTTACGTAGTGGGCGGCCGAGTAGTACAGCCGTTCGATCTCCGCGGCCGAGAGCTTGCGAACGAAGCGCGCCGGATTGCCGAGCCACAGCTCGCCTTCGCCGACCCGCTTGCCCGGGGACACCACCGAGCCGGCGCCGATCATGCTGTGGCGGCTGATGACCGCGCCGTCGAGCACGGTTGCGTTCATGCCGATCAGGCAGGCATCGTGGATGGTGCACGCGTGCACGACTGCGGCGTGGCCGATGGTCACGTCGTCGCCAATCAGCAGTGGAAATCCCTCCTCGGTGTATTCGCCCGCGTGCGTCACATGCAGGACCGTTCCGTCCTGCACATTCGTGCGCGCACCAATGCGGATGGAGTGCACGTCGCCGCGGGCAACGACTGCGGGCCAGATCGACGTGTCATCGCCGAACTCGACGTCGCCGATGACATGGGCGCCTGGATCGACGTAGACGTTTGCGCCGAGGCGCGGCGTGATGCCTTGATAGGGTCGGATATTCATGGCGAGAGGGTAGAGGATTTGCGCAGCAGCTTCCACGGCACCCCTGCGCTTGATTTTCACCGGCCTGCCCGCCACGTTGTCGGTCCGACTCCGCGCAGAACGCTGCCATGACCTCCGAAAATCCGCTGCTCAACGCCTCTCCTCTTCCACGTTTCTCCGCAATTCGTCCCGAGCATGTCGGACCGGCGGTCGACGCGGTGCTCGCCGACTATCGCACCCGAATCGAGGCATTGTTGGCCTCGGACGCACCACGCGATTTCAGCGGCGTGATTCTGGCGGGTGAGGAATGCGAAGACCGTCTCAACCGCGTGTGGGCGCCCGTGTCGCACCTGCATGGCGTTGCCGATTCGGACGAACTGCGCAAGGCGTATTCCGCCGCCCAGGAAAAAATCGTCGAGCACGCGAGCGAGCTGGGTCAGAACCGCGCGCTCTACGCCGCGGTGAAGGCGGTCGCGGATTCGCCTTCGATGGCGGCGTATCCGCGTTCCGCGCGAACCCTGGTCGACAATGAATTGCGTGACTTCAAACTCTCGGGCGTGGCGCTGGAAGAACCGGCGCGTTCGCGGTTTCGCGAGATCTCGAATGAACTGGCGAAGCTCTCGACCGAATTCGAGGAAGCCGTGCTCGACGCGACCGACGCGTGGAGCGAAACGATCACGGCGGAAGCGGGCGTCGCCGGAATTCCGGAATCGGGCCGCGACGTGTTGCGCGAATACGCGCAGGAGAAATCAGAGGAAGGCTGGCGGGTCACGCTGAAACAGCCGAGCGTGCAGGCGGTGCTGACGTACGCCGACGACCGGTCGTTGCGCGAACGCGTGTACCGCGCGTACCAGACACGCGCGTCGGACCAGGGCCCGGATGCAGGTACGCACGACAATTCGGCACGCATCGACCGCATCGTTGCGCTTCGCCATGAGGCTGCAGGGCTGCTCGGATTTGCCGACGCAGCCGAGGACTCGCTGGCCACCAAGATGGCGCCGTCACCGGATGCGGTGTTCGCATTCCTGCGCGATCTCGCCTCCCGCGCAAAGCCGGTGGCGCAACGCGAACTTGCGGAACTGCGCGCGTTTGCAAAGGCCGAACTCGGCATCGACGATCTTCAGTCGTGGGACAGCGGGTACGCATCGGAAAAGCTGCGCGAGCGCAAATACGCGCTGAACGAGGAGGAGCTGAAACCCTACTTCGCACTCGACCCCGTGATTGACGGGCTGTTCGCGATCACCGAACGCGTGTTCAGCGTCACGTTGCGACGGCGTGACGATGTCGACGTCTGGCACACGGACGTCCGCTACTACGATCTGCTCGACGCAAACGGCCGCGTGTTTGCCGGTGCATATGTCGATCTCTTCGCGCGCAGCGGTAAGCGTGGGGGTGCGTGGATGGATGTCTGCGTCAACCGCTTCGCACGCGACGCCGGTGGCGAACGTTCGACGCAACTGCCGGTCGCTTTCCTCACCTGCAACTTCGCGCCACCGACAGCCACGACGCCGTCGCTGCTGACGCACGACGACGTCCTGACGCTGTTCCACGAATTCGGTCACGGGCTGCACCACGTTTTGACGGAAGTCGACTATCCCGGCATCGCCGGAATCAACGGCGTCGAATGGGATGCAGTGGAGTTGCCGAGCCAGTTGATGGAGAATTTTGGCTGGCAGCGCGAGGCGCTCGATCTGTTCGCGTGCCACTGGCAGACCGGCGAACGTCTGCCGCAGGAATTGTTCGATCGCATGCAGGCGGCGCGGCATTTCCAGGCCGGCTTGTTCCTGGTGCGCCAGCTCGAGTTCGCGCTGTTTGATTTCCGCATCCATCGCGAATTCGATGCGGCGCGCGGCGCACGCGCGATGGAAATCCTCGACGAGGTTCGCGACGAGGTGGCGGTCCTGCATCCGCCGTCGTGGCAGCGCTTTCCGCACGCCTTCACGCACGTCTTTGCTGGCGGTTACGGCGCTGGCTATTACAGCTATCTGTGGGCCGAAGTGTTGTCGGCGGACGCGTTCGGGCGATTCGAGGAAGCGGGCGTGTTCGACCGCGCGACCGGTGAGGCGTACCGCAAGGCGATCCTCAGTGTCGGCGGGTCACGTCCGGCACTCGAAAGCTTCATCGAATTCCGCGGACGCGCGCCACAACCGGACGCGTTGCTTCGCAGCTACGGTCTGGCGGTCGGGGCGTAGCGGATCACCGCTGCGTTATCATCGCGCCATGAAAATTGCGAGCTGGAACGTCAATTCGCTCAACGTGCGCCTGCCGCATGTGGAGCGCTGGTGCGCGGACGCACAGCCGGACGTCCTCGCGCTGCAGGAAACCAAACTCGAGGACCCGAAGTTCCCCGAGGCGGCGTTGCAGGCGGCCGGATATCAAAGTGCATTTTCCGGCCAGAAGACCTACAACGGTGTCGCGATCCTTTCGCGCCTGCCGATCAGCGATGTGCAACATGGCGTCGCCGGATTCGATGATCCGCAACGGCGAATTCTCAGTGCAACCGTCGGCGACGTGCGCGTCGTGAATCTCTACGTCGTCAACGGCCAGGCGGTCGGCAGCGAGAAATACGCATACAAGCTCGACTGGCTGGCAAAGGTGACGGCGTTTCTCGGCGAGGAAATCCGTCGTCATCCACACCTCGTCGTCCTCGGCGATTTCAACATTGCGCCGGACGATCGCGATGTGCACGATCCTGCGGCGTGGCACGGTCAGGTGTTGTGTTCGGAGCCGGAACGCGATGCACTGAAGGCGATCAACGACTTGGGTCTGATCGATACGTTCCGCCTGTTCAATCAGGACGACGGACAGTACAGCTGGTGGGATTATCGACAAGCTGCCTTCCGCCGGAACATGGGCATGCGCATCGATCTGATTCTGGCGTCGGAGGCTCTGCGTTCGCGTTGTCGAGGCGCATCGATCGATCGCGAGCCGCGAACCTGGGAGCGCGCGTCCGACCACACCCCCGTCGTGCTGGAAATCGACAATGTCTGAGTGGCTGGTTTCACCGAGCGACACCGAGCTGGAAGAACTCGACCAGTTCCTGCGCGCGCACGGCGGCGAAGAGGACCTTCTGCTCGATGGCGTGCATGGATTCCTGACGGCACTGGCGATCGGCCCGACGCCGGCAAAACCGGAGGAGTGGCTGCCGGAGATCCTGCACGAGCCGTTCGTCGATCCGTCGCTCGGTGAGCGCGTACTCACCCTCCTCGCGCGCCTCAACGATGCCATTGCACCAGAACTCGAGACCAGCAGCTACGAACCGATTCTCGGCGAGCTCGATGTCGAGGAGGGTCCGCCCGCATTCACCGCGCGCGGCTGGTGCGAGGGATTTTCCCGCGGAATCGACCTGCGCGCGCCAGTGTGGGAAGGCCGCCTCGGGCATGACTCGGAACTGATGGAACTGCTCGGACCGATCATCGCGCTGGCGATCGACGACGGCGTGTTCGAGAGCGACGCGGAGTTCGCGCCGCTCGGTGACGACGAGTACGACGAATGCCTCGCGCAGATTCCTGCGGCAGTCGGCGCCGTTGCGCAGTACTGGCACGATCATCCGCTGAGCGTTGCGGAACAGAACGCGCCTCCCGGCGAAGGCGGCCAGGTGCCACCGCGTCGGCGCAGCGGGCGTTGGGTGCATTGAGAATCGGGCTCGGCGAGTCGTAGGTCGGTCGAAGGACGTCCGCACCGATCTCGCGTATCTGCGAGCTGTTTCAACGTGATCGTTTCCTTCGTCACATCACTGCGTTCCTCGGCGCGCGCTTGTCCACCGGCTGGCGCGGTCGCATCTTGTCGACCTTGCCTCGCCCGGAGATGTCATGAACGCAACGTCCACTCACACTCGCCAGGTCGCCCGTGTCGTGCGCGGACAGCCGACGTCCGACGGCGCCGGAGTGAAACTCACGCGCGTGATCGGTCAGCGCGAACTCGACATGCTCGATCCGTTCCTGATGCTCGACGAATTCCGCTCGGACCAGGCCGGCGACTACATCGGCGGTTTTCCCGATCACCCCCACCGCGGCTTCGAGACGGTGACCTACATGCTCGCCGGTCGCATGCGCCACCACGACAACCAGGGCAATTCCGGCCTGTTGACGCCGGGCAGCGTGCAGTGGATGACCGCCGGGCGCGGCATCGTGCATTCGGAAATGCCCGAGCAGCAGGATGGCCTGATGTGGGGCTTCCAGCTGTGGGTGAACCTGCCCGCCGCCGCAAAGATGTGTGCGCCGCGTTATCAGGACATCGCGCCCGAGTCCATTCCGGAGATCCAGCCGGCACCCGGCGTGCGTGTGCGCGTCCTCGCTGGATCGGTCGACGGCGTCGAGGGTCCGGTCAGCGGTGTCGCGGTGGATCCGCTGTACGTGGACGTGTCCCTTGCGCCGGGTACACGCTTTTCGCTGTCGTTGAAACCGGGCCACAACGCGTTCGCATACGTCTACGCGGGGAGCGCGCACATCGGTGCGGCCGATGCATCGCAGCGGATCGACCGCGGAGATCTTGCCGTGCTCGAGCGCGACGGCGACGACGTGCTGATTGCCGCGACCGATGAACCCGTGCGCCTGATTGTCGTTGCCGGCCGACCACTCAACGAGCCAGTCGCGAAATACGGACCGTTCGTGATGAATACGCCAGAGCAGATCTCCGAGGCGATGCGCGATTACCAATCCGGCAGGTTCTGATCCACAACCATTGCAGGAGGGGCTTCAGCCGCAATGCTGTTCTTCTGACGAGATCCAAGAGCATCGCGCCTGAAGGCGCTCCTACCGTGATCGTCAAAACGCGATCATCACGATCGAACCCGCAACGATCAGCGC
>NZ_JBDSWZ010000110.1:0-4911 GCF_039926425.1 Dokdonella sp.
CGCAAACTGGCCGCCGCCGCACGAGAGGAATTGCACGACCTGCATAATGCATTCACGGTTGCCGTCGACGCGTGGCTCGACGCGGCCCGGTCTGTCGACACGGCGCAATCGCGCCGCTGGCCCGTTCTCCTCGATGAAGCGCGTTCCCATGCGCAGGCGCAACTGTCGGTGCGCAAGCAGCATGCATCGCGACAGAGCTACGACGACCTGATCCATCACCTGTACGGCGCACTCGTTGACGTCGAGCAGGGTCCGCGTCTTGCGCGCGCGCTGCACGCGCGCTATCCGGTCATCCTCGTCGACGAGTTCCAGGACACCGACCAACACCAGTTCGAAATTTTTCAACGCATGCATTCAGCGCACCCGGGAGGTGCATTGATCCTCGTCGGCGATCCGAAGCAGGCGATCTACCGGTTTCGCGGCGGCGATATCGAAGCCTACCTGCGCGCATCGGCCGGCGCGCATGCGCGCCATGCGCTGTCGCGCAATTTCCGTTCGTCGCCAGGCCTGCTGCGTGCCATCGATGCAGTGTTCACCCAGGACGACGCGCACCCTGCGTTCGTCGATGAGCGAATCCGCTTTCGCAGCGTTCAAGCGGGCGGCCGGGTTGCCGATGACGACGTGGTCGTCGACGGCGCACCGATCACTCCGCTGACCGTGTGGACTCTGCGCGACGGAAGCGACACACCCAACAAGGACGATGGGCGATCGCAGTTGGCGCGGGGTTGTGCGCAGACGATCGTCGACCTGTTGGCGGCGTCACGCGCCGGTTCGGCAACGGTGCGGAATCGACAGTCGGGCGTGCCCGCCCCACTCGTTTCGCACGATATGGCGGTGCTCGTGACCACCAACGCAGAGGCGACGTTGATGCAGGACGCGCTGACCGCGCGCGGCGTCGCCAGCGCGATGATTCGCCAGGAAAGCGTCTTCGCGTCGAGCGAAGCGCGTGACTTGCACGCATTCCTTGCCGCCATCGACGGCCGTGACGATGCGAGTCTACGCGCAGCCCTTGCGTCGAGACTGTTCGGTTTCGATGCGAGCGCGCTTGCAATGCTCGCCGCCGCGGAAAACGCGCACGCATGGCAGGCGCAGTTGCAGCGCCTCGACGCATTGCGCCGGCTGTGGACGGAGCACGGCGTTCTGGCGATGTGCGAACGGGTCTTCGAATGGCGCGCCGCGACGATTCTCGATGAGCGTTCCGGCGATCGCCGCATGACCAATTATCTGCAGCTCGCTGATCTGCTGCAGCGCGAATCGGCACGCCAGTTCGCGCAAGCCGGCTTGATCGACTGGCTCGGGCGGCGGATTGCGGAAGCCGATGATCGCAACGAAGAGGAACAGGTGCGCCTTGAGTCGGACGCGGACCGCGTGCAGATCGCCACCATCCACGCGAGCAAGGGACTCGAGTACAACCTGGTGTTTCTGCCGTTCACCGCGCTCAGCCCGGGTCAGCACAGCGGAACGCCGAGCACGTTCGAATGGCATGCCGACGACACAAGGAATCTGTGGGTGCGCGCTGCGGGTGACGAACAGGCGGACGATTTCGACAACGCCCGATCCCTCGAGCAACGCGAGTCGCTCGCCGAGCGTGTGCGCGTGCTGTACGTCGCGCTGACGCGCGCGCGGTACGCCTGCTGGTTCTCGTGGGATGTCATCGGCAGCAAGGGTCTTGCGCCGGCATTGGCGCAATTGTGGCACCGCGGCGTGATGCCCAAGGCACAGGGCGAAACACGCGCTGCGCTGCTGCGCCTCCAACACTCCTTTCCCGACGGAGTGCGGATCGTCGACGTTCCGGAAACAAGCGGCAAGACCACCCAGCCGTCACCGATGTCATCGCTTCCTCCGGCGCGCCGGCTCGGCGCACACATCGATGCGACGTGGTGGATCAGCAGCTTTTCGCAACTACGTGATGGGCAGCGCAGCACGCTCGACGATGCGAACGGCGTGGACGATGAGACCCCGCCGAACGCCGATGCCGCAGCCGCCGCTGTCGACGCCGGCATCGCAGACTGGCCACGCGGTGATCGCTTCGGCACCGCGATCCACGAGATTCTCGAACGCACCGATTTTTTCGTCTGGCGAGGTCATGCCGGTTCGGCGCTGCCGGCGAGCGAACGTGAGGCGATCGTCGCGCGATTGCATCGGCACGCGCTCGCATCGGCTGAGCGCGATGCGGAATTGCAACGCGTGGTTGCCCGGATGCTCGGTGCGACACTGAACACGCGACTGCCGGGCGACGTGACCTTGGCCGGGCTGGCGGCGCGCGATCGCCGTGCCGAACTGCCGTTCCATTTCGCGATCGCGGGCGCGAATCCGGACGCGCTGATCGCGCTGCTGCGCAGCGACGGCTATCAGCAGCGACGAACCGATTTCGCGCGTGCGCAGCATCGTCTCGCAGGGTTGATGACCGGCGTCATCGATCTCGTCTATCGTCACGATGGACGCTGGTGGATCGTCGACTACAAGACCAATCATCTCGGCACGCGTCGCGCGGACTACGCGCCGGCTGCGTTGGCAGCTGCCGTGCAGGACAGCGACTACGATCTGCAATACCTGATCTATACGCTTGCGTTGCACCGATGGTTGCGCGCGCGGCTTGGCGATCGCTATGACTACGCGCGCGATTTCGGAGGCGCGATCTACCTGTTCCTGCGCGGTCTGTCGCCCGATGGCAGCCATGGCGTGCATGTCGATCGTCCGAACGCCACGTTGATCGACGCGATGGACACGTTGCTGGCGGCCGGGGCGACGCGGTGATTGACCTCGGGAAATTGCAGAACAGCGGTGCGCTGCGCGCCCTCGACGTCGAGTTCGCCCGGATGATGCGACGCCTCGACGGCCGCGACGACGACGTGTTCGCGCTCGCCTGCGCGGCGGCGAGCCAGGCGATTGCGCAGGGCCACAGTTGTCTCGAACTGTCCGCGCTCGGTGAACTTCTGTCGACGGCCAGCTCCGAACCGCCGGAGGCGGTGTGGCCGACGGCGGTCGCGTTGCGCCACGCACTGCAGGCCTCGTCGCTCGTCTGCAGGGTTGATATCGACAGCGCCGCGCCTCTGGTCTTCGACGGTGCGAATCGTCTGTGGCTGCGTCGGTATTTCGACTACGAACGCAAGGTTGCGTCGTCGCTGCGTGCGCGTGCGCGTTTGCTGCGTGAGATCGGGGATCTGCCGGGGCTTCGCGAACGGATGCAACAGCGGTTCCCCCCCTCGCGTGATACCGACTGGCAAGCCATCGCGGTCGCGCTGGGATTGCGTTCTCACCTGGCGGTCATCAGCGGTGGCCCGGGTACCGGAAAGACCACCAGCGTTCTGTGGTTGCTGGTGGCGTTGCTTGAAAGTGCCGAAGCGCAGGGCCGACCGCTGCCGCGCATTCGCCTCGCTGCACCGACCGGCAAGGCGGCTGCACGACTGGGCGAATCGATCCGCGAGCGCACGGCGGCGATCGACTGCAGCGACTCGGTGCGCGCCGCCATTCGCGCCGACGAGGCGTCGACGCTGCATCGTCTGCTCGGTTTTCGGCCGCGGGTCGGTTTTCGCCACGATCGCAATCATCCCGTCAGCGCCGATATCGTGATCGTCGACGAAGCGTCGATGATCGATCTGCCACTGATGGCGCATCTGCTCGACGCGTTGGCCGATGACACCGCGCTGGTGCTGCTTGGCGACGTCGGGCAGCTCGCATCCGTCGAGGCCGGACACGTGCTCGCGTCCATTGGAGCGGGCGCCGACGAGGTGAATCGCTATTCCGGCGGGACCGCCGCCGATCTCGCTGCAATGACCGGTGTCTCCGTTCCGATCGACGACAGCCCGCGCGCTGCGCTCTCCGACGTGTTCGTCGAACTGCGGCAAAGCCACCGCTTTGGCGAGCACAGCGGCATCGGACGTCTGGCGCAGGAGATTCGCGCTGGCCGGGACGACGCGGCGATTGCACTCCTTGAGTCTCGTCCGCTCGACGTCGAATGGCGACGCGGCGATCGTGACGAGATCGCCCGAATGCAGCGCGGTAGTTGGGTCGATCGCTACCGGGCGATTGCACTCGCACCGACTGCGCGTGATGCGCTGTCGGCTGCCAACCGCTTTCGCATTCTCACAGCAGTGCGAGAAGGCGTCTTCGGAAACAAGGCGATCAATCGAGCAATCGAGGATGCACTCGGCGGCAGTGCACCGTGGTATCACGGCCGACTCGTGATGGTCACCGCGAATGATTATCGGCGCAGTCTGTTCAACGGAGACATCGGCGTGTCGTGGCGTGAGCCGAATGCCGATCCGCAGGTGTGGTTTCCGGGAGCAGACGGTGCACTCCGCGCGTTTGCCCCGTACGCGTTGCCTGCGCATGAACCCGCGTTCGCGATGACCGTGCACAAAAGCCAGGGTTCGGAGTTCGACGAAATCGCCGTGGTGTTGCCCGGAACGACGCAGCGGGTGCTTGGACGCGAGCTTCTGTACACCGCAGTCACGCGCGCTCGCTCGCACGTGACGCTGCATGCCGACGAAGGCGTGCTGCGCGCGGCGATCGCGCAGCGACTCGAACGCTGGAGTGGCTTGCCGGGTTTTCTGCGCCCCCCCTGAGCGCTCGGTGCGGAGCCCCCGTGCGCGCGCGCGCCTGCCGCGCTTGGCGAGTCATGACGCCTGCGGTCTAATGTCGGCTTTCCCGCGGAGCCGTCCATGTCCCGTGCGTTTGTAGCATCCGCCCTGCTCTGGTTGTCATCTCTCGTGCATGCCGATCGTCTGACCGTCGACCGCCTCTACTCCGACCCGGATCTCAACGGGCCGTCGCCGCGTGCGCTGAAGATCGCGCCCGATGGCACGCGCGTGACGTTCCTGCGTGGGCGCAGTGACGACCAGAATCAGCTCGACCTGTGGCAGTACGAGATTGCGAGCGGCAAGACGGAACGCCTCGTCGATTCGGCGG